>NZ_JALPRH010000004.1:239511-415306 GCF_030464795.1 Paraburkholderia sp. SECH2
TGACCCGGAGCCACTCACGGCGCGGCTCCAGCGCACGAATCCCCCGATCCTCAGAACTTGTGCCGCAGCGCGAGTCGCACGGCCACCTGATTACCCGTCGACGACGGCGCCTGCACGCCCGGAATGAACGCGTTGTCGAGAATCGAGTGGGTGGTGTCGCCCGCGACCTTCTGATACTCGCCCTGTACATACACGTCCGTGCGTTTGGACAGGTTGTAATCCGCCATCAAACCGATTGAGTGAATCTTCGGCTTCACGCTGCCCGTCGACGCATCGTAGTTCTCCATCGTGTACACATACTGCGCGCCGATAAAGAAGGCCGGCGTGAACTGGTATTTGCCGTTCACTTCGAAGTTCTGGTACTTCAGCGTATTCAGGCTGACACCCGATGCCGCCAGCGGGATGCCGATATAGCCGTTGCCGGTCGGGTCCTTATAGTTGGAGTTGGTGTAAGCAAAACCGGCGGTCGCCGAACCGAACGTGTAGTTGATGCCGGCGCCAAACACCCGCATGCGCCCGGCGATGAAGCTCGCGTCATTCGCGGTGATCGCACCGGTGGAACCCGCGCCCGGATTGTTCGCCTGCAGGTACGCAGCCGCAATCAGCAGGCCGCCGTTCGCGTACTGGCCACCGAAGCTATAAGCACGGTTGTTCGCGAAGTTCGTGTCGTTGCTGAAGCTGTACACGCCGCCGAACTGGAAACCCGCGATCTCCGGGCTCGCGTACTTCACGCTATTGCCGAGACGGAACGAGTTGTCCGTGTTGTCGTTGTCGTACGGGTGCGCAAACAGGTAGCCGGCCCAGTTGCCGTTGGCGGTGGTCTGCGCAAGGTAGTCGACCACCGAGTCGTACTGGCGCCCGAGCGTGACCGTGCCGAACCGGTTGTCGCTCAAGCCCACATAGGCCTGGCGGCCGAACATGCGGCCGCCCTGGCCGAGCCGCCCCGAACTCACGTCGAAGCCGTTTTCAAGTTGGAACACGGCCTTCATGCCGCCGCCCAGATCTTCCGATCCCTTCATGCCCCAGCGGCTGCCCTGCGCATAGCCGCTCGCCATTTCCCAGACCGCGCCGCGCCCGGCGTTGTTGGTGTAGTCGATGCCTTCATCGAGCACGCCGTACAGGGTCACGCTGCTTTGCGCGAAGACGGACGGGGCCGCCAGCGAGGTGAGTGCCGTGAAGGCGGCGGTGGCGATGACATTCTTTTTCATTGTGAGCTCCAGACTTTGGTAATGAGTGACCTCAGTGGGTCGAAACGGGGTTCGACCGCCTGTAAAGGCCGCTGCTTTTGGCAAAGCCCGGATTCTGCTATTCGAGATGGGATTCGCGTATGAGGCACATCCCTGGATAAACGTGATTTTTTCGAATGTTTGTCCCGCGAATTATTCGCTTGTGGTGCGCCGTGCCCCAGAGAAAAATTCCGTCCATGCACCTTTGGCATGAAGGCGATAGCCGAAGGCAATGCGCCACCGCACCAGGTTTTCAGGAGACGAGATGCGACTCGATCGGAATTTTGCTAACGGCTGCTTTATCGACGCGGCAAGCGACGAGCTCATCGCCGTCACCAACCCCGCCACCGAAGCCGTGATTGCCCACGTCACGGGCGCTACCGAAGCCGAGGCGATCGCCGCGGTCGACGCCGCAGCCGCCGCGCAGAAGGGCTGGCGCAAGCTGCCTTCGGCCGAGCGCGCGGTCTATCTGCACAAGCTCGCCGACGCGCTCACCGAATGCGCGCCCGCCATCGGCGCGGCGCTCGCGCTGGAGTCGGGCAAGAGCGTCGCGGACGCCACCAACGAAGCGATCTACGCCGGCCAGATCACCCGCTACCACGCCGAATGGGCGCGCCGCATCGAAGGCGAGGTGATTCCGAGCGACACGCCCGACGAAAACCTCGTGCTGCATCGCGAGCCGATCGGCGTGGTCGCATGCCTGATCCCGTTCAACTACCCGGTCTATACGTTCATGCGCAAGGTGGCGCCCGCACTGATCGCCGGCAATACCGTGGTGGTGCGCCCGAGCAACAACACGCCGACCTCCGCGTTCGAGATCGCCAGGGCAGTGGAGAAAGCAGGGCTGCCGGCCGGCGTCGTGAATATTCTCGCGATGAATCACGCAACCGCCGAGGCGCTTTGCACGCATCCGAAGGTCGGCATGATCACGCTGACCGGCAGCGTCGGCGCGGGCCGCAAGGTACTCGAATACTGCAAGACGAACATCGCCAAGCCGTCGCTCGAACTGGGCGGCAAGACGCCCGCGATCATCGAGGCGGATGCCGATCTGGAGAAGGCCGCGCGCGATCTGGTCGCATCCAAAACCACGCACTGCGGGCAGCTTTGCACGGCGATCGAACGCGTCTACGTTCAGGAAAGCGTGCATGACCGTTTCGTCGCGCTGCTGAAGAAGCACATGAGCGCGGTGGAAAGCGGCGATCGTGCCGAACAGCCTTCGCTGATGGGGCCGCTTGTCAACGACGCGTCGCGCCAGTCGATTCACGGGATGGTCGAACGCGCGATCGCTGCGGGCGCCACGCTCGAAACCGGCGGCAAGCTGCCGCAAGGCAAGGGCTTTTTCTATCCGGCCACGTTGTTGTCGAACTGCCGTCAGGACATGGAAATCATCCAGGAAGAAACCTTCGGTCCGATCATGCCGGTCGTCAAATACCGCACGCTCGACGAAGCCCTGGAGATGGCCAACGACCATCAGTTTGGATTGTCGTCGGTGCTCTATACCGAGAACTATCGCAGTGCGATGAAGATTGCCAACGGCATCGAGGCAGGCGAGTTGTATGTGAACCGTACGCCGGCCGATCCGTATCAAGGTTTCCACGCGGGCTGGAAACGCTCGGGTCTCGGCGGCGACGACGGCAAGCACGGCATGCTCGAATTCACGCAGACCCGCCTTGTGGTCATGAAGTACTAAAGCTGAAAAGCTGAAACCGGCGCGTGCCGCGCGATTCGGAGTAGACGGCACGCGTTGTTTTGAAACCCGCAAAAAACGCAGCAAATCCGCTGCACTTATAAAAATATTTGAAGACCCGGCGGCCAGGTGAACCGGCGCTGCGTCTTCCAGGAGCGCTCACGTGTCATCTCAACCCGTTCAAACCACCGCTTCGCTCGCCTCGAGCGCCGCGGAAACCGCATTGCAAGCCAACAAGGCTCAACGCTACATCCAGCTCATGTTGCTGGTCGTGGCGGCCGGCGCGATTTACCCGATTCTGTATCTGCGGCAGGTCTATCAGCCGACGATGCTCGAAGTGTTTCACATCACCGATAGTCAGCTCGGCTATCTGTATTCGTCGCTCGGCACGATCTTCCTGCTGAGTTACCTGCCGAGTGGCTGGCTCGCCGACCGGATCGCGCCGCGTCTGCTGATCTGCTTTTCGCTGATCGCAACTGGCGTGCTCGGCCTGTGGTATTCGACCGCGCCGTCGTTCCAGATGCTGATGCTGATTTTCGGTGGCTGGGGATTGTCGACCGGCTTGACCTTCTGGGCTGCCGTGATCAAGCGCGTGACGATGATCGCCGGCACGCACGAGCAGGGCCGTTTCTTCGGTTTGCTCGATGGTGGACGTGGCCTGATCGAAGCCATGCTCGCGACGATCGCGATCACGCTGTTCGCCTGGTTCACGCAGACCAAAGGCGAACCGGTGACGGCCGGCTTCAAGCTGGTCGTCTACATGTACGCGTTTCTGTGCATCGCACTGGGCGTGGTGCTTGCGCTGGTTAAAGATCCGCAAGGCGCTAAAGACGCGGCGGCCAACCGCGCCACGAAGAAACGCAGCAACGTGCTGGTCGATCTGAAAACGCTCGCGTCGATTCCTGAGTTGTGGCTGGTCGCGGCTATTGTGTTCTGCGGTTACCAGGTGTTCTGGGCGACTTACAGCTTTTCCGCGTATCTGCACGAAGGCGAAATCGGCTTGACGGTGGTGATGGCCGGCACGATCACGACGCTCAAGCTGTGGATGCGACCGATCGGCGGCATCGGCGGGGGATTTCTTGGCGACCGTTATTCGAAAGTCTCTGTGCTGGTGATCGCGCTCTTTCTCGCCGCACTGTCGCTGCTTGGTCTGATGGCGGCGCCGCGTATCTCGAGCCATGTGCTGCTGGTGTTCCTCGTGCTGTTCATCGGCATTCTGACTTACGCGATTCGCGGGCTCTACTGGTCGCTGCTGGATCGCTGCAATATCCCGGTCGAAACGATGGGCCTTGCTATCGGCCTGATCTCCGTACTCGGCTATTCGCCCGACGTGTTCCTGCCGTTGATCAACGGCTATCTGACGCAGAACTTCCCAGGCGTCTTCGGTTACCAGCTTTACTTCGGCTATGTGGCCGGAATGGCGGCGCTCGGCGGCTTTGCCGGCCTCGCGCTGAGAAACATGCTTAGCAAAAAAGGGGTTGCGTAAATGAAAGTCGTCTCGCTCGAAACGCATATCGTCGCCGTACCGCCGCCGCATGTGGGCGGCATGTACTGGATCTTCGTCAAGCTCAAGACCGATTGCGGTATTGAAGGCGTCGGCGAAATCTATTCGGCGACGTTCCATCCGAAAGCGATGACCCACATCATCGACGATGTATTCGGCCGTTATCTGCTCGATAAGGATCCGCACCATATCGAGCGGCTCTGGCGCGAAGCGTATTCGAGCGGCTTCACGCAACGCCCCGATCTGACGATGATGGGCGTGGTCAGCGGGCTGGAAATGGCGTGCTGGGACATCATCGGCAAGGCGGCGAACAAGCCGGTGTACGAACTGCTCGGCGGCATGGTGAACCAGCGTCTGCGCTCGTACACCTACCTGTATCCGAAGAACAGCCGCGGTGAATACGACTACGACGATCCCGATCTCGCTGCCGAATGTGCGGTTGAAAACGTCAAGCGTGGTTTCACTGCGGTGAAGTTCGATCCGGCGGGGCCGTACACGGCTTATTCAGGTCATCAACTGTCGATGGAAGTGCTCGACCGTTGCGAGACCTTCTGCCGCCGTGTGCGCGAGGCTGTCGGCAGCAAGGCCGATCTGCTGTTCGGTACGCATGGGCAGATGGTGCCGTCGTCGGCAATCCGGCTTGCCAAGCGCCTCGAGAAATACGATCCGTTGTGGTTCGAAGAACCGGTGCCGCCGGGACAGGAAGGCGCGATGGCGCAAGTCGCGCAGCACACGAGTATTCCGATTGCCGCGGGCGAGCGCCTGACTACCAAGTACGAGTTTTTCAAGCTGCTCGAAGCGGGCGCGGCGTCGATTCTGCAACTGAACGTGGCGCGTGTGGGCGGCCTGCTCGAAGCGAAGAAAGTCGCGGCGATCGCCGAGGTGTATTACGCGCAGATCGCGCCGCATCTGTACAACGGTCCGATTGGCGCGGCCGCCAGTATTCAGCTTGCCGCCTGCACGCCGAACTTCCTGATTCAGGAAAGCATCGGCACGTGGGACGGCTTCCACGCTGAAGTGTTGAAGAAGCCGATTCAATGGGAAGACGGCTACATCATTCCTTCGCAGGAACCGGGTCTGGGCGTGGAGTTGAACATGGACGTCGTTCGGCAGCACACGCCTTACACCGGCGAGCGTCTGCATCTGCAGATGGCAGCACTTCCTGCCGACGTGAAGGATCTCGCGCCGGCCAAGGGTTGAGCCTGGCGGATTCAGCTGTTTTACGCTTTCAATGGATTGGGCGCCGCTTGGCGACATAGAGCATGAACTACGATTACATCATCGTCGGCGCGGGTTCGGCGGGCTGCATTCTCGCCAATCGCCTTTCGGCGTCGGGCCAATATTCGGTGCTGCTGCTCGAAGCGGGCGGCAAGGACAGCTCGTTCTGGTTCAAGATCCCGGTGGGTTTCACCAAGACGTACTACAACGAAACC
Organism: Paraburkholderia sp. SECH2; assembly: GCF_030464795.1. Taxonomy (NCBI): domain Bacteria; kingdom Pseudomonadati; phylum Pseudomonadota; class Betaproteobacteria; order Burkholderiales; family Burkholderiaceae; genus Paraburkholderia; species Paraburkholderia sp. SECH2. The sequence continues at coordinate 245,362 of NZ_JALPRH010000004.1, forward strand.
TATAACTGGATGTACTACAGCGAGCCCGAAAAGGAACTCGACAACCGGCCGATCTATTGCCCGCGCGGCAAGGTGCAGGGCGGTTCCGGCTCGATCAACGCGATGATTTACGTGCGCGGCCAGCCGCATGATTTCGACGACTGGGCCGCGGCGGGCAACCCGGGCTGGGCGTTTCGCGACGTGCTGCCGTATTTCCGCAAGCTCGAATCGCATCCGCTCGGCAACACGGAGTATCACGGCGCGGACGGCCCGATCCGTATCTCGCCGATGAAGGATGCAGTCCATCCGATCTGCCATGTGTTCCTGAAAGGCTGCGACCAGGCCGGCTACAAGCGCAGCGACGACTTCAACGGCGAACGATTCGAAGGCGCGGGTATCTACGACGTGAATACGCGCAAAGGGCAGCGTTCGTCGAGCAGCTTCGAGTATTTGCATCCGGTGCTGACGCGTAAGAACCTGACGGTCGAGCGTGACGTGCTCGCGAGCCGCGTGCTATTCGACGGTAACCAACGGGCCATTGGTGTGAGCGTGACGCAGAACGGCGCGACGCGGCAGTTCATGGCGAATCGCGAGGTGATTCTGTCGGCGGGCGCGGTGGATTCGCCCAAACTGTTGCAACTCTCCGGCGTAGGCGATAGCGCATTGCTCGCGAAACATCGTATTGCGATGGTTAAGGAACTGCCTGCTGTGGGGCAAAATCTGCAGGACCATCTGTGCGTGAGTTTCTACTATCGCGCGAACGTGAAGACGTTGAACGACGAATTGCGCCCGTTGCTCGGCAAGCTCAAGCTCGGTCTGCAGTATCTGCTGACGCGCAAGGGGCCGCTCGCGATGAGCGTGAACCAGTCGGGCGGGTTCTTCAAGGGCAACGACCACGAAGTGCAGCCGAATCTGCAGTTGTACTTCAATCCGCTGTCGTACCGGATTCCGAAGAGCAACAAGGCGAATCTGGAACCCGAGCCGTATTCGGGCTTCCTGCTGGCATTCAACCCGTGCCGGCCGACGAGCCGCGGTTCGATCGAGATCGCGTCGAACCGTGCGGAAGACGCCGCGAAAATCCGCATCAACGCGTTGACCACGGAGAAAGACATCGACGAAGTGATCCAGGGTTGCGAACTGGTGCGCAAGGTGATGGCTTCGCCGGCGTTGAAAGAGATCACGGTCGAGGAAATCTCGCCGGGGCCGCACGTGAATACGCGCGAAGGCTTCCTGCAGTATTTCCGCGAGCAATCGGGTTCGATCTATCACCTGTGCGGTTCGTGCGCGATGGGCGACGACCCGCGCACCTCAGTGGTCGATGCGCGCTTGCGGGTGCACGGCGTTACCGGCTTGCGCGTGGTCGACGCGTCGATCTTCCCGAACATCACATCGGGCAACATCAACGCGCCGACGATGATGGTTGCGGAGAAGGGCGCCGAGATGATCCTCATGGATGCGGCCGTCGAAGCTGCTTTTAAACCCGAAGCGGCGGAGCTGGCTGCGGCCGCCTGAGTTCGTCCGCCTCAACCCGCTTCGCCTAATTGCGCCGACTCCGACGAATCGAGCGCGCGCTCGGTCAGCCAGATCTCTTGCTGCAGCCAGTCGCGGAACAGCGCGACGTGCGGCAGCTCGTCCTGTTCCGCGCGCGTGACGAGCCAGTACGACTGGTGGCCGTCGACGTGCACATTGAGCACTTGTACCAACTGCCCCTCAGCCAGCTCGCGCCCGATCATGTGACGATCGGCGATGGTCACGCCGAGCCCGTCGATAGCGGCCCGGATTGCGTGATCGAGCAGATCGAATTCGTAGCCACCGCGAGTGTCGACGTTTTCGATGCCCGCGGCTTTCAACCAGTGCTGCCAGGTCAGATAGCGCTGATCGGTGCTCGCGAGCACGTGCAGCAGCGTGAACTGATTCAGATCGATGGCCGCGCGGCCGGCCTGGCGCGCGAGCAAGGCGGGCGCGCAGACGGCGATATGCCGTTCGTTCATCAGCAGACGGTTGTCGAAACCTTCCCACTCGCCGTTGCCGAAACGGATGGCGCAGTCGAGCACGCCCGATTCGGCGAGATTGTCGTCGACGCGGGTCGACAGGCTGAGTTCGAGATGCGGATGCGCGTCACGCAGACGTCCGAGGCGCGGCATCAGCCAGCGGCTCGTGAAGGTGGGCGGCGCGTTGATACGCAGACGGTTGCGGTGGGTTTTCTCCTGCAGGCTGCGGACCGTGAGTTCGATGCGGTCAAATGACTGTTGCAGTGCTTGCAGGAGGATGCGGCCGGCGGCCGAGAGCTCGAGGTGGTGATGGTGACGCTGAAGCAAGGTCTCGCCGAGCTGAGCTTCCAGTTGCCGGACTTGCCGGCTGACCGCGCTTTGCGTCACGTTCAGCAGCTCCGCTGCGCGCGTGAAGCTGCCCGTGCGGCCGGCGACTTCGAAGGCTTTCAGCGCGTTCAGCGCGGGCATTTTGCGTTTCAAGGTGGGGCACCCAAGGGTAGGCTGACGCGCGGCGGCGCGGGTGCCCGCTATTTTACTGTGTTGCCCTCGAGGCGCTAGAAGCGTGCACGTCTTGTGGCGGCGATGCGTTGGTGCCGCAAGACGTGCAGAGACCGACTGGTCAATACGCGATGCAGACCGACTTGCTCTCGGTATACGCATCCACGATGGCCTTGCCGTGCTCGCGTCCGATTCCGGATGCCTTGAACCCGCCAAACGGCATCGCCGGATCGACCATATTGTGCGTGTTGACCCAAACGGTTCCCGCCTCGATGCCGTCGATCAGCCTCAATGCCTTGTCGAGCTGATTCGTCCACACACTCGCGCCGAGACCGTATTCCGATGCGTTGGCCTGAATCAGGACTTCGTCGATATCGTCGTAGGGCATGGCCACCAGTACCGGTCCGAATACCTCCTCCCTGACCACGGAAAGCGGCTTGCATGCGCGATTGGCAATGACCGTCGGGCGGACAAAGAAGCCGTCCGCATCAACGGCCGCGTCACGTGACAGGATTTCGCCGCCTTCCTGCCGGCCTTGGGCGATCATTCCCATGACCTTGTCGCGGTGCCGCGCGGAAACCATCGGCCCCATCTGCGTCGCGGCGTCGAAGCCGGAACCCAAGGCAATGCCATCGGCCACGGCGGCGATACCTTGCACCACTTCGTCGTAAATCGAGCGCGCAACGTACAGGCGGGAACCCGCGGTGCAGACCTGTCCGTGATTGAAGAAAATCGCGCCGGCCGCGCCCTCGATCGCTTTCTTCGGGTCGCAGTCGTCCAGCACGATCACGGGGCTCTTGCCGCCCAGTTCCAGCGATGCGCGCTTCAGATCGCTAGCGCATTGGCGGCCGATGATGCGGCCCACTTCGGTCGATCCTGTGAAGGTAACCTTGTTCACTAGGGGATGCTTGACTAGCGCTGCGCCGGCGGTTTCGCCGCGGCCTGTGACGACGTTGAATACGCCTGGAGGGAAGCCGGCTTCGTGAGCCAGTTCGGCCAGGCGGATTGCTGTTAGAGGCGTTTCTTCCGCTGGTTTCAGCACGACTGTGCAGCCGCAAGCGAGGGCTGGGGCGATTTTCCAGACCGCCATCAGGAGTGGGAAATTCCACGGCACGATTGCGGCGACTACACCTGCTGGGACGCGTTTTGTTGAGGCGTTGTAGCGGGTGCCGGGTGGGAAGGGGATCGACAGGTCGAAGGTGGTGCCCTCGATTTTGGTGGCCCAGCCGGCCATGTAGCGGAGCCATTGGACGCTGCCTGAGACTTCCAGCATCTTGGAGAAGGCTATTAGTTTTCCCTGGTTCAGGGTTTCTAGTGTGGCTAGTTCGTCGGTGTGTTGTTCTAACAGGTCGGCTAGTTTTAGCAGCAGACGTTCACGGGTGGCTGGCGGCATTCTGCGCCAGGTGTTTGCCTCGAAAGCTGCTCTTGAGGTTTTGACCGCGTGGTCGATGTCGGTTTCTGATGCGTCTGGGAGGTGGGATAGTTCTTCGCCCGTTGCGGGGTTGTAGATGGGGAAGGTTTTGCCTGCGGCGCTTGGGGTTTTTTCGCCGTTGATGAACATTGTTTTTGGTAGCTGCGGTGTTTGGGTTTTTTGTTCGGGCATGGTTTTGTCTCCGACGGGGTGAGGGTGGTGGTGTTGTTTGGTTGGCGCTTTTGCTGTTTGCCTGCGGTGGTGCCTTTCCTTGTTTTGTTAGTGGTCTATTAGCGTTGCCCCTGTGCGGGGCAGCACCTACTTTTCTTTGCCGCCGCAAAGAAAAGTAGGCAAAAGAAAGCGGCTCAAACCACGCCTGCTAAGTGGGGCCCGCAGCTGGCAGACGGTAGTGGTGCATCTGGAATCTGTGTTCTCTCACATTCAACGTTCGTGACAAGGGAGTCATACTTCCCGACTGGCACTTTGTGCTCGTCGGAAGAGTCTGCCAGGCGGTGGTCATGGTTTAGATGCTCGTGGCGCGCCTTTCTTTCGGACCAGTTGGTTGCTAATGTGCCGGCGCATAGCAGGTTCGTGATCGCGCTTAGTGCGTACAGCACGATGAATCCTTCGCCGAAAAAGTAGGGTGTTGTCGATAACGTTGCGCCCAATACCATCCCGATGTGGTGGGCTGCGCCGGGACAACTTGCGCTCAACGCGCTGCACGAATTTCTTCGCAGTTTCATCAGCGCCGGAATCGTCAGGCAGTCGAGAATCAGAAATATCTTTGCTGCGAGTAGTGCTAGGGTTGGACTGTCCACGGCTGCGAGGGCTCCAATTAACGCCGCTCGTAGCACGTACAGCACAATCAACATTCGTTTGTTGTTGCCGGAACGGTCGGCGATGAACGCCAGTGCGCAAACCGCACCCACCGAAAGCAAGACCTGCCATATCGGTTGGGCGCCACTCATGCCGCAAATCGCAAACAACTGGAAACGCGCGAGACTGCCGCTCGATAAGCCTGAAAATACTGCGAGCAGTACCGTTGCACCGGTTGCGCAGATGGCTTCGGTCGACTGGGCCGTGTTTTGATTCGCGTATTGATTCCGATCGAAATCCTTAGGACGCAACACGGGCGCATCAACTAGATGCCACCCGCACAACAGCAATGCGCTACCTACCGCCACAAACAACCCAGCTATCGTGACTGAATGCTCCAATCCGCCCACATACGCCGGCATGATCCCCATCGCACTCATCGCGGCAATCAGCGTCACCGCCGTCGCAAACGTCGTGTGCGGCCGGGATACGCGTGACATCAACAACGGCACGATCGTCATCGTTGCTAACGCCAATACGCTCATCCACAACGCGTTGGCTCGTTGACCAAGACCGGTTTGAGTCACCAGTGTCGCGGCACCGCCCACGAGCAACACACAGGCCGTGCAGCTTACGCTCGCAATTAACCCGCGCACCGTGCCCCTCGTGGACGCAATCCGCCCGCGTATCGCACCGCCTGGACCCGCACTCAGCATGCGTGCCACGCCGCCTCCGCGTGGAGTCAGTCGACGTACTACGCTGCACGCAGTCGCGGGCCGCATGTATCTCGCGTCGGCCACGCCCGCAGCAGCACGCCGCGCGTCACGCGTCATCGAATCACCGCTTGCAGCAGCCATGATCCGCAGACTTCCCATCCTCAACGCTGTTCTGATCCCGCTCGGACGGCAAGTCCATCGTCGGGTTGGCGGAGAAGAAGTTGTTCGGCTTGAGCATGAAGCCGGCGTATTCCACGGGCATCACGGGGAAGTCCTCGGGTTTGCATACGTGCGTGTGGCCGAAGCTGTGCCACAAGACAATGTCCTCGTTCTCGATGTTGCGGTTCGCCTCGATATAGCGCGGCAAGCCGTCACCGCCCGCGTGCTGGTTCGGATAGTCGCCGCTCGCGTAGCGCTCGGCCGGATCGAATGGTGTGACCCACACGTGACGTGTCGCAAAGCCGCCGCGTTGGCGGACCTTCGAGCGTTCGTCGGCGAGCATCAGCGGGGAGTCGTTCACGATCAGCTTGTAGCCAGGATTCGCGCCGACGGCGTTCTTCACGTTCGGATTGGTCACCTTCCAGTAACGTCCGGTGCGGCCGTTCGCGAGGCGTGCGGCTTCGCTCTCGGTCTTGAACACCTGTTTGGTGGTGTCGAATACGTTGCCGTACGGATTCGTTTCGCCCATCGGACGCGGCACGAATTCATGTTCGGTCACCGTGTTGCGTTCGCCGTCCACCATCATGTGCATCCGTGCATTGAAGAAGTGCTGATGGGTCGGACCGCCGAGGTTCTCGGTGATCATGCCGCCCCACGGATACGTGTCGCCGTCAGCTACCGCGGAGGTTTGGACGATGCCGGTCAGCTTGCATTCGAGTTGGATGGTGCCGTCCTGGTACAGGTACCAGTAGAAGCCGTAGTCGTAGTTGCCGACCGTCGCGAAGAAGGAGATCACGAGGCGTCGCGAGCGACGCATTTCGAAGACACCGGTGCGGAACTCGTAGTGCTTCCACAGGGTGCCGTAGTCCTCTTCGTGCATGCACACGGCGTTTTTCATCACGAACGCATTGCCGAAATCGTCGGCGGACGGAATGTCGAAATAGCGGATCGTGCCGAGACAATCGCAACCGAGTTCAAGCTGATTCGCCAGTTTGCCGAGGCCGTACTCACCGGCATCGAATGCGCTCTTCCAGTAGTGATTCGTGCTCGGGTCGGAGTAGGGCACGCACATCTCCGTCACGCTCGCACGGTAGATGATCGGCCGCGCGTTCTTGCCGTCGTCCCATGACAGTTGATGCAGCACCAGACCTTCGCGCGGCGTAAACCCGACGCGGAAGCTCCAGTTCTGCCAGCTCACGTGCCAGCCGTCGATCTTGAAGCTCGGGCCGTCGGGTTGGCTGATCGACAGCGGTTTGAGCGTGTTGCGCGGCTCGCCGAGGCTCGGCGTATCGTAGTTGTGCCTCGCGCGCGGAATCGGAATGATGCGGCCATCGTCCACCAGTTCGATCACTTTTTTCTCGAGCAGATCGACCACCGCCACCACGCCCTCGATCGGATGCGCGTAACCGTTGTCGGTCACGGTCTCGCGGTAGTAGCTCACGCAACGCACGAGGCGCCGGCCATTCTCGTTCTCGCGGTCGAAGCAACCGGCGGAAAACGGATCGACCTGGACACGTTCCAGATCCTTCTCGGTCAAACCGCGCTTCATCACCGCAATGCGCCATGCGTCGTCGCTCTTGACGATCTGCTCGGCGTTCATGAAGTCTTCGATCATGATCGGCGGCTGGCCATATGGCGCCTGATCGAACGGCAGCACGTTGCGCGAGGCGATTTTTTTCTCTCTCAGGTCCACATGGAATTCGGTGGTCGTGCCATTCGTGCGATCGATTGCGAGGACGAACGCCGTGCGCGAAAAATATTCGCCGGTCTTGAATGCGATCACTTCGGCCTTCGCCGGCTCGCGCAATTCGACCATCGGAAAGCGCACATGCCCGTCGAAATTTTCGGCGGCCTTCACGAGATCGCAGGCAAGCTGCATTTCGTCCGGACTCAGCGGATCGAGCGGATGAACGGGGGCGTGTGCGGTTTTCGTGGCATTCGTGTTCATAAGGTTCCCGTAAGGAGTGTGCTGGACCGGACCGCGCGCGAGGCTGCGTGAACCGCGTCGAACGCTGAGTCGATGGCAAATCGTAGGAACCCAATAATATTTTCGCGCTTGCTTATCGCGCCAAATGAACGATAAAGTGCGCCACGAGGAAGAACACTGCAGCACACCAGCGAAGACTTGAGAGGAGACGCTCAGCATGAAAAAAGTCACGCTCAACGGTAGTTTCCCGATGATCCGCGCCGCGGTCATGGGGCCGGTTGTGCGCGCACTCGATGCATCAGGCGCCAATTGCGACGCGCTGCTCGAAGCGTTCGGCATGAGCCGCAAGCTCCTGTCGAATCCCTATGAAATCCTGCCGCTGACGCGTTACGTGGCGGCCTTCGAGCGCGCGGCCGAGGTACTCGGCGAGCCGTCGCTCGGCCTGCGTCTCGGCAGCGAATTGCAGGTGACGGAGCTCGGGCCGGCAGGTCTCGTGTTTCTATCGTCGCCAACCTTGAATGCGGCAGTGCGCAAGTTCTCGCTCGCGCTCGCGTCGTGGCAGAACACCACGACCTGCGAGTTGCTGCGCGATGGCGAATGGCCGGTATGGACCTATCAGATCGCCAATCCGCAGATCTGGCCGCGCCGGCAGGACGCGGAATACAGCCTCTCGACGATGTGCCATATGATCCGGGCCGTGCGCGGCGCGGCGTGGAATCCGGCCGAAGTGCATTTCGAACATGCCGCGCCCGCTGACCTCAAACCGTATGCGCGCATTTTTCGCGTACCGGTGCGCTTTCAGCAGCCTTTCAATGGTGTGATCCTGCGTCCATCGGATCTCGATGCGCCGCTCAAAAGCGCCGATACGCAAATGGCGCGCATGATGGAGCGCCACGCCACCGATCTGATTGCGCGCGATGCGGTGCCCCACAGCATCGCCGACCAGGTGCGCGATCTGGTGACGCGGCGGCTCGCGCACGAAAAGCTGATCGTTGCCGACATCGCGAAAGATCTCGGTCTCTCGCATCGTTCATTGCAGCGGCATCTGGCCGAGGCGGGGACTTCCGTGCGGCAGATCGTGCGCGAAGAGCGGCAGCGCAGTGTGGAAGGACTGCTTGAACGCGAAGGGCTCACCAACGCGGCGATCGCTCGCGCTGTGGGTTACGCCGACGCAACCGTGTTGTGGCGCGCCACGCGCAACTGGAAAAAACAATAAAGGTGGTGGCGCCGCAGTTGCTTTCATTCTGAAAGAACTTGAAGGCGAAATCCTCACACAAAAAAACTTCCCTTTCCTAACTATCACTGCGAACCGCAGTGCATGAGACGCTCGTGAGCATTGGCGCAATTTATCGAAAATTTGGCGCAGTTCGCGAAGTCGCTTTATTTTTTAGCTACCTACCATGCGCTCACACCGAAACTTCGAACGTCGGTCAAGCGAGCGTCTGGACCAGTATTTCCAGGGTTTAGGCGAGTTCCAGACTAGCCAACAAAATAGAGGCAGCGATGAATGAACCCTACTCTCCGACCCGTCTGGTCGACGCGGAGAATCCCGTGGAACTGAAGGGCAATACGCTGGGCCTGTGGCAGATCGTGTTTCTTGTGATTTCCGCGGCCGCGCCGCTGACCGGCATGCTCGGTGCGGTGCCGCCCGCGATCAGCCTGGGCAATGGCGCCGGCATTCCGGGCGCGTTCGTGATTGCCGGCGTCGTGCTGCTGATCTTTAGCGTGGGCTTCGCGTCGATGAGCCGACATGTGGTGCGCGCCGGTGCGTTTTACGCGTACATCACCGCCGGACTTGGACGGCCATTGGGCATGGCCGGCGCACTCGTCGCGTTGATGTCGTACACCTTCATCCAGATCGCGCTATACGGGCTGTTTGGATTTTTCTGCACGGTGATTCTTTCTCCACTCCTGCACACGGCGATGCCCTGGTACGGCTATTCGCTGATCTGCGTGGCGGTGGTGCAATTCACCGGCATCCGCGGTATCGATCTGAATAGCCGGCTGCTCGGCGTGCTGATGTGTCTCGAACTGGGCATTCTGCTGCTGCTTGCGATTGCGATCGTCGTGCATGATGGTGGCCCGAACGGCCTCACGCTCGCGCCGTTCACGCCGGAGCATGTGTTCAGCGGCCACCTGGGCATTGCGGTGATGTTTGCCTTTGCGTCGTTTATCGGTTTCGAAGCGACGGCGATTTACGGCAAGGAATGCCGGGACCCGAAAGTGACTGTGCCACGCGCGACGTACGTGTCGGTGATGCTGATTCTCGTGTTCTTCGCTTTCGTCACGTGGACGATTGTTTGCGCGTATGGACTGACCGACGTGGTCGCGGTTGCGACGAAGCAGCCTGGCGACTTCTGGTTCATTCAATCCGGCAAGTACCTGGGCGGTGCGGTGACGACGGTGATGAGCTTCCTGTTGCTCAGCAGTATCTTCGCGAGCCTGTTGTCGTTTCATAACACGCTGGTGCGTTATATCCACGCGCTGAGCCTGGAGGGAATCCTGCCGCAAGCGTTGAACCGCGTGCACGAAAAGTACCGTTCACCGTATGTGGCGAGCTACCTGCAAACGCTCTCCGTGTGCGTTCTGCTCGGGCTCTTCATCGCGGCAGGCAGCGATGCGTTCAACATCGTGTTCAGTTGGAGTTCGGCGCTCGGCACGATCGGGATCGTGATGTTGCAAGCAGTGACGAGTTTTTCCGTCATCGCGTTCTTCCGCAAGACGCGCAAGGACACGCGCGTATGGCATTCGTTCGTCGCGCCTCTCGTCGGTGGCATCGGCCTGCTGTATATCGGCGTGATTCTGGTGCGCAATCTTGACGCGCTCAGCGGCTCCGATAGCCCGATCGTCAAGTCTTTCCCCTGGATCGTATTCGCGGTGGCGCTCTGTGGCGTCGTGATCGGTCTCATCTTGCGTAAGAAGCGACCGGACATCTACGCGCGCTTCGGGCAGTAATCGAACAGCGCGCAAGACACCCAGCGCGCGCTAGCTCGCCACGTTCTAACGATCGACTGTTGCCGTTCATTCCTGAACGGCGGCGGAATGGTGTCGTTCGTTTGAGGCGTCCAGTTTGTTCTTGCTGATTTCACCACTCAACTTCCGGCTAAAAAATATGGCAGACACATTCGTCAAGCGCTCGGCGCTTGCGCTGGCCGCGTGCGGCCTCGCGATGGGCGCACATGCGCAATCTTCGGTGACGCTCTATGGCACGGTCGACGCCGGCGTCGTGTACACCACCAACCAGCAGACGACGCTCGCCGACGGCAGCACCAACGGCCACGCGAATTATCAGCTGGCGGGCGGCAATCTGGTGCCGTCGCGTTGGGGCTTGACGGGCGCTGAAGATATCGGTGGCGGCACCACGGTGAACTTCACGTTGGAGAACAGCTTTCTGATCGGCAACGGTGCGATGCTGCAATCGAATACGCTGTTCAACCGCAACGCATGGGTCGGTTTGAACAACGGTACGTACGGCGCGCTGACGTTCGGCCGTCAATACGATCCGTTCTCCGACTACATGGGAGCGTACGCATCGAGCAATAACTGGGCGACGTTGTACGGCTCGCATTTCGGCGACGTCGACAACCTCAACGAAGCGTTCAACTTCAACAACTCGATCAAATACATCAGCCCGAGCTTCGGTGGTTTGACGGTGGGCGGCTTGTTCAGCCTGGGTGGCGTGGCGGGGAATTTCTCGCAGAACAAGGGCTGGGCACTGGCGGCGAATTACGCGCAGGGGCCGTTGTCGCTGAGCGCGGGGTATCTCGAGTTGAATCAGCCGTTGCAGGCAGCCCTAGGCGGCACGACCGGTTATATCGGCGATTTCAGTTGCGCGAATGCTGACGCGTCGTATTGTCTGCTGCAGCAGGCGAGCAAGGTGAGGATTTTCGGAGCAGGGGGCTCGTACGCGTTCGGCAAGGCGGGCGTGGCGCTCACCTATACGCATACGCGCCTATCACAGAGCCAGTATTTCGCGAGTGCGGCAACGCCCGCGGGGCAAGATATTTCGTTCGACATTGCCGAGTTGAATACGACCTATATGGTCGCGCCGGATTTGCAGCTTGGTCTGGCCTATATTTTCAACGACGCCAAACCGAGCAGCAGCGCTTCGACCCGCGTGCACCAGATCAACCTTGGCGCGGTGTATAGCCTGTCGAAGCGGACGGCGGTTTATGCGGTGGCGATCGGGCAGAAATCTTCCGGCGCCGGGCTGGGGATCAATCCGTCGACGGGGCAGACGGAGAATCTGGCGCAGATTCCGAATATCGTCAATTCGGACACGGATAAACAACTCTCCGTGATCGTGGGTTTGCGGCACAATTTTTAATTTGCCTGCGCGGCGCTGGCAAACCGATCAACGGAGCCAACGCCGCATCCCGACTCACGCAACATGCCGCGCGGGAAAAAATTAATCGGCGAGGCGCTTGTCCGAAAGCGCGTTCTGGCAATCCGCCAGCACCTGCTTGACTAGCCGCGCCTGCGGGTCGAGTTCGTCTGTATCGAGAATTTCCTCGACCGCGTCCCGCGCCCAATCGGCCTCGACAAATTTCGCGTGCCGCTGCGCAATCTCCAGCGCGGTTGCCGACAACCTGGCGATACTCAACCAGTCTGCTTCCCGGGACCGATAGTCGAGCCACTTATGAGCGGCCTGCACGTGAAACGCCGCGTCAGGCCAGTCCTCATTCAGGTAATAAGCGCCCAGGCAGCCGCAGGTGAGCCAGCACAACAGCTCCAAACGGTCCCGTGGACTCAGATGATGGCGTACATCACTCATGGCGACGCTCGCTGCTGAAATTTGCGTTCCGATTAGGGCGGCAAGCCGCCCTCCGCTTACGTTACACAATATCACGCAGAATTCACGAGCGGCAATGCCTGACTGACCCTGGCGACTCCGGCACCACAAACACCACGGGGTAACCCGCAGGCGGCCTGACTCCGCTAGCGCGTAGCGACGATAAACAGCCGTGGGAAGGGCAGCAGCACGGTGCCGTCAGCCTGGGCCGGATAAGCTCGCGCGATCGCATCACGGTAGCGCGCGAGGAAGACGCCTTGTTCGCTGTCGTCGAGTTCGGCGAGGAACGGCCTCAGCGCGCTGCCCTTGAACCACTCGACCACCGCGTCCGCGCCGCCCGCGAGCGGGTGATGGTAGACGGTGCGCCACACGTCGACCCGCGCGCACAGTGGTTTGAGTAACGCGTAGTACCAGTCGGCGCCATAGCGCATGGTGCGTTCCACCCCCCTCAGCTTGTTCGCCCAGGGGCCGTCCGCCGCGATTTCGCGCAGCAAACGGTGCGCGGGTTCGTCGAGGTTGTCCGGCATCTGCACGGCCAGGTTGCCGCCCGGCGCAAGTTTTTTTACCAGCGATGGAAACAGTTGCTCGTGATTCGGCACCCACTGCAGCACGGCGTTGGCGAGGATCAGGTCGTAAGGGCCTGGCGCATCCCACGTTTCGATGTCGCTCACCTCGAACTGGAATTGCGGCAGGCGCTTGACGGCCGCCGCGATCATGTCGGCGGAACTGTCCATGCCGCTGACCTTCGCGCCGGGCAGGCGGGCCGCCAGCGCTTCGGTGGAATTGCCGGGCCCGCAGCCGATGTCCACCGCCACTCGCACATCCGTTGCCGGCACCGCAGCCAGCAGATCCCTGACCGGACGCGTGCGCTCGTTTTCGAATAACACGTACTGTTTTGCCTGCCAATTTGTCGATGAAGTCATCTCGCGCTCCTTTGTCCCGATTGCACCCAATTGCATCCGATTTCCGGACCGTTTTCGCTGACATCCACCCACAGGGTGTGATGTCAAATCGATCCAATGCGCTCATTCTGTGCGGCGGCGAAGGCGGAGTAAAATGAATTTATCATTTCAATTCCTTCATTTTTCTAATGAAAATCGACACGCTCGGCGTACAGGCGTTCGTCGCGATCGCGGATCGCGGCAGCTTTCAAGGCGCCGCCGATTCGCTGCACGTCACGCAAACGGCCATTACGCAGCGTCTGCGTAAGCTCGAAACGTATCTCGGCGTCACGCTGATCGAGCGGACCACGCGTTCCATGGCACTGACGGAAATAGGGCGCAGTTTTCTGCCGCAAGCGCGCCGCTTGTTGGGCGAGCTTGCCGATGCGCTGGTGGAAATTCGTGAGACGGGCGTGGCCCGTCGCGGCGATGTGTCGATCGCCTGCGTGCCGACCGTGGGCGTGCAGTATCTGCCGCGCATTCTGCAGGCGTATGCCGCGCGTTATCCGCATAACCGCATCAAGATTCTCGATCACGCGTCGTCCGCAGTGGAGGAGGCGGTGCTGCGCCGGGAGGTGGAGTTCGGCATCAATATCGCCGGCGAGCGTCATCCCGATCTTGCCAGCGTGCCGTTGACGGAAGACCGCTACGTGCTGATCTGCCATGAAGATCATCCGCTGGCGAAACGGCGGCGCATCGCCTGGCAGCAATTGCAACCGTATCCGCTGATTTTTGCCGGCGAGGTCAGCGGCAATCGCGCATTGCTCGATGTCGCGCTGGAAAAGAGCGAACTGGCGCTGCGCTCGTTTTATGAAGTGCAGCGCAGTTCGACTGCTGTCGGGCTGGTCGCTCAGGGTGTGGGTGCGGCCGTCGTGCCGGCGCTCGCCATTCAGAAGGGCGCGTATCCGACGGTTCGCACGGTTGAGCTCACGCATCCGGTGGTTTCGCGCACGCTTGTTCTCGTGGCGCGTAAGACCGCTCAGTTGTCGCCGGCGGCGCAGGCGCTTTACGACATGATTCTGGAACAGGCGACGTTGAAAGCGTGATTCCTGCGCCGGCCCCTATAAACACTGCGCCCGCAAACAACTCGCCGCATGACTCAGATCGTCCTCGATCGCGCGTCGCACGCCGGCCGCATCCCGCGCCTTCGCGGCGTTCAGCAAGTCGTCGTGGGCATCGTTGAGCGTGGCGGCGAACTGCGCGTCGCCAAACAACAGATTCGAAATCGGCCCGACCTGTAGCCACACCGTTTCGATCAACTCGAGCAAAAGCGGCGAGCCGGCCGCGCGGTAGAGAATCAGGTGAAACGCCTCGTTGGCGTCGAGATAGCCCTTGGCGTCGGCGATCCGCAAGGCCTGCACCATCTGCGCATTCAGTTTTTCCAGCGTTTCCAGATCGTGCTCGCTGAGATGCGGCACGCCCAGTTCGGCGGCCTGGCCTTCGAGAATCAGGCGCACGCGCAGCACGTCGTCGAATTGTTCTTTCGACAGACGTGGCACCGTCACGCCGCAATTGGGCACGTTCACCAGCGCCGATTCGGCGGCGAGGCGCTGCAAGGCGGAGCGCACCGGCATTTCGCCCACGCCGAGTTCGGCGGCGACGTGACGGATCTTGATGCGCTCGCCCGGCACGAAGCGCCCGATCGTCAGCCACTGCCGTAGCGTTTCGTAGGTCTGGTCCTGCAGCGTGTGATGGCGCGAAGTTTTCATAAAGCTCGACAGGTCAGTTCCGCAAGGCAGGCGTCGAATGTGGAAACCAGTCTGTCGACGTCGGCCGCCGACGTGTCGGGGCATACCAGGATCATGTTGTGAAACGGCGTGATCAGCACCCCGCGATTGAGCAGGTACAGGTGCAGGATGTGCTCCAGTTCCGGGTCGAGCTGGCGGCCGGCTTCGTCACCGTTGCGCGGCGGCGTCGGCGTGAACTGGAATTCGGTGCGGGCGCCGACGCGCGTTACGCACCACGCGAGGCCGTGGCGTGCGATCGCATCCTTCAGACCGGTCTCGATTCGCTCGGCGAGCGCGAACATGTGATCGTAGGCGGCGTCGGTCATGACCTCGGCGAGCGTCGCGCGGATCGCGCTCATCGCCAGCATATTCGCCGTGAGGGTGGTGCCGATGCCTGAGTGGCCGGGCGGTGCGCTGCGCTTGGCGTGCTGCGCGCGGGCCGCGAGCTCCGCGCTGAACCCATACACCGCGCACGGAAAACCGCCGCCCACCGGTTTGCCGAGGATGAACAGATCGGGTTCGAGGCCGTACGCTTTCGTGTAACCGCCGGGGCCGCAGCTGATGGTGTGGGTTTCGTCGATCGCGAGCAGCGTGCCGTAGCGGCGTATGAGCGCTTGCGCTTGCCGCCAGTAGTCAGGCTCGGGCAGCACCATGCCGATGTTGGTCATCGCGGGTTCAGCCAGCACGCAGGCCACTTCGCCGTCTTTCAGCGCGTTTTCCAGCGCGGCCAGATCATTGAACTCGATCACGTGCGTGGTGCCGAGCAGGTCGTGCACCTGGCCGATCAGGCTGTCGCGCTGTTGCGGCTGGCCGTCGATGAGATCGACGAACACGTCGTCCACGGTGCCGTGATAACAACCGTTGAAGATCAGGATCTGTTTGCGCCCGGTCGCCGCGCGCGCCCAGCGCAACGCAAAGCGGTTGGCGTCGCTCGCGGTCATCGCGAACTGCCAGTAGGGTAGGCCGAAACGGCGCGCGAGTTCTTCTCCGACCCACGCGGCATCCTCGCCCGGCAGCATGGTCGTCAAACCGCGCTCGGCCTGGGCTGCCAACGCGCGGGCCACGGGCGCTGGCGAGTGGCCGAACATCGCGCCGGTGTCGCCGAGGCAGAAGTCCGCGTAATGATGACCGTCCACGTCGGTAAACGCGGCGCCGCGTGCTTCTTCGACATAGAGCGAGAAGGGCGTCGACCAGTCGTTCATCCAGTGCAGCGGCACGCCGAACAACAGGTGGCGCGCGGCGCGTTCGGACAGCGCGCGCGATGTCGGCATGGCGTCGGCAAACGCGCGGCGTTCGCGTTCGACGAGCGCCTGTGCGCGCTCCCAGTTGATACCTTGGCGAGTATTCAAATCCAGCTTCTCCGATGACGTTTCCATAAGCCGCCCGCACTCACACGAGCAGTTGCAGATGCTCGCGCTCCCACGCGGTAATGCCTTGCGAGAAGGTCTCGAACTCCTTTTCCTTCACCGCGCAATAGGCCTGCACGAACTTGTCGCCGAGCACGTCCGCGAGTTCGGTGCACTTCAGGAGCGCCTTGAGCGCATCTTCGAGGCCGCGCGGCAATTCGTATTCAAGGTCGTAGGCGCTTTCGATCATCGGCGCCGACGCTTCCTGCTGCTCCACCATGCCGAGATAGCCGCAGGCGAGGGTGGCCGCCATTGCCAGATACGGATTGACGTCGACGCCCGGCACGCGGTTTTCGAGCCGCCGGCCGTCCGGTCCGGAGTTCGGCACGCGGATGCCGCAGGTGCGGTTGTCGTAACCCCAGCGCACGTTGATCGGCGCGGCGGTGAAGCGCGACAGACGCCGGTAGGAGTTCACGTAAGGCGCGAACATCGGCATGGCTTGCGGCATGTACTTCTGCAAGCCGCCGATGTAGTTGAAAAACAGCGGGCTCGCTGTTCCATCGGGAAGCGAAAAGATGTTCTCGCCGGTTTTGCTGTCGACGATGCTCTGATGAATATGCATCGCGCTGCCGGGTTCATGTTCCATCGGCTTGGCCATGAAAGTCGCGAAAATGCCGTGACGGAAGGCAGTTTCACGCACCGCGCGCTTGAACAGGAACACGCGGTCGGCGAGATCGAGCGCGTCGCCGTGCGAAAAATTGATCTCCATTTGCCCCGCGCCGACTTCATGCACGAGCGTCTCGACGCCGAGATGCGTGGTCTCGCAGAAGCGCGACAGGTCCTGGAAGAACGGATCGAATTCGTTGACGGCGTCGATCGAGAACGACTGGCGGCCGGCTTCGCTGCGCCCCGCGCGACCGAGCGGCGGGCGCAGCGGTTCATGCGGATTCTTGTTCTGCGCGATCAGGTAGAACTCCATCTCCGGCGCGACCACAGGGCGCCAGCCTTTTTCCTCATAGAGTTTCAGCACGCGCCGCAACACCGCGCGCGGCGAGATGCCGATCGGCTTGCCGTCGAGTCCGACACAATCGTGGATCACGACCGCGACCTGTTCGATTGCCCACGGTACGAGCCGCACCGTGTTCGGATCGGGGATGCAGACCATGTCGGGATCGCTCGGCCCGACAAAGCGCTCGAAATCCGCGAACTCGCCGTTGACGGTGATCATCAGCAGCGCGTTCGACATGTGCATCTTGCCTTCCGAGAGAAACAGGTTCTTCGGCACGATCTTGCCGCGCGCGACGCCCGTCATGTCCGGTATCACGCATTCCACTTCATGAATGCGGTGATGTTCCAGGAATTCACGCAGGTCGTCGCGTAGGTCGCTTTGCAAGGTTGACTCCAGTCGGTTGATGAAGACGGCGCGAAGCGCGGCTGCAAACCTTGCGCGAACGAGCCTGTTCGGAAAAGCTGGGTATTTTGCATCATGGGATTTGATCAAATCATCGCACGGATTTTCCCTTTTGGGAAATTTGATCAAATATCATCGGTTGATCGAGGGAACCTGAGAATCACCCATGACCGATGCACCGTGCTCGCCACGCCCGTCGCCGGCCCAATGCGTTGCGACCTTGCATACGATTGCCGCCGCCGTCTCCTTGCTGGAGCGGCAGGGGATTGGCGCTGAGGTGTTGCTGGCGGGAAGCGGCGTTAGCGAGGGCGATTTGCGTCAGCCGTCCGGGCTCGTCACGCACGCGCAGGAACTGATCGTGTTCGCCAACGCGTTGCAGGCTCGCGGCGATACGCGCATCGGCCTCGATATCGGCCGCGCCATGCATATCTCGAGCTACGGCATCCTCGGTTACGCGATGCTGGTGAGTCCCACGCTTGGCGACGCGCTGCAGTGCGCCCAGGACTTTCCCCTACTGCTTGGAAGCTACTTCAAGGTATCGCTGCGCCGCAACGCAGATGTCGCGGCCATCGTCGCGGCCGATTACCGCTACCGGCCGGATCTCGCCGTGATCAATACGGACATGTGTCTCGCGTCGATGTGGGCGGTGGTCTGCGACGTGCTGTCAGCGCGGCGCGCGCCATCCGCGCTCGAGGTGACGTTCGGCGCACCGGCTCACGCGGACGCCTACGAAGAGCGGATCGGCCAACGCGCCACCTTCGACGCTGCCGAAAACGCGCTGATTTTTCCGGCCAGCTGGCTCGACGAACCGTTGCCCCTCGCCGAGCCGGTGAGCTATCTGATGTCGCGTCAGCAATGCGCGCAACTCGAGCGCGAATGGGCCACCGCGGCGGGCAACGACGTCACCGCGCGCAGCCTGCGCCTGCTGTATTCCGACCCACGCCGCTATGGTTCGCTGCGCTCGCTCGCCGATGCGCTGTGCGTGTCGGAGCGCACGCTCAGACGGCGTCTTGCGGGCAGCGGCTCGGCCTTCCAGGCGCTGCTCGACCGCGTGCGCCACGATCTCGCGCTCGACTACCTGGTGCGTACGCGGCTGTCGATGTCGGATATCGCCGAGCGGCTCGGCTATAGCGAAACGGCCGGATTCCGGCACGCGTTTCGCCGCTGGACCGGCCGTTGTCCGAGCGACTATCGCTGCGCGTAGCTTGCGGTTTTCTGCCCTGAGTCCTTTTGAGCGCACGGTGTCAGCGGCGCGACTACGTTCTTTCGTCGAATCCAGTTCCAATGTCACGTCGGCCCGGCCAGATTGGCCACATTTATCCCCTCGATGACCGTTTCCCCGTTATCGCCCACCCGCGTTCCTCGGGCAGAATTTTCCCAGACGAACATAGAGGAGACGCGAGATGCGAGCAGTCAGCGTGGCGGCAATCCAGTTGGCCGTGCCGGGGTGGGATCGCGAGGCGAATCTCGCGCAAGCCGAGCGCCTGGTGCGCGAAGCGGCGGCGCAGGGCGCGCAGGTGATTCTGCTGCCCGAACTTTTTGAGCTGCCGTACTTCTGCACCGAACAGGATTCAAAGCACTTCCGCCATGCGCTTCCTTTCGATGGCCATCCCGCCATCACGCGCTTTAGCCGCGTCGCGGCCGAGTTGAACGTGGTCCTGCCGATCTGCTTCTTCGAGCGGGCCGGCAATGTCTTCTACAACACGGTGGCGATGATCGACGCCGATGGCAGCGTGCTCGGCCGCTACCGCAAAACCCATATCCCCGACGGCCCAGGCTACAGCGAGAAGTACTACTTCACGCCTGGCGACACGGGTTTTCGCGTCTGGCCGACGCGTTACGGCAGGCTCGGCGTCGGCATCTGCTGGGATCAGTGGTTTCCGGAAACGGCTCGCGCGATGGCGCTTCTCGGCGCTGAACTGCTGTTCTATCCGACTGCGATCGGCAGCGAACCGCAAGACGCCGCCCTCGACAGCAGCGCGCACTGGCAACGCGTGATGCAGGGCCACGCAGGCGCGAACCTCGTGCCGCTGATTGCCGCGAACCGCACCGGCCGCGAGCAGGGCCGCGACTTTCCGCAGCGCTATTACGGCTCGTCGTTTATCGCCGATCAGTACGGCGAGCAGGTGCAGAAAGCTGGGCGCGACGAGCCCGCGATCCTGCTGCATCGTTTCGATCTGGATGTGGTCGCCGCGGCTCGTCATGCGTGGGGCGTGTTTCGCGACCGGCGTCCGGCCTGCTACGGCATCCTCGCGACAAGCGATGGCGAGCACCGTACCCAGGAAGGGGGAGTTTGAGTGTCGTATCCACGAACGTGGCCGGCCTCAGCGCATCAAGCGACGTATTAAGCGACGGAGTCGAGCAACAAGCATCCTGAGGAGACATTGCATGTTGACTGTGTATAGCGATCGGCACCGGCTGCACCATGGCCATGCCGAATTGATCGACGGCGAAATGAAGCCTTGCTTCGAGATGCCGAGCCGTGCGGATTTCATCCTGGAGCGGGTGCGAGAAACGAAGCTCGGCGACGTGATTGCGCCCGCATCGTTCGGACTCGATCCCGTGCACCGTATTCACGACAAGGGCTTCATTGCGTTTCTTGCCAGCGCATGGGACCAATGGAGTGCGCTCGGCCGCAAGCACGACGCGCTGCCGCTCATCTGGCCGGTACGTGGCTTGCGCCAGGACCGCGTGCCGGAAGATATCGACGGTAAGCTCGGTTATTACTCGATGGATGCGGGTGTGCCGATCACCGCGGGCACATGGGCTGCCGTGAGCGATGCGGTGGATGTCGCGCTGACGGGGGCGCGCCACGTGAGGGAAGGCGCGCGCGGTGCGTTCTCGTTGTGCCGGCCGCCTGGGCATCATGCCGCGGCGGACTATATGGGCGGTTACTGCTACATCAACAACGCGGCGGTGGCGGCGCAATCATTCCTCGACGCGGGCGCAAAACGCGTGGCGGTTCTCGATGTCGACTATCACCACGGCAACGGCACGCAGAGCATTTTCTATCATCGCCCGGACGTCTTGTTCGCTTCGCTGCATGGCGATCCGCGCACCGAGTATCCATTCTTTCTCGGGCACGCCGACGAAACCGGCGCGGGCGCGGGTCTCGGCTACAACGCGAACTTCCCGCTGCAACCGGGTACGGCATGGGCGGACTATGCGGTGGCGCTCGACGCGGCTTGTGCGCGTGTTGCTGATTACGCGCCGGATGCGCTGGTGGTGTCGCTCGGTGTCGATACTTTCGAGGAAGACCCGATTTCGCAGTTCAAGCTGCGCAGCGCTGACTATCTGCGCATTGGCGAGGCGATCGGACGATTGGGGAAAGCGACCTTGTTCGTGATGGAAGGTGGCTACGCGGTCGCGGCGATCGGGGTCAACGCAGTGAATGTGCTGACGGGTTTTGAGTCGGTTTAACTGACCCTCTGTCGTGACGCAAGCTGGCCCAGCGCACAACGTGCAAAGTGTCTATGTCCGCTTTATCGCGCTATCGATACGCTACGATTCGAGCCGGATTCCCGGTGAATTTATCCATAGCGACTGAACGAGCGGCCCCGATCCTATGCTTCAGATACTAGGCAAAGCTTCATCCATCAACGTGCGCAAAGTACTGTGGACGTGTGCCGAACTCGGCCTGCCGTTTGAACGGGAGGACTGGGGTTCCGGATTCAAGGCGACTGATGTGCCCGAATTTGTCGCTTTGAATCCTAATGCCATGGTTCCGGTGATCAAGGACGGTGAGTTTGTGCTGTGGGAATCCAACTCGATCATCCGTTACCTGGCCGGCCGCTATGACGGCGAGTTTCTGTATCCGAGCGATCCTTGCGAGCGCGCCAGGTGCGATCAATGGATCGACTGGCAGGCGAGCGAGCTGAACCGGGCGTGGAGCTACGCGTTTCTTGCGCTGGTCCGGCACTCGCCGGCTCACCAGGACCGTCAGCAGATTGATCTGTCGTGTGCGAACTGGGCGCGGCATATTGCAATCGTCGACAGGCAACTGGGAACGACCGGCGGCTTCATCGCTGGTTCGGCGTTCTCGCTTGCGGACATTCCGATCGCGCTTTCGATCAACCGTTGGCTTGAGACGCCATTGCAGCATGCCGATTTTCCTGCGCTGACGGCTTACATGGAGCGTCTTGCCACGCGTCCTGGCTATCTGGAGTACTGCCGCAACGGCACACCGTGAGCAGTTCGTTCTCAGGTAATGGCGGCGGCCCTGGCATCACGGGGTCAATTCGCGCGCGACGCTTACAAAAAAGCCTGCGCAGTACTTACAAAAACCTAAGTGCCGAGTGCTTCTGCGCGCCACGATCCGAGTCGCCTACAATGGCCGCTTTTGCGACACAGATTGAAGGTTTAAAGATGCGGGTATCGAAATTTGCACTGGCTTTGCTGACGGCCTGTTTTACTCTCAACGCAAGCGCCGAGATGACGGCCGCGCAATACAAGCTCTGGGCTCATACCGACAACAACTCGGTCTACGCGGCGTACATCACCGGCACGATCAATGCGCTGGGGTGGGCGAACGGGGACCTGGTGTCGAAGAAGCGTCCGCCGCTGTTCTGCCCGCCGCAAAACCTTGCTATCGGCAATCAGAACGTCTACCCGCTGCTCGATCAGTTTTTTACCAACCATCCGAGCATCTCGGACGACTTTCCGATCGGGCTCGCCATTCTGCGCACGCTTCAGGGGGCGTTTCCCTGCTGATACGCCGGATGAGTTTGGCTACGACGCCATCTTGAACGCGTCTACTGCTCATACAGAAAACGCACTGCTTGCGGGGTCGTAAAGACCCCGCAGGCAAACATCACATCTGCACAAGCCCAGGAATCTGCACGTCCGGATTAACGTCGGCTTCATAGTCCACGCCCGCGATCTCGAATCCGAACAGACGCAGGAAGTCGGTCTTGTAGCCGCTGAAGTCGGTGAGCTCGTAAATATTGTCGTTGGTCACCTGGGTCCAGAGTTCCTGAACGCGCGCTTGCACTTCGGGATCGAGCTCCTTGTAGTCCGCGCGCAGACGGCCTTCCTCATCGATGTGCGGCGTCGTGCCGTACATGCTGTCCTTGTATAGCCCGTAGACCTGCTCGATGCAGCCTTCGTGCGTGCCTTTCGCCTTCATCACCTTGAAGAGCAGCGACAGGTACAGCGGCATCATCGGGATCGCGGAGCTCGCCTGCGTCACGACCGCCTTGAGAACCGAAACGCGCGCATCGCCGCCCTTGGCCGCGAGTTTCTCGCGGATGCCGAGCACCTTCTCATCGAGATCTTTCTTGGCCGCGCCGATCGAGCCGTTCCAGTAGATATCGTGCGTGATCTTTTCGCCGAGGTAGGTGAACGCGGTCGTCTTCGCGCCGTCGGCGAGCACGTTGGCCTCGAGGAGGGCGTCGATCCACATCTGCCAGTCTTCGCCGCCCATCACCGCGACCGTATTGTCGATTTCGGCTTGAGTAGCGGGTTCGAGGACGGTTTCCTTGATGACTTCCTTGTCGGTGTCGATGCCGCGCAGGTTGACGGCCTTGCCGATCGGCTTCAGGGTCGAGGTGAACACTTCGCCGGTTTTCGGATGCGTGCGCTTGGGCGCGGCGAGACTGTAGACAACCAGGTCGACCTGACCGAGATCGCGCTTGATGACTTCGATGGTGCGTTGCTTGACTTCGTCGGAGAAAGCGTCGCCGTTGATGCTGGTCGCGTACAGGCCTTTTTCCGTGGCGAATTTCTCGAAGGCGGCGGTGTTGTACCAGCCTGCGGTGCCGGCCTTGGTTTCGCTGCCGGCGCGCTCGAAGAACACGCCGAGCGTGGCCGCGTCCGAGCCGAATGCGGCGCTGATGCGAGCGGCGAGGCCGTAGCCCGTGGAGGCGCCGATCACGAGCACTTTCTTCGGGCCATTGGCGATGGGGCCGCGTGCCTTGACGTATTCGATCTGTTCTTTGACGTTGGCTTCGCAGCCAACCGGATGGGTCGATACACAGATGAAGCCACGCACGCGCGGTTTGATGATCATGAAGCACCTCTTGTCAGAATTGCCGACATTATAGTGGGCTTGGGTTTCTGCCTGTGTGCGGCGCCTGGGTTTGTCCATTTGCAGCGCAAAAATCGGCCATCGCCCCGCATCTTGGTAGGATTCAGCCTTTCCCAGCAGACGGTAGCAAGTGTGAAGCGCCTGATCACCTCATTCTTACAGACCCTTGAAAAAGGGCTAACCCGGGCGAACCAGCCCATCGTGCGGGGCCTCTGGCATCTGCGCCATCCCACGCTGCGCGGCGTGGCATGGGCCTGTGCCGCGAGCCCGGTGCTGCTGGTTCTATATGTGCTGATCCTGATTCCGTTCACGCCCAGCATCGGCGACATCCGCAAGGCGAAAATCGAGCAGCCGGCGCAGATTCTCTCGGCGGACGGCAAATTGCTGGCCGAATTCAAGCCCTCGAACCGCGAGTGGGTGAAGCTCAAGGACATCTCGCCGAATGTGGTGAATGCGCTGATCGCCACGGAAGACCACCGCTTCTACCAGCATTTCGGGCTCGATTGGCGCCGCACGGCGTCCGCCGCGCTGCACACGTTTTCTGGCGACCGGCAGGGTGGTTCGACGATTACCCAGCAACTCGCCCGCAACCTTTATCCCGACGAGATCGGCCGCGCGCCCACGCTGACCCGCAAGATCAAGGAGGCGATTACGGCCTTCAAGATCGAGGCGCTCTACACGAAGGACGAGATCCTCGAGACCTACCTCAACACGGTGCCGTTCCTCTACAACGCGTACGGCATCGAGATGGCGGCGCGAACCTATTTCGACAAATCGGCCGGCGACCTGAACGTGCTCGAAAGCGCGACGCTTACCGGCATGCTCAAGGGCAATAGCTATTACAACCCGGTGCTCAACCCGGAACGCGCCTTACAACGGCGCAACACGGTGCTGGCGCAAATGGTCAAGTACGGCAAGCTCACGCCCGCGGCCTATGCAACGCTTTCGCGCCGCCCTTTGCGCATCGATTTCGAGCGGCAAACCGAGCCGCCCGGACCCGCGCCGCACTTCGCACAGCAACTGCGCAAATGGCTCGCGGCATGGGCCGATCGCAACGACTACAACATCTATTCCGATGGCCTGGTGGTGCGCACCACCATCGATTCACGCTTGCAGACCATGGCCACTCAGGCCGTGACTTTGCAGGGCAACCAGTTGCAGGGCATCGCGAATTCGGCGTGGGGCACGCGCGCAGGTTGTGCGAACGGCCGCGACCTGCTGCAGACTTTCCTGCGCGAAACGCCGGACTATCGTGCCGCAACAGACGCGGGCCTGTCGGATGACGACGCGATGAAGCGTGTCTCGGCCGACCGCGACCTGGTGAAGAGCGTGTGCGAGTCCAAGACCCGCGTGCAGGCGGACTTCCTCGCCATGGACCCGCGCAACGGCCAGATCAAGGCATGGGTCGGCAGCCGCGACTTCAGCCAGGACCCGTTCGACCACGTCCAGCAGGCGCGGCGCCAGCCCGGTTCGACCTTCAAGCCATTTGTCTACGCGGCGGCTTTCGAAGACGGCGCCAAACCCAGCGATACGTTTATCGACAAGCCCGTTGAGATTCCGCTGGCCGGCGGCGAAGTCTGGCGTCCGAGCGACGAAGACGAGCCGAGCGACCGGGCAATCAGCCTGCGCGACGGCCTCGCTTATTCCCGCAACCGGATCACCGCCCAGTTGATGGAAACGGTCGGTCCGAACAAGGTCGCGAAGCTGGCGCGCGCCATGGGCGTGCGCGACAGCGAACTCGACCCGGTGCCGTCGCTCGCGCTCGGCACGAGCCCGGTGACACTGAAAGAGATGGTCTCAGCCTACGGCACGATCGCCAACCTCGGCGGTTACGTGGAGCCGGTGATGGTCACGCGCATCGAAGACCGTAACGGCGAAGTGCTCGCCGAGTTCGAGCCGGCATCGCCGAAACAGGAGTTGCCGGCCGGCGCCGCGCGTACGCTCGTCGATGTGATGCGCGATGTGGTGAGCCGCGGCACGGGTTCGAGCATTCGCAGCCGCTTCGGCGTGCGTGGCGATGTGGCGGGTAAGACGGGCACGACGCAGGGCAACGCGGACGGCTGGTTCATCCTGATTCAACCGCAGCTTGTGGCCGGGGCGTGGGTCGGCTTCAACGACAGCCGGGTGACCTTGCGCAGCGACTATTGGGGCCAGGGGGCGCACAGCGCATTGCCGATCGTCGGCGACTTCTTCCAGCGCGCGCAACGCTCGAAGCTGGTGGATAGTCGCGTCAAGTTCGCGACCGACGAAGAGCCGGGCTGGTTTGCGGAACGCTCAGGCAGACTGCGCGAGTGGTTCCAGCATCTGTTTGCAGCGTCGCCCGCGAAGACGGGGGCGCCGGTTGTCACGCGCAATACGACGCGCCATGCGCCTGCTGTTGCCACGGCGCCGACGTCCGCTGCATCGGCGGTCGCGGCGTCTTCTGCAACTGCCGCTGATGTCGAACCGCGCACGCTGCCGCCACAGCCGCCCCTCCTTCAAGCACCGGCGTCAGCGGTTGCGCCTGCAAACAGGGCGGTCGACGGTGAGGTGCATGGCAACGGTGAGCCGGCTTTGGCGCCGACGCCCACGCCGGACGACGTGCTGCCGCCGGACGCAGGCGGCGCGGCAAACTCGCTTCCGAGCGCGCCGGCCAGCGCGCCGGGGAGTGCCTCGCCCTGAGGTTCGACCAAGCCGGGCCGCGTAGCCAAATCGGCGCTTCGCAGACGCAGCTAGGACGGTCTGGCAACTTTCTCCCTGCCTGCCGCGCCGGAGTCCGGAAGACTGCACGACGCCTCGAGCGATGTGTCGTGATGCAGCAGAAGCACGGCGGCCACGCCGACGAGTCCCGCGCCCGACAGACACAGCAGACCGGCGCCAAAGCCGCCGGTGCTGTCCTTGATCCAGCCCATCGCGTACGGGCCGAAAAATCCCGCCAGATTGCCGAGAGAATTGACCGCGGCGATACCGCCCGCCGCCGCCGCGCCCGAGAGGAACGCGGCCGGCAAGGTCCAGATCACGGGCAGGCAGCCGAAGATGCCGAAGCCGGCAATCGACAACGCGATCATCTTCTGCACCGGATTGTCGAGCCCGGCCGCCGCCGCAATGCCGCCGGCCGCGACCAGCAACGCAATCGCCACGTGCCATTTGCGTTCGAGCTTGCGGTCCGAATGCCGTCCCCAATAGATCATGCTGACCACGCCGACGATGTAAGGCAAGGACGTCACGAAACCGGTCTGCAGGTTGGTGAGACCGAAGGACTTGACGATCTGCGGCAGAAAGAAACTGAGGCCGTAGTTGGTTGCGTTCGCACCGAAATAGATGAGCGCGACGGCGAGCACGCGCGGATTGAACAGCGCTTCCTTCACGCTGAACGTGCGCACGGCCTCACGATGCTCGCGTTCCTGAGCCTGACGGGCGACCAGCCAGTCGCGTTCGTCATTGGCAAGCCAGGTGGCGTCCGCCGGTTTGTCGGTCAAATAGAACAGCACGCAGAACGAGAGCACCAGCGCGGGCAGCGCCTCGATCAGATAGACCCACTGCCAGCCGGCTAGTCCACCGCGTCCATCCATCGAGAGCAGGGCGCCGGAAATCGGGCCGCCGATTACCGTGGACAAAGGAATCGCCGCCATGAAATAGCCGACCACGCGGGCGCGATAGGCGGCGGGAAACCATAGCGTCAGCAGAAAGATGATGCCGGGGAAGAAGCCCGCTTCGGCCACGCCCAGCAGAATGCGCAAGCCATAAAACACGTGCGCGGGCGAGAGGCCGGTGAAGCGTGCGATGTCCGGGATATAGGCCATCGCGCCGGCAAGGATCCCCCACGTGAACATGATCCGGGCGATCCAGCGTCGCGCACCGAATTTCTCGAGCAGAAGATTGGACGGGACTTCGAAGAAAAAATACGCGATGAAGAAAATGCCGGCGCCGAAGCCGAACGCGCTGGCAGACAGGCCGAGCGCCTTGTTCATCTGCAGTGCAGCAAAACCGACGTTGACCCGGTCGAGATAGGCAATGAAATAGCAGACGATCAGGAACGGTACGAGCCGAACCGTCACGCGGGTTATGGTGCGTGCTTCGAGATCCATCGACGTCTCCTCCGGTTCAGCGTCCGGTCTGTTTGCTTGATGTGCATACAGACTAGTCGGTGGAGCGCGATTCCGAAAGTGTTTTGCCTTCGGGAGCACCTGCCGCCAGGCGAGGCTCTTGCGTCACCCGGCGGCAGCGTTTCGCCTTAGAACCGATGCGTCATACCCACCGTTGCAAGAATCTGCTTGGTCCCGGGGGCGGTCACGGTCACGCCCGGCCAGCTCACCGTCGCGGTGCCGTTGTTCTTCATGTAGCCCGCCCGCATGTAGAAACTCGTACGTTGGGAGATCGAATGGTCGGCGCCCACTTCGATGCTCGACGTATTGTCATGCGCGCCGCGCACGCTGCGCTGAACGCCGGCAATCGTGATCGTATCGGCCGGGGTTGCCTGAATTGTTGCGCCCAGCTCCGCAATGCTCAGCGAATGGCCGGTGCCCAGGTGCGCGGCCAGCGACCCAGGCGCCGGGTCCTGCGCGCGGTTGTAAGAATAGTTGAACTGTAAGTTCACGATGCCGATCCGGTAGGCGAGCGCGCCGATGAAGTGCTCGGTGCCCAGCAGGCTCAGCGAGGTGGGCAGGCCGGCGATGGTTTCCTGGCCCGGGTGCTGGTTCACATAGGCAAGACCCGCGTAGAACCCGTAGCCCGAGTAAGTGGCCGCGACGTTCAGCATGTTGCCGGTCGTGGCCGGTATAGGCTGGCTCACCGTGGCGGAGAACGCATACATGCCGTACAACTTCAGGCCTTTCATATCCGGCGATTGATACATGATCGAATTGCTGGCGCGGCCGGAATCGTATTGCGTTGACAGCGTGTTGCGGTCGACTGCGAGGACGTTGGCCGAGAACGGCGACAACACTTCGTTCGCGCGAAACGGATCGGATGGATAGATGACCCGGAAACTCGGTTCGTACTGCCGTCCCATGGTCAACGAACCGTATTGGTCGTGGCTCAGGCCGACCCATGCCTGACGATAGAAGAGCGCCGAGGTGTCGGCGAACAAGCCGCCGTTGTTCACGTTAAAGCCGGTTTCGACGTTGAACTGCGCCTTCAGGCCGCCGCCCAGGTCTTCAGTGCCCTTCAGGCCGAACAGGGAGCCCGTCGAGCCGCCGCTCTTTTCGGCATAAGAATGGACGCCACCGTTGTCCAGATACTGGATGTTCGCGTCGACAACACCGTACAAGGTCACGCTCGACTCGGCGGCCGCGGCGCCACTAGCGGCAAGAATCAGCGTGGCTCCGCAAACGCCGTGGTTGATAAAACGCATGCATGTCTCCTCTTTTTATATCCGCCTGTTGCGGACTCGATTGCACAGTCTTGCTGCGGGGTTATCGCGGGTAGGGTTCTGCGACCCGAATCCTGCGCGCCACAAAATGGAATGACCGTGCTAATTTCGGTCAACTGGCGGAATAAAGCCAGTGCATTGTTCGTATGAAGAGAGTGCAGAAATTGCATGAAACGGAAGAGGCGCAAAAACAGGGTTTGGGCCCGCGGGGACGCGATGTTGATCCGTTATGCCGTGGACTTGCGGAGTCCCTTCCTGGCGTGGACTACGGGCGATTGTTCAGGCGTGTGCAACAGTGTTTTCGGGTGACGAGGCTGATCTGACGCGCCTGATTGCGCATAATTTCGAGATTGGAAAAATGGTTAAAAAATGTGGGCGAATATGTTCAACCATATGTCAGATTCCGTGCTCGATCAGGAGCGAGCGTCCGAAATGCCGCAGAGCGGAAGCTTGTTGTCGAACCGGGGGCGGGCGCTCATCGCTGCAGTGGTCGCGTGCGCGAGCCTCGTGGGCTGCGCATCGACGACCGATGTCGTCACGACCGACAAACCCGGCACTTACACGGTAGCGGCGAGCGCGACCGGCGGGAAGATGGCCTGGGCTCGTGCGCATGAACACGCGATAAGCGAGGCGCGCGACTACTGCGAGCGTCGCGGCATGCAGAGCAGTGTCACGACTGAAACGGTGAGCGGCGTCGAGATGATGACCGCGCACGCGTCGTCAGTGAATTTTGAGTGTCATCCGAAGTTCTAGGCGGGCGCGGCTGCAGCTCACGTTACGCGTTTATTGCTTGTCGAACGTCACCAGCTTTTTATCCTTTGTGTCCGCCACAAAAATGGCCAGCAGCTTCGCGGGTTCGGTATCGCTCGCGTTTTCGCTGACCGTGTGATGCGCGCCGGGCTTCTCGGTCCAGGATTCGCCCGCATGAAACACGTGCTCCTCGCCATTGTTGATACGGCTGCGGATCGCACCTGACAGCACGTAGCCGACCACAAACGCCTGCCCATGCCGATGCGGTAGCGACTTGCCGCCCGGTGGGTAGTCGACGACAAGCGCCGTCATCGTTTTGCCCGGCACGTTGGCGATCGCCTCAGTGAACGCTGGCGTAATCGTCTCGCGCACTGCGGCCGTATCCGCGGCGAATACGGTTGGCGAGATGCCCGCGAGGGAAAGGCCGGCGAGCGCTACTGTCGCCGTCAGCGTACGAATTTTCATGCGGCTACTCCTGGCTGAGTGCCAGGACATCGCTGTCCTGTTCCAATGCTGAGGCTGGCTCCGGCTTCGCCGTGCTTTCATGGCAGGCGTGCGCTCATGCGACGGCGTGTAGGTCGCGATGGCGAATGCTTCGTTCACATGCAGCGGCGTATCGACTGTGACGTCGAGGTAGTCGACCTCGATGTCCAGACCTTCTTCACACAGGCGCTCCAGAAAATGTTGGCTCAACGCGCGCGAGTTGGATCGCTCGCGTTTGGCGCTCGCGTCGACGTGCATGATTTTCATGACTTGTTTCCTTCCGGGTTATGCAGAAAGGGGGCGCTGGGATAGGGCGGCGGCGCGCTTAGGCCGGGATCTTGCGAAACGCGATCGAAAAACGGTTCCACGCGTTGATGGCGGACACGAGCAGCGTCAGGTCGACCAGTTCCTCGTCGCTGAAGTGCGGGCGAACGGCTTGCCACACGGCGTCGGGTACGTGTTCTTGCGACACCAGCGTGAGCGCTTCGGTCCATTCGAGCGCCGCGCGTTCGCGGTCGGTGAAGAAGGGCGTTTCACGCCACACCACGACGGTGGCCAGACGCCGTTCGGATTCGCCGCCTTTGCGGGCGTCGGTGGTGTGCATGTCGACGCAGAACGCGCAGCCGTTGATTTGCGAGGCGCGCAGACGGACCAGTTCGGTGAGCGATTTTTCGAGGGCCGATTTGCCGATGCGTTCTTCGACGCCGAGCATCGCCTTGATGGCAGCGGGGTTGGCTTTATAGAAGTCGAGACGTTGTTCCATGATTCACTCCTTGGGGTTGGACCCACTTCGTGGGCCGATGAGTGAAGATTAGGCGCTCGACTGGTGTTATTAAATGACCGATCTTGTCTATTTTTAGGTAGCCACTTTATCGGTGTGCCGTAGGTGGCTACAGTGGGTGACAATGCCCGCGGAGTCGTTCGCCCGCGTGGTGGTCTTCGCGATGGGCCAACCGGGCGATGCCGGCCTGAACGAAATCCTGTTCAGGCCGACCCGTCAGGCGCGTTGAGCCGGGCGGTTCTGCGGGATCCGACTCAGATGTCTTCCGCGTAGTCGATACCGGTCAGCACGCCCAGATGAGCAACGGTGGTGAAATGCGCCTCCTCGTTCATATCGATATCCAACTCGCGCACATTGCCGCCCAAATCGGTCACGAATGCGCGGCGCCCGCGGGAGTCGAGAGACACGCCAATCCCTTCTTTCAGCTCGCGGGCGAGCACCTGGCGATCAACCAGTCCGGACGCCGTGATTCTTGCGCGATTCAGGGTATTGCCGTCATGCGTATCGTCGCCACGATCCGTCCAGTAAAGCATGGTGTCGCGCTGATCGATATCGAGATCGATGGGCTCGGGCAGATCGGCCAGCAAACATTCGATATCCGGGCGCCGATCGGGTGTCGCGCCAGGCGGCAGCTCAAGGCCCGCCCTGAAGATGCGGCCCTCGCCGGCATCCGGCGCGCCCTTTTGTGTCCAGTAGACATGCCCGTTTGCCTTATCCAGGACGATGCCTACGCAATGGCGCTTCGCGTCGTGCGTATCGTCCGGGAAGTTTCCGGTGCGGACGAGTTCCGTGACCTCCGTGCCGTCCAGCCGCGCGCGCATGACCCGCATGCCTTCGCGATCGCACCAGTACAGGTGACCACCTTCCTTATCCAGCACGATTTCCTTGGGCGTTCCGGCCTTACCGGAAGGTACCAGCACCCGATGCCCGGTTCCGTCGAGCTTCGCGCTTTCTATCGTGCCGTCGTTCGGGGGAACGGCGCCTGAAGCCGGATCGCCGTCGACCAGATGGATGCCGGTTCCCATGTTGGTCCAGTAGACCATCTGGCTTTCAGCATCGACCTTGATGCCGTCGGGCGTGCGCGTGAGGTTCGCGAGAACGACCTCGTGTGAACCGTCCGGCGACAGAGCGATGATTGCCGGTGGACGTGCCTGCAGGACATACAGCGTACCGCCATTGTTCGTAGCCACAGTAAGTACCCTCCATCAAGTGTCGATAACCGTTGTCGTACTGGCGGAGTCGATGCGCAGACCCGCCGCTGCTGAACCATTCCCGACAGACTACCGTAGGTTGTGCGAGAACTTCGTGACGGTTGTTGCTCCGAGCGAAAGGGACAGTCGCATGGTTGTCGCCCGGAAGCTGCCTACTTTTCGGATCAGGCAACAAGCATTCGCCGTGGTTTGGGTCTGAAGGTCCTTCAAAACGCCGAGCGCGCCGTCGCGAACCGCGCATACAGCATGCGAGGCAGAACCAGTCCCACGGTCATCGCCAGGATAATCAGGAACGCCGTGGCGCCGTTCGCAACGAGGGCCGGGACAAGGTCGGCCGACGCACGCGGTCCGATGGCGACCAACTCAAGCAGCGTGCTTGCGGCACGGAACAGGTAGAAGCCCGGCATCATCGAGACGACCGCGGAGAAGCCGACGGCGGCGAACGGCAGGCGCAGGCGATCGACCAGCGGCGCGACGATCAGGCCCACCAGAAGGCAGGCGAAAAACGCCGCTATCGCAGCGTTGGCGCTCAGGATCGAGACGAGCGCCCAGCGCGCGGCGTGCGCCAGCATGCCGACGGCGATTGGCAGCGGCAGCAGGCGCCACGGCATCGAAAAGAAAGTCCCGAAGCTCGCGACCGCGCATCCTGCGGCGAGGACATCGGCCGCGAAGGGCGCGGGCGCGGCCGCGGACATCCCGGCCTGAAGCGCGCCGCCACTGGCGGCGGTTCCGATCAGCAGGCCCGTACAGATCATCAGCACGATGAGACCGGCATAGGTCAGCCGCGCGACACCCAGGGTGATCCGGGTGCGTGCAAGATCGATCGCACCATTGAGGATATGCGGGCCGGGAACCAGCACCATGCAGGGGCAAAACGCGACGAGCGATTGCGCGTCTGACAGGTGGAAGCGACCCGCGAGGGCGCCGATCACGCCGGCGAGCGTGGCCGCGGTCAGCGGTTCGAGGAAAGGGTCGCTGCCAAGCTTTGCCTGCCAGCGACGGATCAGGGCCCCCGCGCCGGCGCTCAGGGCGATCAGCGCCAGGCTCGCCGCATCGTACACGCCGTAGATCACGCCGAGCGACGCAGCGCCGATGGCCGCGAAGAGAGCAAAGCGGAGTACCGCGACGGGTGGCATGCGCTCTGCCGCTACGAGCGCCGGGCGGGCGTCTGTGGTCGACATGGCGCCGTCGCACACCTGATGCACGATTGTCTGGACGGCGAGTACCTTGCCCATGTCGACGCCTAGCGGCGCGGCCGGGACAATTTCCGAGAAGGAGGTGTGGTCAAGCTCGACCACGAGTTCGTCCCAGTGTGGCAACACCCTGACCGGTACGCCAAGGGTGCGCCCGAACTGCTGCGCCGCGACGACCGTCCTTTCCGTGGTCTGCCCGTGCGTGAATAGCAGTGAGGCTGCCAATGAGACGGTGTCCACTTCGTCTATGGGGCCTTGGCGAGGGAGGGCGTCTTGGTTCATGCCGGCTCAAAGGATTGTGTCGGTCCGGATGTTCGGGATCGCGAAGCTGGATGGGCGTCGCGGGGGCACCGTCAGCGTTGTTCAATATCCTTTGATAGTAGTGAGTGCGGCGCAGGGTGGCTATTACATAAAGCTGGAACTCTGGCGCCGCTTGCGCGCGATGCGAACGACGCCGAAGTGTGCGCTGCCGCAGGGAAGCACGCACTGCCGCGCCTGCCGCCAGGCAGCCTGCGCGGCGAACGGATTAGCCGACTGCCTTCTCGACCGTATTCCGCAAGGTACCGATTTTCTCGATCTGGACCTCGCAGATGTCGCCGGCTTTCATAAAAATCGGCGGCGTGCGGGAGAAACCCACACCCGATGGTGTACCGGTGGCAATGACGTCGCCTGGTTTCAACGGGATGAGTGCCGAAGCATAAGCAATGATTTGCGCGACATTGAAGATCAGGTGGCGGGTATTGCTGTCCTGAAGCGTCTTGCCATTGAGCAAAAGCTTGATGTCGAGGCAACCCGGATCGGGGATCTCGTCTGCCGTGACAAGCCACGGACCAAGCCCACCGGTTTGCCAGAAATTCTTGCCCGAGGTCACCTGGCTCGAATGATATTGCCAGTCGCGCACGCTGCCGTCGTTGAAGCAGGTATATCCGGCGACATGATTCAACGCGTCGGCTTCATCGATATAGCGCCCGCCGTTTCCAATGACCACAGCCAGTTCTGCTTCGTAGTCGAATTCGTCCGATACCTTCGGTATTTGCAGAGGCCGGTCATGCGCGACCAGCGATTCCGGAAAGCGGGGAAACAGCGACGGGTGCTTCGGTTTCGGGCGTACGATGCCGGCATCCTGGACCTCCTTCAAATGATCCGCATAGTTGACGCCAACGCAATAAAAATGGGCCGGGTCCGGGATGAGCGGCAGGAAGGCCACGTCGCCCAGGACGTGGTCGGGCTGTGCTCCAACGAGTTCAGTCGCCGCGCCGAGTTTCCCGGCTTCGAGCAGGTGGCGCAGGCTGTTCACACCCAGCCGCCTGCCGATGTCGACGACACCATCATCGACGAGCGCCCCTAGACGGGAAGCACCTTCGAACTCGTAAGACAGAAGTTTCATGTTATCTCCGTTGCGTCGATTGAGACGACGACTCTGCCGGGGTTATCCCGGTTGCCATGGTTCAGGCTTCCTGATCAGCGACTGTTGCTTTGCTGGCGATATCGCGGAGCAGATCGTTCAATCCTTCGGCAATAAATCTTGCGGTCTCCTGATCGACAACCCGACCGTCCCGTATTTTTTCATGCACCATGCCGATGACAATCTGCGGACGCAATACGAGTAAAGCAGCGTTCGAGAGCAGCGCTTCGTTGAGTTGCGCCTGCGCTCTCACCCCTCCCGTAAAGGCCGGCGATGCCGAGAGCGTCAGCACGGCTTTCCCCTTCAGCTTTGATTTTCCGTAGGGTCTGGACGCCCAGTCCAGCGCGTTCTTCAGAACACCGGACATGCCGTAGTTGTATTCCGGCGTGACGATCACCAGACCTGCCGCGCGTTCGATTGCCTGCCGCAGGGCAGTCACCGACTCGGGAGGCGATTCGTTATCGAGATCCTGGTTGTACAAGGGCACAGCGTCGAGGGGAAAAAATTCGAGCGTCGCGCGGCTCTCAGCGGCATCGACGATGTTCTTCAGGATCGCCGTGCAGTGCGAGGCCTTACGCAGACTTCCCGAGATCCCAAGTAAAACGGGTCGATCAGACATTCCAAGTTCTCCAGTTCTGTTGTTAGCGGATCGTGCTGCCGTCAGTTTATTCCTAAAATAAGGAATTTTTCAACTGAAATCCTAAGGCTTCCATGGAAGCCGGATTTCTCTTCGCCGTCGAGGCTGTTGTTCCGTGAGGGAGGACAGCCAGCGAAGGAGCGAGTACCGTCTTGACATATTCCCATTATGGGGAATATATTGCACGAAAGCATGGGCGACCGGTGTCGTCCACGGTCTGGATGGGCTACGTGTTCCGGGCTGTTCAGAACAGCGACCGATGAAGGCATCGGTCCAGTGCAAAGAAGTGGAGATAAGGATGAGGATGACTGAAGAAACAGGATTGGAACGAAGCGAGCTGGATCATAAAAACTCCTACGGCATGATCTTCGAACAGGACGTTCCGATTCCCGTAAGCGATGGGCTCGTTCTGCGTGCGAACGTATTCCGTCCGGACGCAGAAGGCAACTTTCCTGTGATCATGGCGCAGGGCGTATACGGCAAGGATCTCCATTTCGAGGACGGCTTCAAGACGCAATGGGATCAGCTAGTCAGCGTGTATCCGGACCTTTGCAGCAACGGCTCCACGGGCAAATATCTTCGCTGGGAAACGGCCGATCCTGAACGGTGGGTTCCTGATGGTTTTGTGATCATCCAGATCGATTCGAGGGGCAGCGGCAAGTCGCCCGGCTACCTGGATCCTCGCTCGCCGCGCGAGATCGTGGACTACTACGACGCCATCGAATGGGCGGCCCGGCAACCCTGGTCGAACGGCAAAATCGGCTTGCTGGGTATTTCCTACTACGCCGTGACGCAGTGGCGCGTCGCGACGCTGAGACCACCTCATCTGGCAGCGATCTGCCCTTGGGAGGGTTATACCGACTACTACCGCGACAGCACGCATCACGGCGGCATCCTGAGCAGCGGTTTCGCTAATTACTGGTGGCCGAAGCAATGTCTCGCCGTGCAGCACGGCAATGGCGCCTCACCGCATCGGGAACGGGAAACCGGCAAGCGTGTCACCGGCGAAGAAGCATTGAGTGAGCAGGAACTCATCGCCAATCGCACTGACTACGTCGCCGATATCCTGCGGCACTCGCTGGATAGCGCCTGGTGGCGCGAACGAACGCCGGTGCTCGATCGTATCGAGGTGCCGGTGCTGTCGGCCGGCAATTGGGGCGGTCCCGGCATGCATCTGCGCGGAAACATCGAGGGTTTTCTCGGAACGGGTTCGCAGCAGAAGTGGCTCTCCCTGCACGTCGGCAAGCACTGGGAGGGGTTCTATCTTCCCGAATACGTCGCCATGCAGAAGCGCTTCTTCAATCATTTTCTGCGCGATGAGCAGAACGGCTGGCAGAACGAGCCTGAAGTGCGGCTCGTTGTGCGCGATCCTCGAGGCGATCGGGTGCGCACAGCGGCGTCGTTCCCGCTGCCGGAGACGCAACCCACACGCCACTACCTCGACGTCGCGTCGGGCATGCTCTCCACCGATTGTCCCGCAGAGGAGTGCAGCGCGATCTTCGACGCCATGGGAGACGGGGTGAGCTTCACGACAGCACCCTTCGCAGTCGATACCGAATTTACCGGCTTCATCACGGCCCATCTCTGGCTGTCTTCATCGACGGAGGACATGGACCTGTTTGCCGTCTTGCGTATGGTCGATGCGGCCGGCAAGGAGCTCGTCATCAATGGTGCGCACGAAGCGTCTCCCGTGTCGCGCGGCTGGCTGCGCGTGTCGCATCGCAGGCTCGATCCACAGCGGAGCAATGCGCTACGTCCCTTCCACACTCATGACCGGGTCGAACCGTTGGTGCCGGGTGAGTTCTATGAAGTGGACGTCGAGATCTGGCCAACGTCGATGGTTTTTCCGAAGGGCTATCGATTGGTGTTGACCATTATGGGCAAGGATTTCGAGTTCCCCGACATTCCGGGCCGGATCCTGCACAAGCATGCATCCGACCGCGGCGGCGCGACCTTCCAGGGCAGCAGTCGCATTCTGACCGGCGGGACCCGTGCGTCCTATCTGACGCTTCCCCATATCCCCGGAACTAACGATTGAGAGGAGCAGGCAATGCAGATTCGAAGGGTAGTCACCGGACACAAGCCGAACGGCGAGGCCACGATCCTGATCGACGAATCGTCCAAGGATGTTGTCAGCTTCCGTCCAGGCGCCACGGTCTGCAATATCTGGTCGGCGGCGTTGCCGGCCGATAACGACGACCCCAACGACGGGGCGAAACAGATCGTGGGCACGGCGATGAAAGGGCGCTCAGTCTTCCGTGTCATCGAATACGCGCCGGGTGTCGCGCCGCGCAATCATCGAACTGATTCGATCGACTACGCCATCGTGCTCGCCGGTGAGATCACGATGGAAATCGATCATGAGGCCGTGGTGCTGCGCGCTGGAGATGTGCTCGTGCAGCGCGGCACGATTCACAACTGGGTCAATCGAGGTGATGCGCCATGTGTCATCGCTTTTGTCCTGATCGATGCCGCGCCGGTGACGATCGCGGGCGACGCGATGACCGCGGTCGGATGACGCAAAGACACCGGTAGTCGGTACGGACCACCTGCCGGTGATTTATTGCCGCACTGCCTGCATGATTCGCAAATTTATGAATGAAGATCCTCAGCAGTTGAACACTATGAAAGGAAATATGATGAAGCCGATTAGGCGGGTGCTGATTGTAGGTGGAGGCATCGGCGGTCTGTCACTGGCCGTCGCATTGG
The DNA here is from genome assembly GCF_030464795.1 of Paraburkholderia sp. SECH2. Lineage (NCBI taxonomy): Bacteria > Pseudomonadati > Pseudomonadota > Betaproteobacteria > Burkholderiales > Burkholderiaceae > Paraburkholderia > Paraburkholderia sp. SECH2. The sequence continues at coordinate 283,620 of NZ_JALPRH010000004.1, forward strand.
GGCGCCGGGGGACTCAGGCTGAAATCGTCGAGATCAAGTCTGAACACAACGTCTACGGTGTGGGCATCATCCAGCCCGGTAATGCGCTGCGTGCGTTGAACGGTCTTGGCCTGATGGAGCGTTGTCTCGCCGAAGGGCTTCAGATCGACTACTACGTGATGAACGACAGTGACGGCGGGTTCATTGCCAGGATGAAGCTGCTGCGGATCGCAAGTCCGGATATTCCTGCCGTCAACGGTTTGCCGCGCACGGCGCTGCACCGCATCCTGACGGAGACGGCTACTGCTGTGGGCGCGAGGATTCGGCTGGGGTTGAGCGTGCAGGCGCTTGAACAGGTCGGCGACGAGGTGGACGTGACACTGACCGATGGCTCGCGGGAAAGATACGATCTCGTCGTCGGGGCAGACGGCATCCGCTCGCGGATCCGGACGCTGCTATTCGGCAGTCAGTTCGACCCTCAATACACGGGCCACGGTGTCTGGCGTTTTACGACCACCCGGCCTGCTGAGATCGACCATCAGATCATGTATTTCGGCGTGGGGGTCAAAGCGGGGATCATGCCGGTCTCCAAGGACCAGATGTATCTCCTGCTGGTCACCAATGAACCCGGCAATCCGCGCTTCCAAGCCGCTCAGCTTCCACGTCTGCTGCGCGAACGCCTGCAATCATTTACTGCGCCTCTCGTCACACAGATCCGCGAACAGATCGAAGACCCGGCGCGCGTCATCTATGGCCCGATCGAGGAGGTCATCATTCCATCGCCCTGGTATCGAGGCAGTGTGTTGCTAATCGGCGATGCCGCGCATGCCTCCGGTCCACACGTGTCGCAAGGAGCGACCATGGCGATCGAGGACGCGGTCGTGCTGGCAGAGTTGATCGCGGAGGGTGAGGGCGTGGAGAAAACGCTCGCGAGGTTCATGGAACGCCGCTACGAGCGTTGCAAATTCGTGCAGGACATCTCGCACCAGATCGGACAGGACGGCAATCTCGACGATCCCGTCCTTTGCGAACTGCGCAATGAGCGAATGCGCGCTGCCTTTCAGGACCCGCAGCCGCGGCCGCACGAACGGCGCCTCGCGGAGCCGATCTAGAGCGTGTCGGAGAGCAGTGACGGGAGCACGCTTACTGGTTATCGCTTGCGCGGCGTTCGCGCGGCCACCGATGGCTTGTTCACGCTTTTGCCGCTCGCCGCTACGTTGATTGCGGCTGAGCCCATCACCAGATCGGTGACGAAGTCGCAAAATCGTTCCTTGAATGCGGGGGAGTCGACTTCGTTTCCGAACAATGCAGTGAAGACAGGTTTCGCGCTGAACATGAATTCGCAAAGCGCGGCAATCGAAACGTGAATGAATCGCGCATCCAGTGGATAGGCCTGTCCGGTAGCGTGTTCACCGCTCAGGAGCGTCTGCAATTCGCCGATGGAATGCCGGAACCTCTCGAGCGCGGCATCGCGTTCGGGGCCGATCGTGTTGAAGAGATAGTCGACCACCAGACGATGGTAGTGCGGGTTGCTCCCGAAAAAGTCCAAAAAGATCGAGATGCGCAGACGCAGACGATCTCTGACGGAACCGTCGTGGACGTTGGAGGCGATGAAGCGGTTGCGCAGTTCCTCCGTGATCTGGATGGCGACCACCTTGAGAAGATCCGGCATCTGACCGAAGTAGTAGCGGATCAACTTCTTGTCGATGCCTGCCAGCAGCGCCACCTGCTGGAACGTGATCTCTCCTGGCGGTACGGTTTTCAGTGTCTCCCGCGCCGCGGCCAGGATAGCTTCCTTGCCGACGGCGCCAGCAGTGGACGGGCGGCCTTGCGGGCGTCGAGTCTTTTCAGTTTTTCGGGCTGGCATATCCGGGTGGTTCTTTTCCTGGTGGTGACGGGTAATCGTACTCGGAGGATTGGAGCATCGCAGCGGAATTATGCCCAATCCGCGACTGTGGTGAGGACGAGGTTGGCGGTACCCGCAGTCGAAGCATATTGACATTTCCCATAAATGGGAATTAAATCATTGACAGTGTTCAGCGGATAGGAGAGAAAGTCAATGCTTGAGCTTTATCACACGGTGAACTCCGTCTGCGCGCAGAAAGTCAGGATCGAACTGGCAGAAAAGGACCTGGATTGGGAAAGTCATCAGATGACCCTACGCGGCGACCAGTTCGACGAGGCTTATCTCAAGCTCAATCCGAACGGTGTGGTGCCGACGTTGATCCATGACGGACAGCCTGTCATCGAATCGTCAGTCATTCTCTACTATCTCGAGGACTGTTTTCCTGACGTGCGGTTGATGCCCAAAGACCCGATGGGTCGCGTTACCGTGCGGCTGTTCAACAAGTTCATCGACGAGTACGTGCACAACGCCTGCACGGTGCTGACTTTTGCTATCGCATTCCGGACACGCTTCCAGAAAATGGATCCGGTCAACCGCGAAAGCTATCTATCGGGCGCGCCGAATCAGAAGCGTTCCGACTACAAGCGCGATGTGATAGCCCACGGCTTGGACTCGAAATTCTGTGTCGAGGCAGTCGGGCATTTCATCAAGCTATTGCAGTCGATCGAACGTGCAACGCTCGATCATGACTATCTGGCAGGCGGCGAATTCTCGCTCGCGGATATCGCGGTCATACCCTACGTGATCCGTCTGGACATGTTGCGCCTCGCGCCGATGTGGCATTCCTATCCTCATGTGGCGGCATGGTACGAGCGCACGCGAAAACGCCCAGCGGTCGAGCGCGCAATCGTCAACAGCATGACGGCGGTGGATCGGGCGCCGTTCGAAGAGATTTCCGTCGATCCCTGGCCAGCCATCGGCCGCATGGTGGAACAAGCTTAGATTCATTCACCGTCGGAATCGACGTTCAATAATAACTGCCCTCGTCGGCGGGCAGACGATATCAGGAGACTTGACGTGTTGACGGTAAAAGCAATTGTTCCCACCGAGGAGCATGCAATCCATTCGCCGGCAACAGCGGCCGATGCCAATCATGCGGCCGCTGCGGCGGAAATCACCGCACGTATCGAGCGGCTGCCGTTCTCTTCCTGGCATGTGCGCCTGGTTGCCGTGGTTGGTATCGCGCATTTGCTCGATGCGTTCGACTCGCTGGCCATTGCGCTCGTGCTGCCTGTACTGATCGAGCTCTGGCACTTTTCCCCGGGTCAGGTCGGGCTGGTTTTTTCCATCGGGTATCTTGGGCAGATCGTCGGAGCGATCGGCTTGAGCTGGTTGTCGGAACGCTTCGGGCGCCTTCGTGTACTGCGTCTCGCGCTGGGTATCATGGCTGTTCTTAGCCTGGCGACCGCGTTCGCCGGCAGCTACATGACCTTCGTTATCCTGCGCCTGATCCAGGGGCTGGGACTCGGCGGCGAAGTGCCGGTTGCCGCCACCCTGGTCAACGAACTAACGCCGGCCCGTTTTCGTGGTCGCGTTATCAGTTCGTTACAGAGCATATTCGCCGCCGGTCTTTTTCTGACGTCATTCGCTGCAGTCTGGCTGATTCCGCAGTTTGGCTGGAAATCGATGTTTTACCTGGGCGCGCTGCCGGGCTTGCTGATCTTTGTGATTGGCGGCGTGGTCCCGGAATCGCCGCGATGGCTAGCGTTGCGAGGTAGGATCGATGAAGCCACCGCTGCCACGGAGCGTATCGAGACGGCTATATCGAAGCAGGGCACGCGAACCCTTCCGGCGGTCGGCCCGCTCACACTTCATCCTATGCGGCGGCATGGCCGCTTTGCGGATCTGTTCCGCAACGGCTATGCGGTTCGTACCGTCTGCATCTGGGTCCTGATGTTCTGCATTTCCGCATGTGGCAATGCGCTGATCACCTGGCTGCCGACGATCTACAAGACCGTTTATCACGTCACCCTCACCAACACGTTCCTACTCAGCAGTGTGCTGGGCATCGCGGGCCTGTCTGGTGCCATTACGAGCGTTCTCGTGATCGACAGCATCGGCCGTCGCCGCACTTTCATGTTGTCGTTGTTCGGCAGCGCCGTGCCGCTGATCGTGCTGGGGTTGGCCGGGCAGGTGCCGATGCTCGCAGTGGTGTCGTTGCTGACGGTGAGCAACTACCTGCTCGCCATTGGGCTCGGCAGTATCCATACCTATGCCACTGAAATTTATCCGACCCGCATGCGGGCGCTAGGTGCAGGCGCGGCCATGGCCTGGCTGCGTATCGCTCAGGTGGTGAGTCCGCTTGTGATTGGAGCACTCCTTAGCCACATCGGCGTTGGTGCGGTGTTTCTCTTCCTTGCCGTGATGGGATTGATCGGTGGCCTGACGGTTGCCGTTGCCGCAATCGAAACCAAGGGCCGCATTCTCGAAGAAATCTCCGTTTGAAGCTGTCTTTGTGACAGCGTGGCCGCTTCGGAGAATTGGAATAAGCGGCTTTTTTCGCGTTCTTGAATGGAGACACAAATGGCTATATTGGGTGTGCAAACAGTGGTGTTCGGCGTCGACGATATGGCGCGCTGCACACAGTTCTTCGATGATTTTGGCCTGGTGAGAGAAGATACCGATGCCGTAGAGTACAGACTACGCGAAGGTTCGAACGTAGTTCTGCGGCAGAGTACAGATTCCGCGCTGCCGCCGTCTTTCGGCTCTGGGCCGGGTGTCCGGCAGGTTATCTGGGGAGTCGATAGTCAGGCAAGCCTCGACGCGATCGAGGCTGACCTGCGCCGCGACCGGGCCGTCGAAAAAGACGCTTACGGGCGAATCTATTGTGTCGACGATGCGGGGTTGTCAATCGGGTTTGGTCTCTTCGAACGCCAACCGCTGATCTCGGACGAAGAGCTGGTCAACTCGCCTGGCCGCTCGCTACGCTGGAATCGCCACCGTAAATGGTTCAAGCGCGCGGCGCCTCAGCTCATCCATCATGTCGTCTTTGCCTGCCCGGAATACGAGAAGGCGGCCCGGTTCTATCGGGATCGACTTAAGTTCCGCATAACGGATGTTTCACGCGATCGCGGCATATTTCTCCGAGCCGACGGGCGGTCCGATCATCACAACCTGTTCTGGCTAAAAGACACGCGCGCCCGATTTGTCCATATCTCGTTCGGCGTCGAAAATCTGGATGAGCTTGTAGCGGGTGCGAATCATATGCAACGCACGGGCTGGACAAGCAACCTGGGGCTGGGGCGGCATCGGCTTTCTTCGACGATTTACGCTTACATCAACAATCCAGCAGGCGGTGAGGCCGAGTATTCGGCCGATACCGACTGTCTGGACGATCGCTGGCAACCGAGGATCTGGAACCCGCCGTTTGCAAATCAGCATTGGGTCGCGAATCTGCCGGAGTTTCTGATCAAGCATCCCGAGGAAGATGTGAGGCTGCTAGCCGAGATCGATCCCGAACTGGCCAGCATTCCGGAGTAGCCGGAAGGCTTGCTTCAGAACGGCCAGCCTCGAAACAACCGAGCAGGCGGCCGTTCATCGGGGAGCGGCTAGAACGAGTGCCGGATGCCAAGCATGCTGCCCACCTGACTCATCCCTTTGCCTGGCGTGGACGCTCCGCCGCCGCTTACGGAATAAGCGGCCTTGGCGCTGTTCTGCAGAAAACCAAGTTGCGCATACACTGCCGTGCGCGGCGACAAAAGGTAGGTGGCGCGGGCCACTTCCATGCTTGCTCGCGTATCTTGCTGGCGATCGATAACCCGCTGCAGCAGCATGTCGAAAAACAGCGCCGGCGACATCTGATAGTCCGCCTCCAGCGCATATTGATTCGACGTGATGGTGGGTGTTGTCGTTGAGGCCGAGTTCACATGACGATCCAGCCATACTGCCCCGAAGGTGAACTTGCCCACCTTCGCATACCCGTCCAGCACCAGACGTGCGTCCCGATTGCCGCTGCTGGTCAGAGCAACGGGTGTCAGGCCGTTGAAGAGGCTAGCCGCGGCACCCGGACCACCATTCTGGCGATCGTAGCTCGCCGCGGCGCCCCAGCTTCTGGCGTCGTATTTCAGCAGAAGCGACCATTCCCGGCATGCCGCGGCATTGCCGGGAATACTACCTGCGCAGGTTCCATCTCCGGGCGTATTGAATCCGTTTGCCGGTGACGCGTCCCGACCGAACGAGTAGCTTGCGCCGACCGTCAGGCCTCCGACGTGCTTCTGATAGACGACCGTATTGTCGCTGCGAGGATTTGCAATCCATGCATCGAGCGAAGCCAGTCCATAGATGTTGGTGCCGACGATATCGGCGGGCTGCAGCGACCAGAACAGCATTGAATACTGCCGACCGAAGGTCAACGCACCGAGCGGACCGTCGATCCCGACAAAGGCTTGTCTGCCGAACAAGCGGCCACCCTGATTGAGGCTGCCTGTGCCGGTTGCAAAACCGCTTTCGAGCGTGAACACCGCGTTGTAGCCTTCGCCAAGCGGCTCTGAGCCTTTCAGACCCCACCGCGAGGGTAGCTCGCCGGTGGTGCTCGGCATTCGCACGAGCGAACCGCCCGTCGGGTTCGCGTGATTCACGTATTCAATGCCCGTATCGATGATTCCGTATAGCGTGACACTCTGGGCGCGGGCCGCGCTGCACCACGTTGAAGCGAGCGCAGCTACGAGAACGCCTGAGATCGCCGTGATCCGATTCATGCCTGTCTCCAATGTATATTTTATAGTACTAACTGATGTGAAGCGGTCTGGAAAGCATTTCCACCTAACGTTCGGCGACCTCCAGCCTTTTCGCGTTTCCTTGGTGCGCGGTTGGTCGCCGGCGCTTTCTCTATCGGCAAACTTTGCCGAAGATGCGATTACGGTTTTCGAGACCGAAGCGCGTGAGACACGATCGCATGCGCAAAGCCGTGCTTCGTGTCACGAATGGGATCGCATGGATGGAATTTATATTCCCACAATGGGGAATTGTCAATTGACTGGATGGGAAGGATTTCCCTTAGTCAATGTACGAAGCGTCTCGGCTGATTTGCCGGGATGGCGGGTGGCGGGGTAGGGGGAAGCGAGACGAGTGCCGGTTCAACGCGCATCTTCCTGGCACGAGTTTCATAATGCTGCTAGATTTTCGCTACCTGCACTCTTGATCGAGAGTCCCATGACCGACAGACCGAGCTCCAACGTTTCCGTTACGCGTTCGCTGGCCCTGATCGCACTTGTCGTTGGCGTGGTAGTGCTTGCCTTCGCCTACACCGCAGGCTGGCTTTCGCCAGACCGCCTGACCCCCGCAAAAATCGTCAATGGCCTGGCGCCTCCAGGCGGACCCGCTTTGGGTTTCCGGCGTAACCACGCTAAAGGCGTCTGTTTTACCGGCACATTCGAGTCGAATGGAGGCGCAGCAGCGCTGTCAAAGGCGCAGATGTTTGCGCCGGGCTCGTATCCGGTCACAGGACGGTTCAATCTGGCCACGCCGGATGCCAAAGCCAAAGACGCTGCCGTGCGCGTTCGCGGCCTCAGCCTGCGTGTGGTCACACAGGATGGAAACGAATGGCGCTCGGCGATGATCGATGCGCCTTTCTTCCCCGTTGCGACGCCCCAAGGCTTCTATGCCCTGTTGCAAGCTTCGGCGCGAACGGACGACCCCGACGCGATGAAGAACTTCATTGCCGCCCACCCTGAGTTTGCGAGATTCGGTGCGTGGGCAACCGGCGCACCCTGGACGGCGTCTTATGCGCAAGAGCGGTATAACAGCCTCAACAGCTTTATCTTCACGAACGCAGAAGGACAGGATCAGGTCGTGCGCTGGTCCTTTGTACCGGAAGCGAAGCCTGAGCCTGTCTCTCCGGACGATCTTAAACAGCGCAGCCCCGACTTCCTTGCTTCGGACATTACGCAGCGGGTGAGCAGCGCTCCGCAACGCTGGACGATGATCGTCACCCTCGCCAATCCGGGTGACCCGACTGCCGATCCGAGCAAAGCCTGGCCTGATGATCGCCGCAAAGTGGAGGCCGGCACACTGGTGGTCAACGCCATCGAACCCGAAGCCAATGGGCCGTGCCGTGATCTCAACTTCGATCCGACAGTGCTTCCTTCGGGCATTCGTGTTTCTGACGATCCGTTCCCCGCTGCGCGCTCGGCGGCCTACTCGGTATCGTTCAACCGTCGGACCGCCGAGGACAAAGACTATCCGCACACGCCAACCGCAGGGGGCAAGCCATGACATCGAGCCACAAGCGCTTCACGCCAATACAGCGCGCTTTGCACTGGATCATGGCGATATGCATTCTGTCGATGCTGTTTATTGGCGTTGGCATGGTGTCGACCGTTCGGCCCGACTATCTCACGCTGGTTTCGATTCACAAACCGTTGGGCATGCTGATTCTCGTGCTCGCGCTGATCCGGCTGATAGTAAGACTTGTGCGAGGTGCGCCGCCACTACCATCAGATATGCCTGAGCCGATGAAGCTTGCGGCTTATCTTTCGCATGTAGCATTCTATGCGTTGATGTTTGCACTTCCGCTACTCGGCTGGGGCATGCTGTCAGCAGCCGATTATCCCGTCGTGGTGGCCGGCATTCGACTGCCGTCATTTTTGCCTCACAGCAACGAACTGCACACGCTGCTCTGGAATGCGCACAGATTTCTTGCGCTGTGCTTCTTTGCGCTGATCGTTCTTCATATCGCAGCCGCGCTCTTTCATGCGCTGGTCAGGCGTGATGGCGTTTTTCAGGCCATGGCGTCGTGGCGCAAAGGGTAGAGGTTTAAGCGGAAGAAGGTGTATGCCAAATCCGGTGACCGGCGAGCCTCAACGAGCGCTCGCCTTATCATCGGCTGTGCTATTGGCCTCCTAGCGGAGCGACCATTAAACAGGATGACTCTTGAAAGGATAGAGGTGGAGGCGCGCTTTGTGGCAAATTCGGTGCGTGCGCTTAAAGCGATTGCCGCCACGAACGACGCTGTGACCTTCTTGCCGAAGATATCGGTTCAGCCTGAATTGAATCAGGCTAGCCTTTTTGCGCTGCCGAGCTCGAACCCGATTCTGCAGTCCGCACGCGCTCAGGTCTTTGTTCGACGCGGCAGGACATATTCGTCCGCGCTTTCAGCATTAGTGAGCGTAATGGGTGAGCGGCGGTACTTTTCGACATCGCCTTTGAAAGGCAGATAGCGGGAAATCGGCCAGCCGGACCATCTGCCCTAACGCGCCATTCAGCCGATATTTGGTCCCCGTCTGCGACGCAGCGTCCCGTCACGGCCCGCAGATTGCTCCCGACGCGTGATTCAAAAAATTTGAAGTACCGCGTCAGATACTTTCGTTTGCCGACTGAAATTCGACCGGGTATCTTCAAACTCACCAGTGACGCTTGAGTCTTGATGAGGAAGGAAATGGAGGCAATCGGTTACGACAGGGTGAGCGCTTATCGGCTCGAGCGAACGCGCTTGATGCTCGCGGAAGCAGGTGTCGACGCCGCCATTCTGTTTGACCCGCTGAACCTTCGATACGCGACCGGCAGTCGCAACATGCAGGTGTGGAGTTCGCACCATATGGTCCGCTACGTGTTCGTTCCGGTTTCTGGCCCCGTTGTTCTGTTCGATTACGGTGGTGCGATGCACCTTTCCGACAGCAACACATTGATCAGTGAAACGAGACCCGCGAAATCATGGGATTACTTCGGCTCCGGAAGCCGGGCCGCTGAACACGCAACCCTATGGGCGTCCGAGATAGCTGACCTCCTGCGGGAAGTCTGCGGACAGGATGCCACGCTCGGTCTGGACCGGGCCGATCTCTTGCCATTGCGAGCGCTCGACCGGCTAGGCGTACATGTGGTCGACGCCAAAGGTCCTCTCGAACTCGCAAGATCTGTCAAATCAACCGAAGAGATTGAGATCATTCGTGGCTCGATGCAAGTTTGCACCGATGCCATTACCTTCATGCGTCAGCATGCCAGACCAGGAGTGTCGGAAAACTATCTCCTCTCTCTGCTGAATCAGTACAACATCGAACACGGTGGTGAACATCAGGAGACACGATGCCTCGCGTCTGGCCATCACACCAATCCGTGGTTCACGGAAGCGTCCGCCAAGATCATTGAAGCAGGGGAAATGCTGGTGTTTGACAGCGATCTGGTGGGTCCAAACGGCATCTTCACTGACCAGACTCGCTCGTTCGTTATTGGAGATTGTCGTCCGACACCCGAGCAGCGGACCAACTACGCTCTCGCTTACGAGCAGTTGCAACACAATCTGTCGTTGCTGCGCCCAGGCTTAACTTTCGAAGAATACGTCCAGGCGTCGTGGCAGATGCCGGATCTCTACGTCCCCAACCGTTACGCGGAGATGGTTCACGGAATCGGTTTTGGCGTGGAATACCCACTCGTCTATTTCCGACAGGATGCTCCGGCGTGGCAGTACCCTGGCGAATTCGTGGAGGGTATGACCGTTTGTGTTGAAAGCTATATTGGCGCGGTCGGAGGTCCAGATGGTGTCAAGCTCGAACAACCCGCCTTGATTACATCAACCGGCCCAGTCGCTCTTTCTGACTGTCCGTTTGAGCTCGACTATCTTTGAAGATAAGCGGGCAATCGTCGATTTCCACATTTTTCTCGATCCCGGTCTCAGGTCATGTCCACCAAGAAGTATTTTTTCAGCACTGCGCCGATTTACAACATTCGTGCTACTAAAGATATTGAAAGAAAAACGATTGAGTGGTCAACGTGGGTATGCAATGACGACAGCTATGTCCATCGATATTTCCCTGGCGCTTCGTTTTACGTTGTGAGGGGGAGGGCACGTCTAACTTTCCCAGATGGGACGGTTGTTGATATCGAAGCGGGTGATTTTGTGTCAATAGCCACGGGTGCCGAGGCAACGTGGAAAATCGACGCCGAGATCGAAACTAGATACTGCTATCACGCCGATGTGCCCACGAGCGGCAACCGTGCTTCGCGGGTGAGCGCATGAGCCAGACGGCGATATTCGACTATGTTATCGGAGGCGCAGGCTCGGCGGGCTGCGTATTGGCTCGAAGACTGGCTGACGCCGGCCACACGGTTCTGCTCATCGAAGCGGGGCCGAGCGATAACTCCTGGATCATTCGGATGCCTGCCGGGCTGCGATCGATTTTTCGGCCGACCTCGAAGTATAACTATTGGTTCCAGACTGAGCCGCAACATCATTTGAATGACCGCCGGATAACACAGCCCCGCGGACGCGTACTAGGGGGGTCCTCATCGATCAACGGTATGACATGGCTGCGAGGTCATCCACTGGATTACGAGCGATGGGTAAAGGAAGGTGCAACAGGCTGGGGATGGGAAAACTGTCTCCCGTATTTCCGCAAGATCGAGCGAAGCGAGGTCGAAAGCGAGTACCGCGGTGCGGAGGGATTTATTCGCGCACAGCGCCAGGAGCGCCTGAGCCCTCTGAACCGGGCCTTCCTGGCTGCTGGACAGCAGGCAGGCTATCCGCTGACCGAAGACGTTAACGGATATCAGCAGGAAGGCGTGTCGCGTTTTGAAATGAGCGTTGACAGAGGTATTCGAAATAGCGCCTCGTATGGGTACCTGCATAGCCGGCCCGATGACGACCGGTTGACTGTCTGGACCGACAGTACCCTGCGCAGAATCAACTTCGTCGGGAATAGAGCCACCGGATTCAACGTGAAGCGGCATGGTGAGCTCGTGAACGTTGTGGCACGTAGGGAAACCTTGCTTTGTGCTGGCGTTTTTGGCTCTCCACAACTGCTGATGCTGTCGGGGATTGGGCCCGGGGAGCATCTCAGCGAACACGGCGTCGACTCACGCGTGAATCTTCGCGGCGTCGGGTCAAACCTTCAGGACCATCTTGAGTGCCACATTCAGATCGAGACTCGTGAGCCGGTATCGTTGAACCGGGAACTTCAACTGCACAGAATGCTGATCGCCGGAGTTCAGTGGTTCGGTTGCAAAACGGGCGTCGCGGCGGTGAATCAATGCCACGTCGGTGCGTTTCTGAAAAGCGCACTGGACATTCCGCATCCAGACATCCAGTTCCATTTTTTTCCCGTGTTCTTCAACAAGGACTGGACGCCAACCAGGCATACAAATGGGTATCGCATCGGCGTTGGCCCGATGCGTCCGACGAGTCGAGGACAGGTACGCCTCAGAAGTGGCAGGGCTGATGATCCTGTTCTGATCGACCCGAATTATCTTGCCACTGAAGAAGACTGGCGTGTCATGCGTGAGGCAGTACGTCTGGGGCTTCTGTTTTCCAGCCAGCCAGCGTTCCGACGCTATCACTTTCGGGAAGACATGCCAGGAGTCGACACAACTGACGTCGAACGCCTTGATGAGTTCATCCGCGAAGATGCCGCCAGCGCCTACCACCCATGTGGCACGTGCCGCATGGGATCAGGAAACGACCCAATGACGGTCGTAGACGCTGATCTCAAGGTGTTGGGAGTGGACGGACTTCGAGTCATTGACGCTTCCGTCATGCCGTCCGTGCCAAGCGCCAATATCAACGCCGCGACGATCATGCTGGCCGAACGCGCCAGCGACCTGGTACTCGGAAAGAAACCGCTGAGTCCCGTTGCTCTGAAATTTCACTCGTGAGATTCACTTCGATCGGTTCCAGGCGATGAGGGATCAAATTGATCGAGACGAGGTCGCCACAATGTTGAGCACCAGTAGGAAATACCACTCCACATGTCCAGGGAAAAGGAGAACCAAATGAAACATCTCAAGAAGCTTGTTCTGGCCGGCGCATTCGCGCTCACCGGTCTCATCACCGGAAACTCGATGGCGGACTCAAAGCCGACGCTGAACCTTGGCTATGTGCAAGGCTGGGATGACAGCGTCGCGTCTGCAACGGTGGCGGCACAAGTCATCGAGAAGCGCCTCGGATATCCCGTCAAGCTTATTCCCGCAGCACCTGGCATCATGTGGGGCGGCGTCGCGCGAGGTGACCTCGATATCATTCTCGCGGCGGCTTTGCCCAACTCACACGCCGCTTACTGGGAACGATACAAGGATCAGGTCCACGACCTTGGCGCCAACTATCTTGGAGCAAAGATAGGGCTCGTCGTACCCGACTATGTCTCCATCGACAGCATTGCCGACCTGCAGGCGCATAAGGCGGACTTTTCTGGGCGCATCGTCGGGATCGATGCGGGTGCGGGCATCATGAAAAAGGCTGCGGACGCGATCAAGGTCTACAACCTGGATTACCAATTGCTTCCCAGCTCGGGACCGGCAATGGTCGCGGAACTCTCCCGATCCATCAACTCACACAAACCTGTCGTCGTGACGGGATGGATACCGCATTGGATGTTCGCGAAATGGAAGCTGAAGTTCCTCCAGGATCCGAAGAGTGCTTTCGGCGACGGAGATCATTATGATAGCGTAGTTAATCCGAGCCTCGACTCGAAAGCGCCTTCGGTGGTTGCATTCCTGAAGAAGTTCCAGTGGAAGCCCGGCGAACTCGACAGCATTATGCTCGCCACGGAGAACGGCGCTAAGCCCGAGGATGCCGCTGCTTCGTGGATCGCCGCGCACGGAGAGCGCGTGAACACGTGGGTCGGCGCGAGTCAGTAATTCTGGCACTTGCCGAACGAGGTAAGCAACGACGTGCCTGCGCGTATGCCCGAACACCTGAAAATTCCGGTCAAGGGCTTCCTTCGGTACGCCGGGCCGAAATAATCAGCTGCGTTTGCAGAAAGGCCGCAATCGCCTCCATTCCCGGCTTTCCTCCGCTAGAGACTGCGAGGCGGATCCGGAGGCGATCGTTGACCGGCGTGATCTTAAGTCTGTTCGCCACGTTGGTTGTCAGGCTCAGCGAGCTCTGGGGGATGAGGGACGCGCAAAATCCGTTCTCAACGGCCGAGACAATGCTTGCCAGATTTCCTGAACGGAAGGCGATTCTGTGTAATGGAGCGTGCTGAGCTGCGAGACGTAGGGTCATGTCTCGCAGCACACAATCGACGTCCAGTAGTCCGATCGGCGTATAGCCGCCGGTAATAGGCTCGACCGGCAAGGGCTCGGCCCAGACGAGGCGCTCCTCCCAAAGGGGCAAGCCGGAGTCGATGTCTACATCCTGGGTCAGAATGGCGAGGTCAAGCTCATCATTCTCGATCTTTCGGCGCAGCTTCCGGCTCAGGTCACATTCAACTGAAGGCACTACCGCTGGGAAATTGCCGTGCAGGTACGGCAACGCCGCAGACAGGAGCGCAGGTGCATAGTCCGCCGGTGCGCCTATTCTCACCTCACCAGCAATAGGATCGCTCGCGAACGCATTGACCAACGTGTTCTCAAGCCGGAGTAGGGCACGCGCGTGAATCAACATTCGCTCGCCAGCCGGCGTGACGCGGAGGCTCTGATTGTTCCGCTCCAGCAACCGCTGCTGGACAGCGTCTTCGAGCCGCTTGATCTGCATGCTGACTGCCGACTGCGTCAGATGAAGGTGTTCCGCCGCGCCTTTGAGGCTGCCGGAAAGGCAGACCGTCGCGTACGTCTCCAGAACATTCAAGTCGAGTTTTCCTCTGCGCATGGTTCGATCCACGTAGACGACAGCGTATTTTGAACGAGAAGTGGCGGCGAGGCTACGGCGATGCGGGTGCGCTGCACCCGCTCCGTGTATTGATGGACGAACGGTACGGAGGAAAGCACACACGTCATTCTACATACACAACTGAAACTCCAATTCTGTTATGAGTCGCGTGCCGACTCCGACTCCGACCGCGTCCGCGCAGACGCGGATCGCCCCGTCTCTATCGAAGCAAATGATGAAGTCGATGTTGAAGGGTTCTCTATAACTCCCTGTCTGGAGAAAATACCGCGGCTAATGAGGCAGTCAGCGCGCCTGCCGCTGCGATGCACCGCCAATCGATCAGCAGCAGGGGGGAGACCAGAGCAGAGCCCAATGCGCCGCCAAGAAAGAAGATGGCAATGTAAAGACTGTTCAGGCGACTGCTGGCTGATTGATCCAGCTCTAGTATGGTTCGCTGTGAAATGACGTGCGATACCTGCACACCTGCGTCGATCATCAGTGCTCCTACGACCCATCCTGTCACCGAATCCAGTGACCCTACCATTGCGAACCCGCAGACGACAAACGAAATCCCAGCGATGCGACCAATCCGCCCGAACCCATGGTCGGCTGCGTAGCCAGCGAAAGGTGCCGACAGTGCGCCGGCTGCCCCGACGAGCGCGAACAATGCCACAGCCATCGAATTGAACCCGAATCGGTGCATGAGGATGATCGGCGCAGTACCCCAGAAGAGGCTAAATGACGCGAATAGGCATGCCTGGGCTGTTGAAAGTTGCCGCAGGGATCGGTGCGCCCGCGCTAGCGAAAGTAAAGATCCGATCAACGCCTTGTAGCTGTGCCTTGCTTCCGGTTGCCTAACCGGAAGCTGGCGACTGAGAAGAAGCGTGAGCGCGACGAGAATGACGGCGTCGAGAATATATAGACCGCGCCACCCCAAGACGTTTTCAGCGATGCTCGCAATAGGTCGCGCAAGCATGATGCCCGCGAGTAGTCCGCCAGTGATCTTGCCAACTACTCGACCTCGGGACGCATCGTCAGTCATGTGCGCCGCCAAAGGGATAAGCATCTGTACGGCGGTGGTTCCGACACCAAGAGAAAACGCGGCGACCAGGAGCAGAACAGCATTGGTTGCGCCTGCCATCGCAGTCAACGCGACGCAGAGTCCGGTGAGTGTCAGCAAAACGAGTCGTCGATTCTCCACGAGATCCCCGAGGGGGGCGAGAATGACTAGTCCGACGCAGTAGCCCGCCTGGCTGAGTGTGATGACCAGACTCGCGCCCCAAAGCGGCAGTCCGACCTTGGGCGCGATGAAGACGATAAGCGGTTGTGCGAGGTAACTGCTGGCTGCGATAAGTCCGCATGCGAGCGCCATAAGCGCAGTCATCGCAAAGCCGATGTGGTGAGTCGAAGAAACAGGCGATTCCTCAATTGATAGATCTGCTGCCACTGTACCCCCCTGATTTGGGGCTGGACGTTGATTACGTTTTGCTCAACGCCCAGCCGCCCGATTAACTAATCAACGGGTCGATTTTCCGAGGACTCCTCCGAGCCATCAATATCGCGACTCTCATCTCATCAATGCCGTTTTGTCATTTGTTCGGGCAGGTATGTAGCTGGAAACAGAAACCGATTTTCGGTCGGCGTATCTTTGCCCAGTTACGCAACCAGCGTCTTCAGAACATCGTCGAGCGGAATTTGGGCTTTACGGTGCTCAATGCCAATACCGCCCTGGAAGTCAATCCAACCCTCGTTGAAGCCATCGATCATGCGGATACGGGGCATTGGATACTGCATGCCTTGTGACCGAAACAGTGTTTCCCATGTATCGCGCGGCACCGGAACCATGCGCACAGGATGGCCCAGGGCGGCGCTGAATCCGGACGCGATGTCGTTTGCGCTATAGCGTGCAGGCCCCTCCAGTTCGACAATTCGCACGCCGGTCCATGCGTCACGAAGGATTTCTGCTGCGTTGCGTCCGATGTCATCAGCGGCCACCATCGGGATGGGATGGTCTAGCGGTTGCAGGAAGCAATGAATTGCCCCTGTGCGCGCGGCATCTACATCCCACGCTGCGTTTTCCATGAACCAGGCCGCACGAAGCATGCACACTGGGAGGTCCAGCGTGCGAAGCATCTCCTCGGTCATCCTGGAGTTATTGAGCAGGTTGGGCTCCGCGACATGCGCACCAACTGTCGAAAGGAACACTACCTGTTTTGGCTGCGCAGCCAGCAGCGCTTTCTTGACTGCAACAGCGTTAGCCTGCGTTTGCGGGAAGCCTGGTTGGGGATCGTAATTCGGAGGTGTCATCAGGAACACGCCGTCTGTGCCCTCGAAAGCCTTCGTAAGCGCTTCGGCGTCGCCGATTTCCGCAAGAGCGATCTCGCAACCGAGCTCTGCCCATGATTGACCCTTCGCGACGTCGCGGACAACGGCACGAACAGGTAGTCCTGCCTTCAAAAGCGATTGAGCGACGACACCGCCGACTTTTCCTGTAATTCCTGTAATTGCGTACATTTGATTTAGTCCTTTAAACGATATTGAAACTGTCGGGGCGGCGGACATAGCCTGCCTTCGGAGATCAGCGGCGAAGGAAGGGGACCTCGCCGAACTTCAGGAAACGACGAAAACCGCTCGAATACCGTTCAATCTGGCATCCAGACAATTGGTTGACGGCGAGTAACCCGGCAGAGCGCTGATTCAATGCATCGCTGCCTTCTGATGAAGCGTCTTGGAGCTTAAGTTGAACGACCTGGTAAATGAATATCCGCCACGTCAGAAGTCATATGACAAAATGTCATTAAAAATAACGATTTGATTCAATAGACTTGAGAGTGTGTGACAGTGGCGAGGCTACGCATGCTGGCATTGGGTCCGTAGTAAAGCGCGCGGGCGATTGGCTACAGGTAATTCGGGCGAGTGAAAGTCCAGCCTGAAGGCGACCGTCCGGCGAGGCAGAGTGCAGATTTGCGGGCCGGACGGCATGTCGTTCAGTGATGCGCAAAGAGAGAACTGAGCCCTTTAGCGACAGTGCGGCTGCCCGATGCCACGGAGCCGTCCTGTACGCCACCGAAACTGCTTTCGACGTTGGCATCGGTGTCGCGCTGTGCGCTGATCTTGGCCTCGGCAGCCTGAATGTCGTCCGGGTAGTGGGGATCGTTCCTACCCGGGAGGTAGCCGGCGTTTTCGATCTGCACGAGTTCGGCGCGCACCTGGGCACGGGTTACGGGGGAAGCGGTTTCCTGGGCATGGCTCGCGATTGGAAAGGCAAGGGCAGTTGCGACGGCCAGGGTGAGTTGACGGAAGTTCATGGCAAATCTCCTTCGGTTTGGGTTAAGAGAAGAACGTATGGTTCGGAATGGATTCTGGACAAAAGGAGATGAAACTGAAATAGCATCGCGGTCATCGCATTGATGCCGGATTGTCATGAAATGAATCGCCGGGAAGCTGACAGGAAGAAATGAATCGAGCAACCGAAACGCGTCGCAGCTAAATTCTGCGGCCAGCGCTGCTGGCAAAATGTTCGGCAGGTATCCGCGTCGTTGGGAGGCGGGCTGTGGGGTATGACGTCCCCGATATGTCTTGAGGTCGCGGCGGACGACGGTTCAGGTGAGAGCCGGAAGCGGCTGTCTACCGCGATAGGGGACTGGCCTGGTGAAAGCCACGGAAATGCGCCGGTTTTCAACGGCAGGGAGATGCGAAATCGTCAGCGCGGTGTCACGGCCGGACGGGTGAACCGCTCATCCACGCGGGACAAGCTTTCGAGCTCAAAGATGGTGAACGATCTTGTCGTTAGGGACGACTAGCCTTGGGTCGCCTATCAAGCGTTTTTTCTGGCGCTGCGCTGAGCGACACAATGAAATCGAGAAACATGCGCACCTTTGCCGGAACATGGTGGCGGGAAGGATAGAGTGCGTAGAGAGGGAATCGATCGTCAGGCCAGTCGGGGAACAGCTCCACGAGCCGGCCATCCGCGAGTAGTTGTTCTACACCGAGCTCCATCACCTGAGCAATGGCGTGCCCGGCCACGCAGACGCTATGCATGGTGCCGACATCGTTGACCGTGAGTCGCCCAGCCACCTCAACGGAAATTTTTTTGCGTCCGCGGTGAAATTCCCAGTCGAAGGGCCGCCCTGTTTCGGGATCCCGAAACCTTATGCATTGGTGAGTATCATTTTCGAGCTCGGAGGGTTGCTCGGGGCGGCCCTTGCGCTTGAGATAAGCGGGCGCTGCAACCGTCAGGATGCGCGTATCGAGGAGCTTTCGTGCCACAAGACTGGAAGGTCGAGGTTCACCAAATCGGACCGCGAGGTCAAAGCCGTCGGCGATCATATCGCCGAGCTGATCTCTTGTGACCAATTCCAGTCGGAGCTCCGGATACTGATCGATAAATGACCCTAGCTTCGGAGCAAGGAGCAGGCGGGAAAAAAATGGATCGACATTGACCCTCAGGCGACCGCGTACGGCGGTCGCTCCTTCGGTAGCGGACGTCGCGGCCTCTTCAAGCGCCGCAAGCAGTGGTATCACTTGTTCGCAGAGGCGACGGCCCTCATCCGTCAGCGTAACAGAGCGCGTCGTGCGATCCAGGAGACGGACCCCGAGGCGCGCTTCAAGCCGTGCTATGCAGCGGCTGACACCGGACTGAGACATGTCGAGCATGTCACCCGCACCAGCGAAACTACCGGTGTCGACTATCGCGGACAGAACACTCATCCCGTTCAGAATTCGTTCGTCGAAGCCGGCCATCAATGCCTCCGCAGCATTTATCAAATGACACTGATGTTATCGCGAAAGGACGTGTCGACGCACAAAATTGCCGCATTGAATGATGCGAATCAGGAGGGGCCAATGTTTGCGGTTACCGGAATTACCGGGCAAGTAGGAGGGGTCGTTGCACGTGTTCTGCTTGCGGCAGGACTGGACGTGCGTGGAGTCGTTCGGGATCCTGTCAAAGGAGAGGGCTGGGCAAACCAGGGATGTGAGGTGGCAATAGCCGAAATGAACGACGCAGTCGCCTTGGCACGTGCTTTTGACGGAGCCGACGCGGTCTTCATTTCGCTCCCCCCGAATTTTGATCCCGCGCCCGGGTTTCCTGAGTCTAAGGCCGCAATCGCCGCGTTGAGTGACGCCCTGACCGCGTCAATGCCCAAGCGTGTAGTTTGTCTGTCCACGATCGGTGCCCAGGCAACGCAGCCCAACCTGCTGCAGCAATCAGGAATGATGGAGCGAGCATTCGGCTTGCTGCCTATGCCAGTCGCGTGCCTCCGCGCGGGATGGTTCATGGAAAACACGGCATTCGACCTGGAGCCGGCGCTCGCGTCCGGTGTAATTCCCAGTTTCCTTTATCCGTTGGACAGGCCTGTTCCTATGGTAGCAACCGCCGATGTAGGCCGGATGGCGGCGAACCTGCTCCGCCAAAATTGGACTGAGCACCGGATCATAGAACTCGAGGGACCGCGTCGGACGACGCCCAACGAAGTCGCTGAAGTGTTCTCCCGATTACTAGGTAGGAATGTTCGGATGGAGCCTGTGGCTCGGGACACGTGGGAGCGTCTGTTCGCGTCCCAAGGAATGAAAAATTCATTGCCGCGTATCCAGATGCTGGATGGTTTCAACGAAGGGTGGATCGAATTCGAACGCCCGGCGAGTACAGTCAAAGGCAGCGTTCCGCTGGAAACAGTCGTGCGCGGGGTGATCCAACGTATGTCTGAAACCGTCTGACTGTACCGCTGTTTCGACCTTGGTAAAGGTGTCAGTCGTTGCTTGCATTTCTTGTAATTATCGTTTAATAATTAAATGATGACTCGATGGAGCAAACGGATCGCTCTGGTCGTGCGTGGAGTTGGGGTTGTACGAGGCACTTAGACGGGGAGCAAGCAACTCGCAGTCGATATTGATGACAAATCGTCATTTAAAAAATGACATAAACGCTATCGAGCCTTCGGTGTCGTGCGCGCACAATAAACCAGATCCTCGGTTCGAAAGCGTCTCGACGGGTTCTTGAGTGGTTGTCTTCCATGAAATCGAAGCACGCTTTGTGTTCGTGATGTTATGCAGATATTGAGGAATACACATGAAAGACGATCAGGAAGCAAAATCAGATCTGGCCGACGGCGATGCACACCAAGGAGGGGGCGGCGTGGCGATGACTCGCCGCGGTCTATTCCGGTCAACTCTCGCCGCCGCGACGTCAGTGGCGCTGAATGGCGTCCAGGCTGCACCCGTCCCTACGTCGACGCAGGGCAGGTCTCACGCTCCGCGTGCGAACAATCTTGTTCGCATATCGGTCACGATCAATGGCGTTGCGCATCGTGTAGAGGTGCGCTCCGACGTGACGTTGCTCGATCTGCTGCGGGAGCAGTTGCACCTCACCGGTGCCAAGAAAGGTTGCAACCGCGGGGAGTGCGGCGCCTGTACGGTTATGCTGGACGGAAGACGAGTCAACTCCTGTTTCGTTCTCGCGGCCACCCTGGAGAGCCGGCACGTGACGACGGTCGAGGGACTCGCGGCTGGCGATTCGTTGCATCCGGTGCAGCGTGCTTTCATAAAATGCGATGCTTTCCAGTGCGGGTTCTGCACGTCGGGGCAGATCATGTCTGCGGTCGGCTGCATTGAAGAGGGGCACACCAAGTCCAATGCGGAAATTCGGGAATGGATGAGCGGAAACATCTGTCGATGTTCGGCCTACCCTCAAATCGCCGAGGCAGTCCAGACGGCTTCGGTCGAAATGCACGGAGGCGTCCATGGAACCGTTTGAATACGAGCGGGTGTCATCGACAGGTGAAGCACTCGCACTTGCCCATTCCAGCGGGTCAGCGTTCCTTGCAGGTGGCACCGAGCTGTTGAACTGGATGCGCATTGGGATCGAGCGGCCAACGAAGATCATTGATATCGGTCGAATTGAGGGCTTGTCGGAGATCCGTCAGACATCGTCCGGCGGGCTGACTATCGGTGCGTTGAGCAAGCTGAACGATATCGCCCAGCATCCGCAGGTCATGCGTGACTATCCTGTCCTCTCGCAGTCGATATTGAAGGCTGCATCGGCGCAAATCCGGAATCTGGCGACGATAGGTGGAAATCCGCTGCAACGTGTGCGATGCCCATATTTCCGCGCGGACGAGCCGACACCCTGTAATAAACGCGTTGCGGGTTCGGGCTGTGCTGCGCTGCACGGTTTCAACGAGAAGCACGCCATTTTCGGCTGGACCGAGGACTGTGTGGCCGTACAACCATCCGACCCAGCGGTCTCGCTTGCGGCCCTCGACGCGGTATTCATAACCGACCGTCCCGGGGGAGGCCGGCGAATTCCAGCCCGCGACTTCCACGTGCTGCCGGGCGAGAGCCCGGCGGCGCATCACCGACTCGCGGGCGGGGAGTTGATTACGGCGGTTGAATTGCCGAGAGCCTGGCCAAAGTCCGCCTATCTGAAGATTCGCGAGCGCGAAAGCTACGAGTACGCGACTGTGTCGGCAGCCGTGGCGCTCGAACTTGACGGTGACGTCATCACGAATGCGCGGATCGCGCTGGGTTCGGTGGCGATGCGGCCATGGAGGTTGGACGAAACTGAGCGCAGGCTGGTTGGTCAGCGTCTGGGCTCCGCAGGCATAAATGCGGCCGTCGACGCAGGTCTTGTCGATGCGCGCCCACTCTCGCGCAACGGCTATAAGGTTGTTATCGCACGCAACGCAGTATTGCGCACCATCGATACGGCAGCGAGGACATGATGAGCAATCTGGGTCAATCCATCCCCCGGCATGACGGCCCCATCAAGGTCACAGGTTCCGCGCTCTATGCGGGCGACCGGAACCTCCCGTCCCAACTCTATGCGGTGTTCGTCAATGCGACGATTCCAGCAGGACGTGTCGTCTCGATCGAGACGACGGCCGCTCTGGCACGAGTCGGCGTGGTCAGAGTGTTGAAGGCGTCCGACATGCCGCGCGTGCATCGGAAGCTGGACGAAATCAGCGTGCCGCCGCTTGCGACGCGATTCATGCCCATGCAATCGGATGACATCGTTTACGAGGGACAGCCGGTTGCCATGGTGTTGGCTGAGAGTTTGCAGGCAGCCGAAGCGGGCGCTGCTGTCGTCCGCGTGTGCTATGAAAGGCGGCCGTTTGTCGTACCTGACACCGCGCCTGCCGCAGACGTTGCTCCAGATAAGGGTAATTATTCGAAAGCGAATGCACTCGAATTCCACAAGGGCGATGCCGCTGGGGCGATTGCGGGTGCTGCATTCCGCGCAGGCGGCGAATATACGCAACCCTCTCGTCATGGCAATCCGATGGAGCCGTGCGCCATTCTCGCGGTTTGGGAGGGCGGGAGGCTGACTGTGTACGATGCGGTGCAGCATCTTCCAGCAGTGCAGAACACACTGGCGGCGGCATTCGGAATCGATCATTCTAAAGTTCGCGTTGTCGCCCCGCACACGGGCGGAGGCTTTGGCACCAAAGCCTTTGTATGGCCTCATGAAATCCTGGTCAGCATGGCTGCCCGCGTCGCGGGTCGGCCGGTCAAGATGGTGCTGACCCGCCAGCAGCAGTACGGCATGGTCGGCTATCAACCCCAGATGACCCATGAAGTACGTCTTGGTTCGGATTCGCAGGGTAGGCTTCTCGGTGTTAGCCATGAGGCCGTAAATGTCACAGGTGTGACCGACGACTATGTGGAATTTGGTGCGGTACCCGCGAAGTCCTTCTACGCCTGCGAGAACATTTCTGCTACCCACCGAATCCGCCGTGGTCACGTTGTATTGCCGACCTTCATGCGTTCACCCTGGGATGGTCCGGGGTCCTGGGCACTGGGCTCGGCCATGGATGAACTGGCGAGATCTTTAAACGTCGATCCTCTCGATCTGCGCCTGGCTAACTACACGGAGCTGGACCCCGAGAGCGGAAAGCCGTGGTCGTCGAAAAAGCTGCGGGAGGCCTACGACGAAGGCGCAAGACGCTTCGGGTGGCGCGAACGTCCGAAAGGCGGAACGCTTGACGGTCACTGGCGGATCGGATGCGGAATGGCGGACTGCAGCCAGGGGCAGGCACGGTTTCACTCGACCGCGAAGGTGAGGCTACGCGCGGACGGGACGGCTCAACTTGAATCAAGCTTCTGCGACATTGGCACGGGGCCTGCCACGGTGTTTCCTCAGATCGTTGCCGATGTGCTCGGGCTGGACCCGGCGCAGGTGACGGCGCTATCGGGCGACACGAACCTGCCGTATGCCGGGCCCACCTACGGATCGAGCACCACAATAAGCACGGGTGCCGCAGTACAAAAGGCCGCACAGGATGTTCGGTCCAAACTGGCGAGGCTCGCCGGTTGGCCCGCGGACCAGGTTTCGCTGGAGGGCGGACATATCGCTTACGGCAGTACGTCGCGCACTATCCGGGACATTCTGGGCGAAGCGGGTGTGGCCGAACTCGCATCGGAGGGCGCATTTGATTTGCCTGGCAACGCGCCGGTCGATATGGGTTCTCCGGGATTCCCAACGCGATCTTTCGGGGTTGTCTTTGTGGAAGTCGCTGTTGATCCCGAGCTGGGACTGCTGCGACTTCGCCGGGCAACAGGAGTCTATAGCGCGGGCCGAATCATCAACTCCATGACGTCCCGATCACAAATGATCGGCGGCATTGTCTGGGGCTGGGGTATGGCCGCCATGGAGGCCAGCCACTACGAGCCGACACTCGGGCGCTGGCTTGCAAAAGATCTTGCGGGCGTTCCCATCCCGGTGAACGCGGACATCCCACCTGATATAGACGTGGCGTTTATCGACGAATTCGACGCGAACTCCGGTCCGCTTGGTGCCAAGGGGATCGGTGAACTCGGCGCGACAGGCGTCGCAGCGGCCGTAGCGAATGCTGTATTCGACGCAATCGGCGTACGTGTACGCGATCTGCCAATCACACCTGACAAGCTCATCCAAACGTAAAGCGGTGTGACGAGGCGTCTGACCGGTTGAGTGTGCCGTGTGCCGCTATCGCTCGGTCGGCCCGGCGGCCCCATGATGCGGCCGCAGCGACGCCAGGGGATGCTGTATTCATCGCTGTACGGTAGATCAGGAAGTACCCCAGGTTCTGCAAAAAAATTGGCTGACGACAGATGAGTCTCTTGACATTTGCCTTGGCGACTTATAATTTATCAAATAATAAACAAGGAGACGGAAATGGTACATCGTTACGACGCAAACAAATTCACGCTGGACCACGTGCGTAGCACCGCCGAGCGGTGCAAGAACTGGGGTAAGTGGGGCCCCGACGACGAAATCGGAACCCTCAACTACGTCGCGGAAGAGGATATCCAGGCCGCAGCGAAGCTTGTCCGCAAAGGCAAGGTGTTCTCCCTCGGTTTGAACTTCGATCGCGACGGTCCGCAGAAAGGGCACTGGGGAAATCGCTTTAACCCGATCCACACGATGCTCGCCACCGGGACCGACGCGGTTGCCGGAAACCAGGACGCGGGCGGTCTTAGATATGCGGATGACGCCGTTTCGCTGCCACTGCAGTGCGGCACACAGTGGGACGCCCTTAGTCATATCTTCTTCGACGACAAGATGTGGAACGGCTACGACGCAAGACTTGTGGATAGCGATGGCGCGCAGAAGAACGGCATTGAGAAGACGAAGGCGAAGATGGTAGGCCGCGGTGTGTTGCTCGACGTTGCGCGCTATCTGGGTGTCCATTCGCTGCGGGACGGCGATGCAATCTCGATCGAGGATCTCGAGGCGACACAGCGAGCTCAGGGTGTGACCGTGCGTCGAGGCGACTTTGTGATCGTGCGGACGGGTCATATGGAGCGTTGTCTTCACGAGGGGGACTGGGGCGGATACGCAGGTGGTTCGGCTCCAGGTCTCGCCTTTGAGACGGCGAACTGGGTGCATGACAAACAGATCGCGGCAATTTGCACTGACACATGGGGATGTGAAGTGCGCCCGAATGAAACCGACGACTGCACGCAGCCGTGGCATTGGGTCGTGATCCCGATGATTGGGATCAGCATGGGGGAGATTTTCTACGTGAAGGAACTCGCGGAGGACTGTGCGAAAGATGGCGTGTACGAGTTCATGTTCACCGCGCCGCCATTGCCGATTACGAAAGCAGTTGGCTCGCCTCTCAATCCGCTCGCCATCAAGTAGTTCCTTGAACGGTACATCGGAAGAGCGGGATGCCGAAGATAACTCCACGGGAACAATGATGCGGTCGCAGAAATCGTCTTCAGACCTTGACGGTCTGGTGGCTCTCGTGACGGGAGCCGGGAGAGGGCTCGGTGCAGAAATCGCAGGCGCGCTCGCACAACGTGGCGCCAAAGTCTACGCACTAAGTCGCAGTGCGAGCGAACTTGACGAGGTGGTCACGAAAATCCACGACGCCGGCGGTCAGGCGTCTGCACTCGTATGCGATGTCACAGATGTCGACGCGTTTTCTGCGATGGTCGACCGCATGGATCGGCTGGATGTCCTCGTGAACAACGCGGGAACGAATTTCCCGACCGAATTCGTTGACGTTACTTTGGAGCAGCTCGACATCATGCTGACGCTCAACGTGCGATCAATGTTTACGGTAGCGCAGTCGTGTGCTCGCAAGATGATTGCGAGCAGTACGGGCAGAGGCTCGATTATCAACATGTCGTCGCAGATGGGGCATGTGGGTGCCATCCGTCGGTCGGTGTACTGCATGACAAAGCATGCGATCGAGGGGCTTACCAAGGCGATGGCGCTGGAGCTCGCCGCATACCGCATCTGCGTGAATACGGTAGCTCCAACATTCGTCGAGACTCCGATGACGAAATCCTTCTTCGAGGACGCCAGGTTTCATAGCTGGGTCATGGAGCGATTGCCAATGGGGCGGCTGTTACCGGCGGAGGATGTCGCGGCGGCCGTTTGTTACCTGGCGTCACCCGCAGCTGCGATGGTGACAGGAACAAGTCTGAGGATAGACGGAGGCTGGACTGCGCAGTGATGGAAGCAGCAGATGGCGCGCTGCATGCCGTAACCGCTAGCAGCGACGATATCGCTACACAGACTAAATTACAGATGGAGACAGCTCATGCAACCCTTCACGCAGCGGCAGGACTTGCTGAATCTATACGCGAGTTCGCGACCCACAAAGCGCTACTTCGGCGCATTCTCCGTGTTTTGCCTCGGCTTTACACTCGACTTCTTTGACTTTTACCTCGTCGGCTTCCTGCTCGCTGTTCTCGGTCCAGGATGGCACCTGACGTATGGAGAATCGTCGCTGATTCTCCTTAGCGCTGGGGCCGGTGCGATCGTGGGTTCGCTATTCAGTGGCTCTCTGGCGGATGCGTTTGGCCGAAAGCGCGTGTTGTTGATCAGTACAACGATCTGCGGATTCGGTGCAGGCGCGGTTGCATTCCTACCGGAAGGGGCGTGGTTGGGGTTCGCCGCGTTGCGCTTTCTCGTCGGCTGCGGGCTTGCAGGCGCAGCGACGACACAGACAGTTCTTCTCGTCGAGCACACACCTGCGAGCTATCGCACGCGGTTGACAGGTTTTCCGTTCATCGCCGCTTCTGTCGGATCGCTGATTGCGTCGATTTCCGCCGCGACCCTTCTGCACGCATTCGGTTGGCGAGGCGTCGCAGCCCTGGGTTTTGCACCGCTGCTCGTGACGTTGTTCGCTACGCTGTTCGTCCCCGAATCAGGACAGTGGCTGATCAGCAAAGGGCGGTTTAGCGAGGCACGCAACGTATTCGCGCTTCTGCTCGGCGTGGATGCTGATGACCTACCCACGATGACTACAGCGACGAGCGTTACAAATGCGCCTGCGCCCAATGGGCGGATCAGCGAGCTACTGTTGTTTCCCGGTCGCACACTACTGGTGATCGTGACATGGGCCGCACTGAGTACGGCTGGCTACGGAGTCTATCTCTGGGGGCCAACGATCGTCGCGTTGCTGCTAAAGATATCGCCTGCAGAAGCCGCCAGATACTTCATCTTCGTAGCGCTCGCGGGAATTGCTGGCCGGCTGCTTCTTTCCTTGCTACCCAGGTGGATGACGCGTAGGAGGGTTTGCGCTCTTTTCGGCTTTGGCATCGCGCTCTCGCTTGGTGTCGCCGGGCTGGGCGCCCAGCATACCGTCGCGGGATTTCCGTTCTTTGTGGCCATGGTTGCGGTTGGTGCTCTATTTTTCGACGGTGGCTGGTGCGTGATCGGCCCTTATTCGGCGGAAATATTCCCCACACGGCTTGCAGCTCGCGCCATCGGCGTAGGCCAGGCCGCCAACGGTATTGGCAAGATTCTCGGCCCGTTGTGCCTCGCCGTTATTGCGGGAACGGGCAACGTCATCACACCGCGCGCAACAACAGATGCGGTTCTTCCCGCGTTTCTGTTTCTCGCCGGTTGTGGTCTTCTGATCGGCATTCTGTTTGCCGTGCTGGCTCCCGCTGACGCCTCTGAACGAGGCGAAACCGGCATTGAAACGCTATCAGATACACCGGGACAAGCGGTCAACGGTATCGCCCATTGAACGCGGTCGAGATAGAGGGGCTGTCGCGCCCTGGACCCCAGGATTCACCTGAAAGAGGAAGAAACGAAATGACTTCAACGAGACTTGAGCCCGATCATGCGCCGGCTGGCGAATCACGGGCGCTGAGGACCGAGACCCGGCTGGGTATGATTATCGAATGGGATGTGCCGATCAGAATGAACGATGGCACTGTCCTGAGGGCGGACATATTCCGGCCGGCCAAAGAGGGCCGTTTTCCGGTCCTGATGTCGCATGGACCCTATGGAAAGCTGTTGCATTTCGAAGACGGCTACAAGACGGCGTGGGATCGGATGGTGGACGAACATCCCGACGTGGCAGCTGGCTCCTCCAACGCGTATCAGAGCTGGGAGGTGGCGGACCCGGAGAAATGGGTGCCGCACGATTACATCTGCGTCCGCGTCGACAGCCGCGGTGCGGGTCGCTCGCCGGGCTACCTTGAGACATGGTCGGCTCAGGAGATCAAGGACTTCGCGCGTTGCATTGACTGGGCGGGTGTCCAACCCTGGTGTAATGGAAAGGTCGGATTAAGCGGTATCTCGTACTATGCAAACAATCAGTGGCAGGTTGCTGCGGAAAAGCCGAAGCACCTCGCTGCGATCTGTGTTTGGGAAGGCTTCCAGGATTACTACCGGGAGATGTTTTTCCACGGTGGGATCTACTGCACGTTCGCTCAGAACTGGTACGACATGCAGGTGAAGACCGTGCAACACGGTCTCGGCAAGCGCGGGCATCGTAGCCGCTTGAATGGCGAATGGGTGTCGGGCCCCGCGACGCTGACCGAGGAAGAACTCGGTAGCAACAGGATCGACATGTGGGACGAGATTATCAAGCATCCATTGATCGACGAATTTCACACGTGCCGCACGCCCGACTGGAACGATATCGAAGTGCCCGTGCTGTCGGCTGCTAACTGGGGCGGGCAGGGACTCCATCCACGCGGCAATTTCGAGGGTTACATGCTCGCGGCCTCGAAGCAGAAGTGGCTCGAGGTTCACGGTATCGAGCACTGGACGCACTACTACACCGACTACGGCATCGCCATCCAGAAGCGGTTTTTCGATTACTTCCTGAAGGGCGAGAGCAACGGCTGGGATCAGGAACCGAAGGTACGCTTACAGGTTCGCCATCCGGGGGAGACATTCGTCGAGCGCTTTGAGGAGAACTGGCCGATCCCGCACACGCAGTGGACTCGTTACCACCTTCACGCTGAGGGTCACGTGCTGGATACCTTGCAGCAGCAACAGGTTGCGAGACTGCCATTCGACGCGCTGGGTGACGGCCTCACATTTGTTACGCCACCGGTTGAGGAGGAGGTGGAGGTGACCGGGCCTATCGCAGCGCGACTTCATGTGTCGTCTACGACAAAGGACGCGGATCTGTTTCTGGTCTTGCGTGTATTTTCTGCCGACTTCAATGAGGTGGTATTCGTCGGGGCCTTGGACCCTCATACGCCGATCGCACAGGGGTGGCTGCGCGCGTCCCACCGGAAGCTCGACCCGGATAAATCGCTGCCTTTCCGGCCGTATCACACTCACGATGAGATTCAACCACTCACGCCTGGCCAGATCTACGAACTCGATATTGAGCTGTGGCCGACGTCAATCGTTGTGCCGCCGGGAGCGCGTATCGCCCTGAGCGTGCGCGGCAAGGATTACGTCTACCCAGGCGGGAGCGGTGGCAAGTTGTCGAACATGAAGAATGAGTTTACCGGTTGTGGCCCGTTTCTCCACGATGATCCTCGTGACCGGCCTGCCGACGTGTTCGGTGGCACAACGACACTGCACCTGGGTGGTGGACGTGAGAACTACGTGCTCTTGCCGATAGTGCCAAAGGTGAAATAGTCGCTCTGGCTTGTTCGGTACGCGATGTAAGGAGCCACCTGCGAGTGGCTCCTTACGCGTAGCACAACCAGGCGGTCTGAAAGTTTTTCAGACCGCGGCTCCGCCGTACGGCACCTCCTTGTGTCCGTAACGGCGCACCCGCAGATTAGCCTGTTCGCCATGACCGGCGAACCCTTCTAGCGCGCACAGGCGGGAACAGTATTCACCGATCAACGCAGACGCTTCGTCGGTGATTACCTTCTGATACGTGCAGGTCTTCAGGAATTTGCCCACCCAAAGCCCACCGGTATAGCGCGCCGCCTTCTTCGTGGGTAGCGTATGGTTCGTGCCGATGGCCTTGTCGCCGAACGCAACGTTCGTGCGCGGGCCGAGAAAGAGCGCACCGTAGTTGGTCATATTTTTCAGGAAATAGTCAACGTCGCGGGTCAGCACCTGAACATGTTCGGAGGCGATGTCGTTGGCGATCTTGACCATCTCCTCGTCGCTGTCCGCAACAATGACTTCGCCGTATTTATCCCACGATTTGCGGGCAATGTCGGCGGTCGGGAGGATTTTAAGCAGCCGCTCGATTTCCGTCAGCGTCTCACGCGCGAGCTTTTCGGAGGTTGTCAGTAATACGGCGGGTGAGTCCGGACCGTGTTCTGCCTGTCCGAGCAGATCGGTCGCGCACATCTCAGCGTCGACCGATTCGTCCGCGATCACGAGTGTCTCTGTCGGACCTGCGAAGAGGTCGATGCCAACGCGACCGAAAAGCTGCCGCTTGGCTTCTGCGACGAAGGCGTTACCCGGGCCGACCAGAATGTCTACCGGTGCAATCTTCTCTGTGCCGATTGCCATGGCGCCGATCGCCTGGATGCCCCCGAGGCAATAGATCTCGTTCGCACCGGCCATATGCTGTGCAGCGACGATGGCGGGGGCTGGCTTGCCGTGGAAGGGCGGTGCGCAGGTAATGATGCGTGGCACACCGGCGACACGAGCGGTGATGACCGACATGTGCGCGGAAGCCAGTAGCGGGTATTTACCGCCCGGCACATAACATCCTGCGGCGTTGATTGGAATGTTCTTGTGCCCGAGGATTACGCCGGGAAGCGTTTCTACTTCGATGTCGAGGATTGATTCCCGTTGGTGTCGTGCGAAATTTTCCACCTGCCTCTGCGCGAATTCGATGTCCGCGATGTCGCGGTTGGTCAACTGGGAAAGGCAATCGTCGATTTCACGCTGCGACAGCCGGTAGTCCTCGCGATCCAGCTTGTCGAACCGGATCGACAGTTCGCGCACCGCCTCATCCCCACGCGTCTCGATGTCCGCGAGTGTTGCTTCCACGGTATCGCGCACTTCTTTCGCCGCGGACTTGATCACTTCGGCTTCTGCGCCGCGCTTGAGCCATTGGGCCATTTGGAGCTCTCCTTCATGTTTAGGTCAGAAATTTGCATTCGAATGCAATAGCGTTTGCATGCGAATGCAAACGCACTCCAAGAATAGCGCTCTCTTAGTGGAAGTTCAAGTTATCGATCGATAATTTGTGATTTGATGCGAGCCTGGATGGCGCTCACCGTGATGCATCGGAGCGCTTCCGCGAGCGCCAGATCCAATGGTCTGCGGACCGCACGACGCCGGTCTGTGGTATGCGCGCGGATCCACGCACGATCAATTCTCCGTCGACGATGTGCTGCACGGCGGGCGCCGCCGCGGTGGAAAGCTGACGCTCCACAACCTGGATGACTCGCCGGACCATTAGCTCGACGGGTTGCGAGTAGGTGGTCAGCCCGAAGATGGGCCATCGCGCCATCTCAATGTCGTCAAACCCGACGATGGAGAGGTCGGTACCGACCTGGAGTCCGAATTCCGCCCGGGCAAGATTGATAGCCACAAGTGCCATGTAATCGTTCGCGCAGAAAATGGCGTCTGGAGGTGTCGCGGACGACAGTAGCGTGCGTACGGCCGACTCTGTGTCAGCAGTGGAATAGTTTCCGACCACGCGTTCAACATGGCGGACCTTGCGTTCGGCGAGACCTTCCAGGAATCCCGCCTCCCGGTCCCGGCTGGTTGATGAATGTTCAAGTCCGGCGACGTACGCGAAACGCCGATGTTTGCCGGCGAGCAGGAAGGCGGCAAGCTCCTTTGCTCCTCGCCGGTTATCGCCAGTAACACTGGAAACAGAATCGCTGTCGGTCTTGCGGTTTAGCATGACCACCGGAAGACCCAGTTGCAGGCACTCGTCCGCGAAATGGGATGAAAGGCTTGTCGATATGAGAACGAGCGCATCTACCCGGTAGCGCAGCACCTCGTCAAGGATCGGGTCGGAGCCGGCCATTGGATCGGAGGTGAATAGCAATACCCGGTAGCCGATTCTGGCAAAAGAGGTGGAAAGCGCGTCAAGGGCTGCCTGGTAGAAAGGGTTGGCGGTACCAGGTACCGCGACGCCAATGAGACTCGAGCGTCTGGTAATTAGCGAGCGGGCAACCAGGTTGGGGCGATAGCCAAGTTGCTGTGCCGCATCCAGGACTTTCGCGCGCATGGTCGCCGACACGCTGGCACCAGGAGTAAAGACACGAGATACCGCGGACTGGGATACGCCCGCGAGTTCAGCGACCTCATAGGCAGTAGCTGGGCGCCGTTCGGACTCCACTTCCATATTGACCGGATCGGACTTCATCTGTGCTTTCCGTTGAATCGTTGCTGTGTATCGCCGGCATGCCGTGGCTCGGGATGCAGTAAACCCAGATCATATCCTGATGGGGAAACCCCTAAGCGGGGAGTCTTGACTTCATGCATCCATGACGTATAAATTATCAATCAATAATTATCATAGAAAATGAAACGTGATGATTCTCCAGAGCATCGCGTATGTCAGGAAAAGTCAC
Source organism: Paraburkholderia sp. SECH2 (assembly GCF_030464795.1). Lineage (NCBI taxonomy): Bacteria > Pseudomonadati > Pseudomonadota > Betaproteobacteria > Burkholderiales > Burkholderiaceae > Paraburkholderia > Paraburkholderia sp. SECH2. Next base: position 316,214 of record NZ_JALPRH010000004.1, read on the forward strand.
CCTCCGAGGAGCAAACAGGGCGGGAGGCGGAGATGATCTTTAACTGGGTCGCAATGTGTGGCGCGTGGCGAAGGATTTCTGCAGGATCGCGTCGCTGGCTTGATGAGGCGATCCGGCTGCGCGGCCAGGCGGAGGCAGTCTATTTTTTCGACGACGGAGATTGGAAACGGTCATCGGCGAGTGACGACGGGTTCATCGCGGATACTGCGTAGTGGATGGAAAGCCGGATTGGTCGTCTGGCTGAGCCGCGTCGACTGCCTGGTACAACAGGGGATCGCCCAATACCGGTCCTACTGTACGCATTGTCGATATAATACTTTCCGACGCGGCGTCGACGCTCCACCACATGGGAGCTACTTGGGTTTCAGTGCAGTGGCTTGTTCGCCATGAACTGGCAGCACAATCCGGGCTACGGCCAGTGGCTTTGAAAAACGCATCCGGGCCTATCGCAGCGCGTCGGCAGCCAGTTACTTTGTTGACAACGTAGCAGATGGCCATCGCCGAAGATTCAGGTCACGAGACAGCCCAAAACATGGCAACCGACTTTCGAGAGGACGCAAAGTAACGTGAACGGCAGAGCGAAATCGACTCGCACCAGCGCTGTTGCCGCTGCGGTGCCAGAAAAGCGGCGCCGGCAATCGCCCGACGAGAGGAGGGCGCAGATAATCCGGGAGAGCATCAATTTCTTTTCCGAGCATGGCTTTGCTGGTTCGACCCATGACCTGGCGAAACAGATTGGAGTCACGCAGCCGCTCATGTTTCGTTACTTCGAATCGAAAGACGATCTGATTGACGCCGTGTTCAACGCCGTGTTCACCCAACGCTGGGACAGCCAATGGCCCAAGTTGATCCGTGACCGGTCACTTCCGCTTCGGGAACGGCTTGTCCGATTTTATAACTCGTACCTGAAGGTGGTCTTCAATCGAGATTGGATGAGACTTTATGTCTTCGCTGGTCTTTCGGGTGTGGAAATCAATCGCAGGTACTTTCGTATCCTTGAGCAGCGCATTCTGATGCCGCTGTGCGAGGAATTACGCGCCGAGTACAGGATGGCGTCTGCGGTCGACATTCCCATTACAGAAGACGAACTTGACTATGTATGGTCCTTTCACGGTGGGATTTTCTATCATGGAATTCGGCGTTGTGCCTTTGGCACGTCAACGGACCACGAGCTAAGCCAAACGGTTCTCGATGTAACAATTGACGCCTTCATCAACGCGGCTCCGCATGCGATCGGTCGGTTCACGGCCAAGACTCACCGCTCCTGATATTTTTCCCGCTTCGAGATAGTTGCTACACCGTAGCGTCCTTGCGCATCCCACGTTGTGTAACAAGGACAGTTCCATTTCTTGATGCCAGCGATGTCTGCTATTCGCACGACAACTCTCCTTGTCGTCCAGAACACGCAAATGGCGGTTTTGTCGCAGACGCTGTCCGCCAGTCGGCGCATGCGCGCAGCGCCCCGTCACCTGGCCTTGTCGTGTTCGGCCAGGCCGACGGCCTTGTAGTCGTAGGTGGGATAGAAATCGGTGTGATATACGCCCCAGGCGCTATCTTCAAGGACGCGATTGACCTCGCGGATCCGAGAGGCCGGCAGACGAAGCGTGACGATCTGTCCGATTCCCATTACGACGGTCCAACTGACCACCTCGACGCCAGGCGGGGGGAATGCCTTGTAGAAACCCTGTTTCGCGAGCTGTGCATTCAGCTCACTCAGTGGACGGGATTGGTCATGTCGCAAGAAGACCGTGAGCAGCACCGCGTTATCGGGTGTCGCCGTGGCTGAGCCGACTTGTGGTGCGGCAACCGTCTGGGCGGTCGAAACATCGCTCCAGCACAAAGGACTGGCTAGCGCGGCGAGCATGCCGAGCAGCCGCGCTGAGCAGCGCAACTTGTTTGTCATCTGCATGAGATTCTCCTCGAGCGTGACCGGGCGCAGATCCCGGTCACGAATCCGGCTTCCCGTGGGATCAGATACGGTCCTTGTCATGAAAGCGCTGCATCCAGTGCGGATACGGTACGTCCGGTTGGGAGACGTGATCGAGCCGGTCACGGTACTCTGGCGGGAGCACGAGTTCTGCTGCTTGCAGATTGGCGCCAAGCTGCTCTTCGGAACTCGCCCCGATCATCACGGTTGCCACTTCGTCGCGCCCGAGTAACCACGCGAGCGCGACCTGTGCTGGCGTGGTGTTCAATGCATTTGCGACGGCGCGTAGTTCTTCAACGATGGGATCAACCTTTTTCGGGTCGATTGGTGGAAAGTTGAGATTGGTGCGTCGCCCCTTTTCAGATTGGCCGTTCTGAGCGGTGTATTTGCCGCTCAGATAACCGCCTGAAAGTGGACTCCAAACCATCAATGCCGCATCGTGCCGCCGTGCGACGGGCGCAATTTCGTGCTCGATGTCGCGTGCGGCCAGCGAGTAGTGCACCTGGTTACTGGTTATCTGCGCCCAATGCGCCTGCGACGTGATTGAGTGCGCCTGTTCGAGTTCAGAAGCGCTGAAGTTGCATACGCCGATGTGCCGGACCTTGCCCTGTGCAACCAGATCGTCGAGCGCACGCAATGTTTCATCGAGCGGTGTGAGTGCATCACGATCGTGCAGTTGCAACAGATCGATGTGGTCGCGGCCGATGCGCTTCAGGCTCGTTTCGACGGTGCGGATGATATGTGAGCGGCCAAGGCCCACCTGATTGGGGCCGGGGCCTGTGCGCAGACGCACCTTGGTCGCGATGAGCATGCGCGTTTCGTCGAGGCCAAGATCGGCCAGTACCTGGCCGACCACTACCTCGGACTGACCCTGCGAATAGGCATCGGCAGTATCAATCAGATTCACCCCCTGATCCACGGCAAGACCCACAAGACGTGCTGCCTGCTCACGATTCAAGCCGGCAATCGATGCCCAGATACCGTCACCTGCGCCGAACGTCATGGCACCAAGTGTGAGACGGGAAATACGCAGCCCGGAGCGGCCGAATGTGCAGTAGTTCATGACAGCAAATTCCGTTTATGTTGAGAACAGGTCACACAATACGGATTCAACGGTAAGTCGCCCAGAGCGTAAGATACGAAGACTCTTTTCGGTCTGAGCGAGTAATGCGATGCGTGTTGATCAGTTGGCGGCCATGCGCCTTTTTGTTCGCATTGTGGAAACGGGCTCTTTCGGTAAGGCAGCCCGATCAATGGACATGTCGTCTTCGAATGCAACGGAACGGATGGCTCGCCTTGAGGAAATCCTTGGCTTGCGACTATTGGCCCGCACGACGCGTGCAGTTGCCCCTACCGAGGCCGGTACGCGCTATTACGAGGTCTGTCGCCGGGTGCTCGGCGAACTGGACGAAGTCGAGGCTTCACTGACTTGCTCTCAAGAAGCGCTTGCGGGGCGGGTCCGGGTCAGCGCGAACATCTCGATTGCCCGGTCGATTCTCATACCACGCCTTCCTCAGTGGTTTGAACAGCATCCGCAGATCCACATCGAACTGGTGATGAATGACCGGCGCAGCGATTTTGTACGCGACGGGATCGATTTCGCGGTACGCATTGGCGGACTTGAGGATCAGGATCTGGTGCTGCGGCCATTGGGGCGTCCACGACGCGTCACGGTCGCGTCTCCCGAGTATCTGCGGAAAATGGGAAGGCCGAAGTGTCCGGAAGACCTCGCGGAACACCATCTGATCGACTTCCTGTTACCGCAACCAGGCGCACGGCTCGAGTGGGAGTTCGACAGGAAAGGGAAACGGGAGGAGCTATTTCCTCGCAGTATCGCGTCGATTGGGGATTCCGATGCCCGGCTGCAACTGGCGATCGCCGGCATGGGTATCGTGCAGAGCCTCTCCTTCATTGCGGCACCCGCACTACGCGAAGGCAAGCTGGAGCGGCTCCTGACGTCGTGGGAGACGCCAGCGCCCGAAGTGTCGATTCTTTATCCGAGAGACCGCCATCTGCCGACACGGACCCAGGTCACGATGGATGCTTTCACAACCTGGATAAGGGAGGGCATTCGTGACGCGGTTTGAGCGGCAGCGCTCGGAGCGTAGCGCATGTTCCGGCTGAGATAGTCAGCAGTTTCAAACATTCGGTTCCCGCGGGAATCGTCCATGGCAGGCTGCGCCAAAGTTGGGAACTCCACGCTCAAGCTGCCGCTCGCCTGATGGGACTATCAGCACGAAGGCGCCCCGAATCCTTTTGTTGCGTCCTGTGCGCACCAGTCAAAACTCATACGAGTCGACGACCACTCAGTGCATCGGTGTCCCGCACACAGTGAAAACCCCATCTGTCATTGCCTTGACACTCGGATTTCGTGCACTTATTCTGAATTCAGAATCTTGAATTTAGTTTTTTACCCAATTCCGCAAGCATTCTTGCCCGAGGGTTTAACCGTGCATCCATCCGCCGCGCAACTCGCGAGACCCGTTATCGGGGAGATCGAGGATTCGCCGATCGTCGATATCTGGCGGCTCGGTGTCGATCGTCCTGATGTAATCGGACTGTGGGCGGGGGAGAGCGATCTGCCGACGCCGACCTTCATTTGTGACGCCGCGAGCCGCGCGCTGGCCCAAGGGAAGACGTTTTACGGACCGAACCGCGGTATCCCACCGCTGCGGCACGCGATTCGCGACTACTACCTGCGGTTGTGCGGTCTGGAAATCGACGACTCCCGGATCGCCGTGACCTCATCCGGCATGAACGGCGTGATGCTTGTCGTACAGGCGCTCGTCGGCGCGGGCGACAACGTCGTCTGCATCACGCCTTCGTGGCCCAACATACTGCGTGCAGTGTCGATCGCAGGCGGCGAGGTACGCGAAGTCCAGCTGGATCGGGGCAGGGAAGGCTGGTCGCTCAACCCTGAGCGACTGATTACTGCCTGTGACAGCCGCACGCGTGCGATCTATCTCGCATCGCCGGGCAATCCGACGGGGTGGGTCATCGGGGTCGAGGAGCAGCGATGGCTTGTCAACTTCGCGCGGCGGTGCGGCATAGCAGTCATCGCGGATGAGGTGTACCAGCGAATCACGTACGACTGTGACTACGCACCATCGTTTGTCGAAGTTGCTGAACCCGACGATCCGGTGTTCCTGATCAACAGCTTTTCGAAGGCTTGGGCGATGACCGGCTGGCGCATGGGCTGGATGATCTTTCCGCGGCGCTTCACTGACGTTTTTGAGAAGTTGATTCAGTTCAGTACGAGCGGTGGGCAGGCGTTCCTCCAGGAAGCCGCAACAGTCGCACTGTCGGACGGCGAGCCATTCGTGCGTGGGTTTGTCGAGCGTTGCCGCAATGGACGCGCACTCGTACTTGATCGCCTTGCTCGCATCCCTGGCGTACACGTGGTGCCAAACACCGCATCGTTCTATTCGCTGTTTGAGATCGATGGCGTGACGGACACACTTGAATTCTGCAAGCGTGCTGTTTTCGAAGCCGGCGTGGGTCTGGCGCCGGGTATCGCATTCGGCTCAGCGACAGCGCAGCAGATCCGGCTTTGTTATGCACGCAGCGAGGTACGACTCAGTGAGGCAATGGATCGGCTCGAGCGGCTGATCGCGGGCATCGACCGTCCAATGAAAAGCGGCTAAAGAGCGCATTCTTGTTCGAATGCTTCGCGTCCTGCGGACCCGCGTGAGCCGGACCCGACTCAGACGGCACACCTATGCCGAAACCCGATTATCAGGAAAATTTCAGATGTCACGCTCAACGCCGGCCTCGCCGGGCTCGCTTGCGTCGAAGGCGACGCTTGATTGTCTCTCGAAGCTGATTTCGTTCGATACCACGAGCTGCAATTCGAATCTCGCGTTGATCGAGTGGGCCGCCCAGGAACTCGAAACCGCCGGTGCACGGTTGCACTACACCTACAACAGCGACCGCACGAAGGCGAATCTGTTTGCCACCTTCGGTGCAGGTGACGGTGGAATCGTACTCTCCGGTCATTCCGATGTAGTGCCTGTCGACGGCCAGGATTGGCGCAGCGATCCGTTCGTCGCGCAGATACGTGATGGCCGCGTCTATGGTCGTGGTGCTTGTGACATGAAAGGTTTCATTGCGGTGGTATTGAGTCAGGCTGAAGCATTCGGCCGCGCCGATCTGCGCGAACCATTGCATGTGGCGCTGTCGTACGACGAAGAGGTCGGCTGTCTCGGCGTGCCGGCGTTGCTCGCAGACATCGCGCAAGCAGGCTTTCGACCATCGGGTTGCATCGTTGGTGAACCTACAGGCATGAGGCTGATAGGTGCACATAAAGGAGGGCGCATCTATCGCTGCCATGTTCGCGGCTGTGCGGCGCATTCTTCGCTGACTCCACGAGGCGTCAACGCGATCGAGTACGCGTCCCGGCTCATCGCACACATTCAGGATCTCGCTGAGCGCGAGGAGATCCGTGGCTGCCACGACGACGGCTTCGACGTTCCATTTTCGACGATCTCGACCAATACGATTGTCGGCGGCACGGCTCGCAACATCATTCCGGCCGACTGCGAATTCGATTTTGACTATCGGTTCCTGCCTGGTACTTCGCCGGATCTCTTCATCGCCTCGCTCGAGGAATATGCGCGCGAAGTCGTATTGCCGAAAATGCGCCGAAAGAATTCGCAGGCGTCAATCGAGTTCGAGTGCCTCGGCGCGATACCCGCACTCGACGCGCAGGAGCGGGACGCGATCTTTCGCCTTGCGGCCGCGCTGCTCGGTCATACGCGCGCTGAAAAAGTCGCCTACGGAACCGAAGCTTCGTTCTTTCAGGCAGCGGGCGTGCCAAGCGTGGTGTGCGGCCCCGGATCTATTGAACAGGCGCACAAGCCGGATGAATACGTGACGCTAGAGCAGTTGGCAGCCTGTGAACGCTTCGTGGCGCGCCTCGTCGAGCGCCTGTCCAGATAATCGTCTACTTGATTGCCCCAGTTCATGAAGAGGAGTTTTGCTATGAAGACGGTTAGTCTCAGTCATTCACCACCACTGGCGTCGGCACAGGAAGATCGCCTGTTTCGTAAGGTCACATGGCGCCTGATGCCGTTGCTGTTTATCAGCTACGTCATAGCCTATATCGATCGCGTCAACATCGGGTTCGCGAAGCTGCAGATGCTCGACGATTTGCACTTCAGCGCGGCAGTCTACGGGCTGGGTTCGGGAATTTTCTTCATCGGCTTCGTCCTGTTCGAAGTTCCTAGCAATCTGATTCTCTATCGCGTCGGCGCGCGACTATGGATCGCCCGGATCATGGTGACCTGGGGTCTGATTTCAATAGCAATGCTATTCATCAAGACGCCGATGATGTTTTATGTGATGCGCTTTCTGCTAGGCGCGGCCGAGGCAGGATTTCTGCCCGGCGTCGTCTATTACCTGACCCAATGGTATCCGCAGCGGCGCCAGGGACGCATCATCTCGTTGTTGGTCACGGCGGCCGCGGTAGGGGGAATCGTGGTCGGTCCGCTGTCCGGCTGGATGATGGGAGTCTTCGACAAAGTGGGCTCACTGCACAACTGGCAGTGGCTGTTTCTGTTGCAAGGCGTGCCGGCGGTGCTAATCGGCACTATGGTGTGGCGCCTGCTGGACAACGCGCCACGCGATGCCAAATGGCTCGATCAGGCCGGGCGCGAGCAACTGCAGCTTCTTGTGGACGCTGACCGCTCTCCGAAGCATCAGCGCGCGCGTATCGCCGACGCACTGCGCGAAAGGGAGGTCTGGTTGATGGGGTTCGTGCTGGTTGCATTGAACCTTGGCATATACGCGGTGGTGTTCTGGACGCCGACCATCATCAAGGCCGCCGGGTTTCATCAGTACGGCACGATCGGCTTGATCTCCGCGATTCCATACCTGACTGCGGCCGTTACGACGCTGGCGCTTGGCCGCAGTTCTGATTTCTTTGACGACCGGCGCTGGCACATTGCCGGCGCATGCGTCGTAGGTGCGGCCGGGCTACTGACGAGTGTTGTGTTTGCCTCGACGCCCGGACTCGCCATTGCAGGCGTCGCTATCTCGACGGGCGCCTTCATAGGCGCCACGCCGCTGGTGTGGGCGCTGGCGTCGAACTTTATAACGGGACGCGCAGCAGCGGCTGGTCTTGCACTGATGAACGCGCTCGCCGCATTGGGTGGATTTTTCGGCCCGTATCTCATGGGGCTCGCGCAGGATCTCACTGGCAATACCGCGACTTCAATGCTTGCCATTGCGGCCTGTGCGGTCGTCGGGAGTCTGCTGGTCCTCGTACTGCCATCGTGGCGTCAGTTGCAGAAGAAGTCGTAAACGAAGGCATTATCCAGCCGCTTGGCGGGCACGGTGAGCGGGAACTTGCGCAACAACTCCACGATACGCGTTGGAAACATTAAAGGGGAAGACCATGACACATACAGGAAGCAGCGAGACGAAATACAATCGGCTCGCGTCGCGGATGGCGATCGGCCTGTCCGCGCTTGCGGGACTGTCTACCGCAGCCTACGGACAAAGCAGCGTCACGCTATATGGCATCGTCGATGCTGGCGTGACATGGAACAGCAATGCCGGTGGTAAGACTGCCACTCTGCTTGACACGGGTGTGATGCAGGGCAACCGGTTAGGCTTTCGGGGATCAGAAGATCTTGGCGGCGGAACGAAAGCGATTTTCGCGATCGAGAGTGGTTTTAATTTGGGCACCGGTGCACTCGGGCAGGGCGGATTAGGCTTCGGCCGCATGACCTGGGTCGGGCTTTCCGATACGCGGTTGGGCACGGTAAAGCTTGGCCGTCAGTACGACTTCATGTACGACTCACTCGGTAGCTACAACACGCCGACCTGGTCAGCTGGCGGGTACAGTAATAACCCGCTCGATAACGATCGCCTGAGCGGCCAGCGCGTAAATAACGCAGTGAAGTATCTGACACCTAGCTACGGCGGCTTCACTATGGGTGCAATGATCGGATTTTCCAACCTTGCTGGCCAGTTCAACGGCACCGGGCGAACTTACAGCTTCAGTGCGAACTATGTCAACGGACCGTTGAATGTCGGTGCGGCTTACACGGACATCAGTGGCCAGACTCTCGATATTTCTCCCCTTGTTGGCTCGTCGAAGCCCGTGCTGCTGGGCGGCGACTTCGCCCGCACTTTTGGCGTGGGTGGTACATACAAGATTCTGCCAGGCGTGACAACGTACGCGCTTTACACGCAGTCGATTTTCCGTGGGGCCGCCGCGACGGCGAACGGGACGTTCCGTAACTATGAGGGCGGCTTTGCCTGGCTCTACAACGTGGTTTGGAATTTCGGATTCGGCTACACATTGACAACGCTGAACGGCAACAAGTATCACCAGGGGAGCCTCACCGCCGATTATCTTCTGTCAGCACGCACAGACGTATACGTGGAATCCATTTTTCAGCATGCCGTGGGAGATACGGCGCACGCCGATATCATCAGCATGACTGGTTCATCTGGTCGCAATCAGTTATTGCTTCGGATCGGCATGCGCCATCGTTTTTAAGCGTTTATCTATTAAACTTAGGATTACTTGTCATGCATGACAAAAAAGATTCCAGATACGACGGATGGCTGATGTACCATTCCGTCGGCATGTTTCCAGACCAGCAGAACGCGGTGCGCGCGGCGCTTGATACGTTCGTGTCCCAGTGGTACCGGCCAGACCAGGTCCGATGGGAATACTGTCTCCAGGCGCGGCAACACGTGCTTGATGATTGGGCGATGCTGATTGGCGCGCCTTCTCGCGCAGTGTTCTGTGCGGACAGTGTGACTGAGGCGTTCGGAAAGCTCGTCGGCGCATTGGGCCGCGCACGCCTCGAGGGGAGGCGCGTGCTAATCGCAGCCGACTGCTTCCCTAGCTTGCATTTCTTGCTTACAGGGTTGGCACCCGTGTTCGGATTTACACTCGACACCGTGCCGCTAGCAGACAACGGAACGTATGTCACCGACGATGCGTTCGTCGAGCGCTGGGATGATGGTGTGGCGTTGGCTGTCATTACGTGGGTCACGTCGACGGCGTCGAAACGCGCGAACTTGAAACGCCTCACGGCGCACGGCCGCGCACAAGGTAGCCTGATCGCGGTGGACATCACGCAGGGTGCGGGTCTTCTCGACTTCGACATTGAAGACACACCTGTCGATTTCGTTGCGAGCACGACCCTCAAGTGGCTATGCGGAGCACCAGGCGCCGGACTCGCATTCCTTAATCCCACTCTGCTCGACAACGGTCTCGCGCCCGCCACGCGGGGCTGGTTCAGCCAACCCGATCCGTTCAACTGGGATCTCGATCGATTTTCGTTCGCGCCGGACGCTCGACGCTTCGACACCGGTACACCGTCATTCCTGCCATTTATCGCCTCTGCACCGGGTCTTTCGTGGCGCCTCTCTGACGCCTCGCAGGGTCTGCGCGCATATAACCTGCAACTGTGTCAGGCAATTGCCGACGTGCTTGAGCACAAAGGTTACAGGCTTGCATCGCCACAGAATGCAGAAGAGCGAGGGGGCAGTGTGATGGCGCAATTGCCGCAGCATGTTGACGCGAAAGCGTTGGAATCGCGGCTTTTTGAAGCCAACGTAAGCGTAGATACGCGGGGCCGCGTGATGCGTTTTTCGCCTGGAGACCTGACGCACGCATCGATTGCCGCTCAGCTCGCCGATCTATTGCCCGAATAGCCCCCTCCGCGATTCGCTGGGCAGTGGAATAGGGGGCATCGTCTTGACTAATAGGGAGCAACGCAATATTCTGAATTCAGAATATGCAAACTCCAAGAGGTTGATGTGCCCCAATCCGAACGTAAGGTAGTCAAGCTTCCGCGCCGCACGGCGCTCAAGCACGGCACACTGATGGAATCGGTCTACCAGGAGGTGCTCGGTCGCTTGCAGCGCGGTGAGGTCGGCGCGGACGACCGCCTGCTTGACTACGAGATCGCAGAGGAGTTCGACTGTACTCGGATGCCCGTGCGCCAGGCGCTCCTGCGCCTGGTCAATGAGGGCTATCTGGTCGGCACCACAAGGGGTTTTGTTGTGCCGACCATTACGGAAACCGATATTCACGAAATCTTCGAAGTGCGGCGCTTACTCGATCCGGCAGCAGCTTCTGGGACAGTAGCAACGTTGACGGATGCGCAATTGGCGGCGATGAAGAACTCTTACCAGATGGCCTGCCGCGCATATGAGATGAATGACGTCGAAATGATGCTTGCCGCGAACGCGGCGTTTCGCGATACATGGCTTGCTGCCGTTAAAAACGAGCGTCTCAAATCGACAATCGAGCGTTTTGCTGATCACGTACAGCATGTGCGGCTGAGCACATTGAATAGACCGGCAACGCAGAAAATTGTCGTCGAAGGTATTGGCCATCTGCTCGAGGCCTTCAGTGCGCGCGATTCAAGGCGTGTCAAAAGTTTGATGATCGATTTCATGAAGGTCGCGGAGCAGGAGTACTTCGCGATGCTTCACAGCGAAAAATAGGCGGTCGCGCTAGAAGAGGACATTACTAAAAAGCTCTGACAACTTATGTCGAGGCCTGTTTCAGATGTCCGGGTTCCGGCCAAGTTCAGATGTCCGCTTCTGAGTGGTTAAATATCTCTATCTGGAAGGGGTTTTAAGCACCGAGCCTGCCCGTTCGCCGGCGGTTCCCAGCACGATCTCGTTCAGGTCGCCCACGGTAAGTTCGCGTTGCTTGCGCGTCCCGGTGGGACGGACCCTGGGGCGAACTTCGTCACCCCGATTGGTGCGCGATGGCGAGCCTGCTGCGCGCCGGTTATCGCGCTCGGCCTGCACCTGCTGGGCAACCCTGAGCGCGTGCCCCAGACGCTTGTTCTCGATGACCGCCCCCTGATCAATCTCCGAGAGCCGGTCATAGCGGGAGCAGGGCAGAGCGCTGCCGTCCGCACGGATCTCGATGCGCCCGTCCGGATATTCATAGACGTCGATGTAGCGATGGATCCGGCCACGGTTCGCGGCCGTGTCTTCGAGCAGATAGATCACCCGGTCATACTGGACGGTCAGCGTGTTCGACACGCAGCGTGTTGCCCGGTGCGTCAGGATCAGGTCGAGATCCTCGTCGTCGCGCAGTGACCGGTGTGCATTAAAAGCGCTCTTCGGTGGCTTGCCAAAGCGCGTGTTGTAGTCGGCCACGAAGTGGGGCGCATAGTCGTTCGCGGCTTCATGTGTATCGATCCCACGCAGCCGCAGTTCCTTCACGAGCCGGTCCTGCAAGGTCAGATTCGCCCGTTCAACCCGCCCCTTGGCCTGGTTGCTGTTCGCACACCATGACTCGATATTGAGCTCGTACAGGGCCCGCCCAAACTGCGTAAATCCCTTGCCAGCCGTCGTTGACGTCTGCGCCGAGCGGAACACGGTGGCCTTGTCGCTGTAGAACGCCACCGGTTTGCCATGCTGCCTGAGATACCCGCGTGTCGCCTCGAAGTAACTGAAGGTCGACTCGGTGGCCGTGAAGTGCAGCGCCATCAGCCGGCTGGTCGCGTCGTCGACGTACACCAGCAGCGTGCACGCCGGCGCCCGTTCCTCGAACCACCGGTGATCGCTGCCGTCGATCTGCACCAGCTCGCCCACGCAGGCCCGACGACTGCGCAACTGATGGATCTTCGGCGGCCGCTGACGCCTCGGAATCCACAGGCCGGCATCGGTCATGAGTCGCCTGACGGTTTCCTTGGCCAGCCGCAGCCCATGGCATACACGCAGCTTCTCGCACGCCAGCGTCGGGCCAAAATCGGCATAGCGCTCGCGAATGATCGCCAGCACGCGAGCCGCGGTGCCGGCATCGAGCCGGTTGTTGCTCGGCTTCGCGCATCGGCCGGACACCAGACCCGCCGGGCCATCTTCACGCAGGCGCGCGACCAGCCGTCGTATCTGTCGCGTCGTCAGGCCGAGCCGCTGTGCAGCGCGCCACGGTTTGAGCAGATCGTCCGCCACGGCCTGAATGACCTTGAACCTGTCCAGCTCACACATCGTCATGGCGATCCTGTCCGTCGCAGCCATCGCAGCCTCCGGCGCCGGAGGATCGACGCCGGGTAAGCTTATGCCGCCTCGAAGCGGACATTTGAACTTGGCTAAAAGCGGACATTACAACTTAGCCTCTACAGCTTAATTGTTGATAATTTATATTATGTAAAATTATCAACGACTGAGAACACTCTCGTCCACGCCTTTCCGTTTGCTCATCACCGATCACCAGATTGTTCGGTCGAACACTGCACCTGATTCGCTGAGCCTATTTGGATCAGAACCAATTAAACCACTTGGGGTCGACGTCACGCTCGTTCATCCACGTTGATCGTCTCGATGCGTCGCTTGTCATTAATGCGTTGGCCGCGCGACGTTTTGCTAGTCGCACCGACGAAGCTGGTCGCGCCGACTAGAACACGCCTCTGCGCGCGTCGCCACCCATGCGGTAGTTCCTGTTACTTTGATCCGGATTTCGATTCACCAGAGGGCGCGCATAGAGCGGATGACGCAGACTACGTACCTCATGCTCGAGCTTGAAGCAATGCGCGCCGCTCACGGGATCGATGACGTCGGCGAAGCGATATTGATGAGGCTCCTCGTCATAAACCAGCCCGCGCGCAGCGAGTCGTGCGTAGGGCTCGGAGAAGTTTGCGACATAGATCTGGATATGATGTCCATCGTATTCCAGGTTGGCAGCGGGCGTTTCTGAATAGATAAGCTGCTGATGCGTCCCGACCGCAATTGCCGTCTGCTGCGAACCGTTGTGGTCGCGGACCTCGACGGACGCATTGAATACCTCGCGGTAAAAAGCGGCAATCGACCCGGCGCAACCGAGCGGCACATCAAGTTGCACATAAGCAATGCCGAGATCGATGCGCGACCACGGAGCGTTCGACTGATCCGGATTCGGATCAAGGCAGTCGTACCGGTTTCCCCACGGACAGGTGATCTCTACGCGGTCGGCCCGCTCGGTCCATCCGAACGCGGTTCGATCGAGTACGGGCCGAACTGCGCGCAGCCGTGCGACCAGCGATTCGCGCTTGCCCACGATCAGTGCCACGTGTCCGCGCAGTCGCTGCGCGTCGCCGTGCGGCAAGTGAATCTGTGAACGACCGATGTTGATCCACATATTGTTCAGGCCGGTCATCAGATAAGGATCTCGCGTGAGTCCAAGTCCGCTGACATAGAACGCAGTCGCGAGACTCTGGTCCGGTATCGTGAGGTTGATATGCTCGAGCAGCACCAGATTGCCTATGTCTTCATGTGCGTAGTCGGAAGGTTGCATCTGATCGCCTTCGAAGGTTTTTACAAGTGAAGCGACGCAAGGATTGGGAAAGCATCTGGATGGCCTGCGCGACCCATTGCTAAGTTTGGCGTTACTCAGTACGAAAATGTAAGACTCCGCACTGAGCAACGCAACCGCACCGATAAACACGAATCCACTGACAAACGAGTCAGATGGATATCTTGAAGCAAAATTCGGGTGGAGAAGCCATGACACGTGTGTGCATAGCATTAATCTTTCCCAGCCGCCGCCCACCCCCTCTGCATCGCCCCCACCAACTGCTTCCACAAAAACTCCGCCGCCGGCGACAAACGCCGGCCAACCCGGCGTATCACCTGGCTGCTGAAGTCGCGTGCAATCGGATGATCGATCTCAAGCGCAACAAGCTTGCCAGCGTCGAGATATTGCCGCGCGGCATCAGTCGACATGAACGCGACGCCAAGACCCGCTGCCGCAATCGCCTGCGCCGCGGCGAACATATCGCACCGGTAAGCCGGCGTGAGGCTGAGCCGCTCCGCGCGAATGATCGAGTCGACATACTGTTGAACGCCGAAACGCGGCGGCATGAAAATCAGGCGGGCATCGGCAAGCTGCTCGAAGCGGATACGCTGCAGTCCCGCCAACGGATGCCGCGGGCTCACGAACGCGCAGAACGGCGCGGCGCGAAACGTGCGCGAGCGTATCGCCGGGTCCCTCGCCCCGCCCGCGCATAGGCCAAGATCGACCTCATCGTTGCGAACCATCGCGATGATTTCGGACGTCGCACCCGTATGCAGATCGACGACGATATCCGGAAACTGCGCGCTAAACCGCTCGAGCACGATCGCCATCAGATTGCCGACAAACCCCTCGCCGCACCCGATGCCGATCCGTCCGCGCCGCAGCCCCCGATAATCCTCCAGTTGCACCAGCATCTCCGCGTCGCGGCGCCGGCTTTCACGAAAGTGATCGACGAGACTCAGGCCGATTTCCGTGAGCGTCACGCGCCGGCCCTGCCGCTCGAGCAGCGCCACACCGTGCGCGCGTTCCAACTGCGTCACCTGCCGGCTGATCACCGACGCATTGATGCCGAGCGCGTCCGCTGCCGCCCGCACGCCACCATGCACGGCGATTTCATGCAGATAGCGCAGGCTGCGCGGATTGAGGGCGCCTGTCTGAGGGATATCGGTGTCGGTTGACATGCTTTCCGGACTGTTGACATTCAAGTCAACATTATCGACCGAAAGACGTCATTGATCGCACGTTTTTGCAGCGAAATACTGACGCTTCGCTTTCTATATGCACGTCAATCCAAATGCCCAATACCCAGCACTTTTGCACGCTCGATGAAACCAGCGATCTGAACGATGAACTGCGCGGCATCCGTCACCGTTTGCACCAGCATCCTGAACTGGCTTACCAGGAGTTCCAGACATCGGATCTTGTTGCCGAAGCGCTCGCAAGTTGGGGTTACGAAGTCGCGCGCGGTCTGGGCGGAACGGGCATGGTCGCATCGCTGAAGTCGGGAACGGGGTCGCGGGCCGTTGCGGTACGCGCCGATATGGACGCCCTGCCCATCACCGAGGCCACGGGCCTACCCTATTCCAGCGTTCACCCGGGCAAGATGCACGCATGCGGTCACGACGGTCACACGACGATGGTTCTTGGTGCAGCGCGGCATCTGGCGCGCACGCGCCGCTTTGACGGAACCGTCCATCTCGTCTTCCAGCCCGCTGAGGAAGTCGGCTCGGATAGCGGCGCACAACGCATGATCGCAGACGGTCTCTTCGAGCGCTTCCCTTGCGAGGCCATCTTCGGCCTGCACAACCATCCCGGCGCGCCGGCGGGCACGTTCATGTTCCGCAGCGGTCCGTTCATGGCTGCATGCGATACCGTCGACATCACGATCCACGGTCGCGGCGGTCACGCTGCCCGCCCCCATCTCGCCACCGATCCGCTCGTAATAGGCGCAGGACTCGTGACGGCGCTGCAAACGGTCGTGTCGCGCAACATCGATCCGATGCAGCCCGCCGTGGTCACGATCGGTGCGTTCAATGCGGGACACGCACCCAATGTGATCCCCGAAACGGCGCGTCTTCAACTGAGCGTGCGCTCGTTCGATCCCGAAGTGCGCACGCTGCTCGAAACACGCATCCGCGCGCTCGCCAATGCGCATGTGCAAGCGCACGGCGCCAGCGTCGAGATCGACTATATGCCGGGCTACCCGGTGCTCGTCAACAGCACGCAGGAGACTGAATTCGCGTTACAGGTCGCACGCGAACTGGTGGGCGACGAACGCGTGGTCGACGGCTTTGGTCCGATCGCGGGCAGCGAGGACTTCGCCTATTACCTGCAAAAGAAGCCGGGCTGCTTCCTGCGCGTGGGCAACGGCAAGGACACGCCCATGCTGCACAACGCGAAGTACGACTTCAACGACGACAACCTGACCGTCGGCGCCGCATTCTGGACGCGGCTGGTCGAGCGGTTTCTTGCGTCGAAAGTCTAAGCGCCCATCAGAAAGCGCAGACGGATCCATCATAAATACACCTACGGTGAGGACCTAAACCATGTCAACCCAGCCTCTTACGTCGTCCGGCACGATTGCGGTTTCGCAGACCCGCATTGTCGTGGCGGCCGTCGTCGGCAATCTGCTCGAGTTCTTCGATTTCACGGTCTACAGCTTTTTCGCGCTGACCATCGCAAAGCTGTTCTTTCCGTCGCAGGATCCCGTCGTGTCGACGTTGCTGGCGTTATCGGCGTTCGCGATCGGCTTCGTGGCGAGGCCCGTCGGCGGCTTCGTGCTCGGCCACTACGCGGACAAGCGCGGGCGCCGGGCCGCGCTCACGCTGACGATCTTCCTGATGGCGGTCGGCTCCGCAGCGATCGGTCTCGCGCCGACCTACGAAACCATCGGCATTGCTGCGCCCGCGTTGATCGTGGTGGCGCGCCTCGTGCAGGGTTTTGCGCAGGGCGGCGAGTTTGGCGCGGCCACCGCGACCCTGCTGGAAACAGGTTCTGCAAAAGGGCGTGGCTTTCGCGCAAGCTGGCAGCTGGCGAGCCAGGGCGCGGCCGCCCTGCTCGGCTCGGGTATGGCTGCGTTGCTCACCTATCATTTAACCGGTCCGCAGCTGCTCGATTGGGGATGGCGCGTTCCGTTTCTGGCCGGCACGCTGATCATGCCCGTGGGCGTGTATCTGCGCCGGCATATCGTGGACGATGAGCCCGTCAAAACGGAGCACTCGCGCTTCGAACCGGCCCTCGTGCGCAAATGGTTTTTGACCGTGTTCGCGATCATGGGCATGACAGTCGCGACCTATGTCCTGATGTACTACATCCCCACCTACTCGATTCAGTATCTGAAGATGCCGCCCAAGCTGTCGATGCTGGTCTCGATCGGCGCCGCCTGCGTTTCGCTGCTCATGTGCCCGATCTGGGGCGCGCTGTCGGACCGCATGGGCCGTAGAAAACCGCTGACCGTGCTGGGCCGCGTGGTGCTGATCGCACTGCTGTATCCCGCGTTCTGGCTGATGAACCAGTTTCCGACGCTGCCGGTCGTCACCGGCCTGATCGTGCTTCTGATGTTCTTCTACACGATGGGATCGGCGCCTGCGTATGCGCTCATGCCGGAGAATTTCCCGAAACATGTGCGCGCAGGCTATCTGGCAAGCGCGTATGCCGTGGCGGTGTCGGTGTTCGGCGGCACGGCGCAGCTCGTCGTCGCGTGGCTTATCAAGGTGACGGGCAATACGATGGCGCCGGCCTGGTACATGATTGCGTGCGTCATCATTTCGCTCTGCGCCGTGACGATGCTCGAAGAAACCGGCGGACGCGATCTGGCCTGATTGTGTCGGGGAGTGCGGGCCTGGAAATCAGGGCCGGCTGGAACAACGAGGGGCGGACCTCCTGCCGCGCAATCAAGGCGTGGCTGCCTTAACCCTTCGCCCATCATCCTGGCCCGGCCCGATCACGAGCCCCGCCTCCGCCAGCAAACGCCGCAGTCCCAGCTTCGGATAATTGCGGTCGACGGCCCGCACATCGGCACGCGTCTCCTCGATGATCCAGTCCCGCACATCCGCTGCAACCGGCCGCAACGGTCGATTCTCCGGCCACACCAGACAGCAGCGCCGGTTCGTTACGATCAATTCCTCCTCGGACGGGAGCAGCGCGCCCTCCAGAAGCCAATGCGACACCACATTGAGCCAGCCAAGCGCGACGCCCTGCCCCAACAGCGCCGCCTGCACGACGATCGCGTAGTCGTTGAAGCTCAGCATGCTCGCTACGTGCCGCCCGTGTGCCGCGAACGTGGCGAAGCGCTCATGCCAGCCGCGCTCGCCGTCGTCCATCACGATTACCGTGTCGCCGTGCTCGCGGCCCGTCTGCGTCGCGGCCGTCTCGTGATAGCGCCGGTTGCACACCGGCAGTAGCGTCTCCGGCATCACCAGCACGCTGTTCTCGCCGATCTCGTCCTCACGCAAAAAACGCATGCCGAGATCGACATCGACGAGCGGCCCACCGATACGCCCCGAGATCAGCTGAAACCGCAAATCGACATTCGGAAACGCCTGGTTCAGCCGGCTCATGCGCGGCATCAGCCAGTGTGTCGTGAACGCGGTGGACACCGACAGCGTGACGGACTCGACGCCAGTCGCCCGCGCCTCGATCTCCCGTATCGCGCCTTCTATGCCATTGAAACCTTCCGAGATCTTCCGGTAGAGGATCTTGCCGTTCTCGGTCAGCTCGATCCCGCCACGCACGCGCTCGAAAAGGCGCACGCCGAGATGGTCTTCCATGCGCGCCAGCATGCGGCTCACCGCAGGCTGACTCACATATAACTCCTGCGCCGCGCGCGTGAAGTTGCCGCAGCGCGCGGCAGCTTCGAACACGAACAGCGCATTGGCGCTCGGCAGTTTTTTGCGAAGATTAGGCATGACCTGATGTTATGCCTTATCCAACAATTTGGGAATTGCCGTCAATAATGACGCGGCCTATATTTTCCCTAACGCAGGCCTCTACAGCGAGACAGGACGCAATGGACGCACGAGCGAAAACAGGTGTTTCGATCCGATCGGCAGCGAAACGTTATGGCCCGGTCGTGGCCCTCGACGACGTGTCGCTCGACATCGCCCCGGGCGAATTCGTCTCGCTGCTCGGTCCTTCGGGGTCAGGCAAGACCACACTGCTCGGCATTCTCGGCGGCTTCGTGCAGCCGAGTTCGGGTGCGGTCTGGGTCGGTGAGCGCGACATTACATTTGCGCCGCCGCATAAACGGGACATCGGCATCGTCTTCCAGAACTACGCGCTCTTTCCGCACATGAGCGTCGGCGAGAACGTCGCGTTTCCGCTGCGCGCGCGCCGTCAGCCCAAAGCAACGTGGGCGAAGAAGGTCGCCGATGCGCTCGCCATGGTCGAACTCTCGGGCTACGAAAACCGCGGTATCGGTCAACTGTCCGGCGGCCAGCGCCAGCGCGTGGCGCTCGCCCGCGCGATGGTCTTCGAGCCCCAACTGATCCTGATGGACGAGCCGCTCTCAGCGCTCGACAAGCAACTGCGCGAAACCATGCAGATCGAGCTGCGGCGGCTGCATCGCAAGCTCGGCGCGACGATCGTTTATGTGACGCACGATCAGCGCGAGGCGCTCACCATGAGCGACCGCGTGGCCGTGCTGAAGAACGGCCGGCTCGTGCAGATCGACACGCCTGAGCGGCTCTACGACCGTCCGTGTGACGCGTTCGTGGCGAGCTTCATCGGTGAGGCGACGTTGCTCGCAGTGACGCGCGCCGGCGACGATGCCGTGCGCCTCGGCGATACGGTTCTGCGCACGGCGCACCCGCTGCCGCGCGGCGACAAGCTGCTGCTCGCGGTGCAAACCGAAAAACTCGTGATCGACGGCGGCGAGCGGCGCGACGGCGTGAATCGTCTGTCGTGCCACGTCACCGAGGTGCTGTACCAGGGCGAAAGCCTGCGCGTGTTCGCCACGCTCGCCGACGGCACTGCCATCAGCCTCAGGCAGCCCGGCGGCTACGACGCGCGCCGGCGCATCCCGGAACCGGGCGCGCCCATGAGCGTCGTTCTCGATCCACAGGACACGATCGTCGTGCCCGCCTGACTCCTCTCATTTTTTATCCGCCCGAGCTTGGGGCACTCCCTCTCCCGTTTTTACAGCAAACTGCAAAAGGATGATTTCATGAAGCTCACCGATTTCAAGGTCCTGACGTTCGACGTCGTCGGCACACTCATCGACTTCGAGCGCGGCGTGCTCGCCTCCGTGCGGCGCCTCGGCGGGCCGGCCGCGAAGGACCTGACCGACGACCAGATCTTCGAGCCGTACATGCGCGGCCGTGCGACCCATCCGGGCCGCTCGAGCCATGAAATGGCCAACGTCTACCTGTCGCTGGCGAAGGAACTCGGTTTGCCCGACGACGCGCAATCGGCCGCCGCGTTCCAGCGCGACGTGCTCGAATGGCCCGCCTTCGCCGATTCGGTCGCCGCGCTCAAGCGTCTGCGCAAACACTTCCGCCTGGTTGCCATGACCAATGCGGACCGCGTCGCACTGTCGGCCTACGCACACACGCTTGGCGACCCGTTCGACGACACGGTCTGCTGTGACGAAACCGGCGTTGCCAAACCTGACCCGCAATTCTTCGCATACAACCGCGGCCGTCAGGCGGCATTCGGCTACAAGTTCGGCGAAATCCTGCACACCGCGCAAAGCCAGTACCACGACATCGGCGTCGCCACGGAACTCGGCTATGCCACTTGCTGGATCGAGCGCCGTCAGGGCAAGAAGGGCTTCGGCGCCACGCCGGTGCCTGAGGCTGTCACGACGCCGACGTTCACGTTCCCGACGCTCGCCGAGCTCGCGGACGCCGTCGAAGCCGAAGCGCGCCTCGCCGCCTGAACCGATGCTCGCGCCGAAGGCACGCCCCTCGCCCCTGCCCGACTCGCTCTGGCAAGCGCTTGCTGCGGCATCGCCCGATGGGGGCGCGGCGGTCAGCACCGGCGCGCCGCTCGCGCGCGATCTCGACGTCGAAGTCGCAGTGATCGGCGCCGGCTACTCGGGCCTCGCCGCAGCCTATGCGCTGCAAAAACGTGGCGTCGGTTGCGCCGTGCTCGACGCGAACGTGGTCGGCTGGGGTGCGAGCGGGCGCAATGGCGGCGTGGTGTCGTCGAAATTCAGGCTGTCGTTTCCCACGATCGACCAGTTGCATGGCCTCGATACCGCGAAGCGTATGCATCGGCTCGCGCATGAAGGCGTGCGGGTGGTCGAATCGCTGGTCGACGAGTTCGGGCTCACGCAGGCCCGCTTCGAGCACACGGGCAGCCTGCGCTGCGCGCACACCGAGCGCGCGCTCGCGGCGATCTGCGCCGAAGCCGACTGGGTACGCGCGACGCTCGGTGATACATCGATGAGCGTGCAATTGCGCGCCGAAGTCGAGCGCGAGACGGGGTCGAAGGGCTTTGTTGGCGGCGTGCTGAGCAAGGACGCCGGCACGATCCTGCCGCTCGAATACTTGCGCGGACTCGCGCGCGGCATGACGCTGCGCGGCGTGCCGATTTACGAATCGACACCGGTATTGCAGATGCATCGCGCGCCCGGCGATACGCACGTGACGTTGCGCACGCCAGGCGGTACGGTGCGTGCGAAGCAGGTGATCGTCGCGACCAATGCCTATTCGGATCTCACGCCGGCCACCGCGCCGTATCAACGCGAACTCGTGCCGTTCCGCAGCGCAATGATCGCCACCGAGCGCCTGCCCGCCGATCTCGACGCGCGCCTGATGGTCGAACGCCGCAGTTACACGGAAACGCGCCGCATGATGAAGTGGTTCCGCAAGGTGGACGGCCGCATGCTGTTCGGCGGCCGCGACGCGTTCGGCAAGGAAGGCCAGACGACCGGCTTCGATGGACTGCAGCGGGCAATGGTCGCGCTCTTTCCCGATCTCGCGGATGTACCTGTGGCGTATCGCTGGTCGGGCTATGTCGGTATGACGTTCAATTCGCTGCCGCATGTCGGGCGCAGCGACGATGCCACGACCTTCTGCCTGGGGTATAACGGAGCAGGCGTCGCAATGGCCAGCCTGCTCGGACAGCATGCCGCCGCGCTCGCCCTCGGCGAGACGCCCGAGCTTTCGTTGCTCGGCGCGCCGGGTCTGCGGCCCGTGCCTTTTCATTCGCTGCGCGCGCCGGGTGTGAGGCTCGTCGCCGCGTGGTATCAGTTTCTCGACGCCGTAGGTGCATGATGACGACCGCCAAACGGATGCTCCAAGGACACTCATTGATGCAGGCCACCGCGTCCGATCCTGCCGTGCGCTACCAGCGGCGCGAAGATCGCACGATGCTTCTTCTGATGGCGCCGGCGCTCCTCGTGATCGTCGTGCTGCTTGTCGTGCCGCTCGCCTGGTTGTCGTGGCAGTCCATCTATCACGACGGCTTCACGCTCGAGAACTATCGGCGCATGTTCTCAGGCGCTTACCTCGAAACCTTCCTGCTTACGTTCAAACTGAGCATCATCGTGACCGTCATCACGCTGGTGCTCGGCTATCCGGTGGCGTACTTCGCGGCCTCGGTGTCGCCGAAGCTGAGTGCGCTTGTGCTCGGCATGGTCATCCTGCCGTTCTGGACGAGCGTGCTCGTGCGCACTTACGCGTGGCTCGTGTTGCTGCAGCGCACGGGCCTCGTCAACAAGGCCTTGATCGCCTCGGGCCTGATCGACCGGCCTGTGCAACTCGCCTACAACCAGTTTGGCACGATCATCGCCATGGTCCATATCCTGCTGCCGTTTATGGTGCTGCCGCTGTATTCGGCCATGCAGAAGATTCCGCCGAATCTCTCGCAAGCGGGCGCGAGTCTCGGCGGCTCGCCGCTGCATGTGTTCATGCGCGTGTTCCTGCCGCTTTCAATGAGCGGTGTGTTCGCCGGCGTCACCCTCGTGTTCGTGCTGTGCCTCGGCTTCTACATCACGCCTGAGTTGATGGGCGGCGGCAAGTCGATCATGGTGTCGATGGTGGTGAGCCGCAACGTCGAGATCTACAACAGCTGGGGCGCGGCGAGCGCGGTGAGCGTCGTGCTGCTGATCTGCGTGTTCGCGATTTTCTACGCCGCGAGCCGTGTGGTGCCACTCGAAAAGACCCTGGGCGCGAAATGACAAAGCTCTCGTTCGGACGGATCGTCCTCGGTGCGGCGGTCGTGCTGATCCTCCTGTTCCTCATGGTGCCGGTGTTGATCGTCGTGCCGCTGTCGTTCTCCGACACGCGCTTCATGACCTTCCCCCCGCCCGCCTATTCGCTGCGCTGGTATCACTCCTTCTTCGACAACCCCGCGTGGATCGACGCCGCGCGCACTACGCTGACCGCCTCGGTCTGCGCCGCACTGCTCGCCACACCACTCGGCGTGTGCGCTGCCTACGCGATCCAGAACGGCACACATTGGATCATGCGCTATCTGCGCACGCTGCTGATGCTGCCGTTGATGGTGCCGATCATCATCGTCGCGGTGGGCGTGTTTTTCGTCTACTCGCAGGCCGGCTACGTGAATACGCTCGGCGGGCTGATTCTCGCGGATACGATGCTCGGGCTGCCGTATGTGCTGATCTCGGTCGGCGCTGACCTTCGCACCTTCGACCGCACCCAGGAAATGGTCGCCCGCAGCCTCGGCATGAATCGCTTTCGCAGCTTCATGGCGGTGACGCTGCCGCAGATCAAGGCAAGCGTTATTTCTGGCGCCGTGTTCGTGTTCATACAGGCCCTCGACGAAACGGTGGTCGCCCTGTTCGTGTCGGGCGGCTCGAACCAGACGCTGACGCGCCGCATGTTCGTCACGCTGCGTGACGAGATCGATCCGACCATTGCCGCGATCAGTACGATGCTCACGGCGCTGACGCTGTGCCTCGTGATGATCGTCGTGGTGAGCCGGCGCTCCGGCGCGGCGCGCGCCTGAACTCCACCTACACACCTATCACATGATCAATGCACTGAAGTTCTATATCGACGGCGCGTGGGTCGAGCCGTCGGGCACGGCACGCCTGCCGGTCATCGATCCCTGCACCGAAGAAGCGTTCGCCGAAGTGGCAATGGGCACACCCGCCGATATCGATCGCGCTGTCGCTGCGGCAAAACGCGCGTTCACGTTGTTCTCGCAGACCACACCCGCCGAGCGCCTCGCGCTGATCCGCCGCATTCTCGAGGTTTTTCTTGAACGTCACGACGAGATGGGCGACACGATCTCGCGCGAACTGGGCGCCCCGCGCGCGATGGCGCATGCATGGCAGGCAGGAATCGGACGGCGGCATCTCGACGAATTGATCCGCACGTGCGAAACGTTCGCGTGGCAGCGCAAAAAAGGCACCACGCTCGTCAATCACGAACCGGTGGGCGTCGTCGCGCTCATCACGCCGTGGAACTGGCCGATCAATCAGATCGTCTGCAAGGCTGCGCCCGCGATTGCGGCCGGCTGCACGATGGTGCTGAAACCCAGTGAAGTGACGCCGCTCAACGCGCTGCTGTTCGCGGAGATACTGGATGCTGCGGGCGTGCCGCCGGGGGTCTTCAATCTCGTGAACGGCGATGGACCGACCGTCGGTGCGGCGCTTGCAGCGCATCCCGATGTCGACATGGTGTCGTTCACCGGCTCGACGCGCGCGGGCATCGAGATCGCGAAGCTCGCGGCGCCGACCGTCAAGCGCGTACATCAGGAGCTGGGTGGCAAGTCGGCCAACATTCTGCTGGACGACGTCGACTTTGAAGCCGCCGTGACGGCGGGCGTCAACTCGTGCTTCAACAACAGCGGCCAGTCGTGCAATGCACCGACGCGCATGCTGGTGCCGGAGGCGCGCCATGACGAGGCGGTGGCGATTGCCCGGCGGGCGGCGGAAGCACATCGCGTCGGCCCCGCAGACCACGAGCGCACGACGATGGGGCCGGTTGTCAGCAGCGTGCAATTTGAGCGCGTGGAACGTTTGATCGCAGCCGGCATCGACGAGGGCGCGCAAGTCGTGGCCGGTGGCCTCGGCCGTCCGCACGGTCTCGAACGCGGCTATTACGTGCAACCGACTGTGTTCGCGAACGTGCGTCCGTCTATGACGATCGCGCGCGAAGAGATCTTCGGGCCCGTACTCGCGATCATGCCGTATCGCGACGAAGATGATGCGATCGCGATTGCGAACGACAGTCCCTTCGGCCTCGCGGCCTATGTGCAATCCGCCGATCACGAGCGTGCGCGGCGCGTAGCGTTCAGGTTGCGGGCGGGCAGCGTGTACCTGAACTACCCGTCGTGGGATGCCGGCTCGCCTTTCGGCGGCTACAAGCAGTCAGGCAATGGGCGCGAATACGCCGAGTGGGGGCTCGAGGCGTTTCTTGAGGTGAAAGGCATCGTGGGGTATGGGGACTGAGGGCAACTGAGCGTCGCGGCGGTCGACGGGCCGCCTTCCCTTTCTCGACCCAGCAAGTCCCTAGACCCGGCCACGCAGCATATCCGCGATGCGCTCCGCGATCATGATGGTCGGGATATTCGTGTTGGCGCACGGTATCGACGGCATCAGCGACGCATCGCACACGTACAGCCCGTTCACGCCATACACGGCGCCACGCGCATCGCAGACAGTGAGCGGATCGTCGGCGGCGCCCATCCGGCAGGTTCCCGACGGATGCCAGGTGCCGCCCACCGAGCGCGTGACGAATTGCGTCAAGGCATGATCGTCGTCGAGCAGGTCGTTCAGCGTCACGCCCTGAGTGATCACGCGTCGCACCAGCCACGCGCGAAACGGACCCGCGATATCCAATAGCGCGCTCAGCGTGCCGCGTTGCAACGCATTCCACGCACCCGGCACGGCCACACTCGCGACACGCGGCGAATAGCTCGAAGGTAGAAGCGTCGAGCGATGCTTCGCCATTAGCGGATCGGCCAGCGTTTCAGCGCCGAAGCGCAGCGCGCCCTTCAGACGTTCGAGATCGCGAGCATCGGACAGCATGTTGAAATCGACTGCGGGCTCGCTATGCGGACTCGCTGAAGTGAGCGTCACCCGGCCGCGCGAGTACGACTTGTTCACCCAGAAGAAGATCGTGCCGAGCCGGTAGCCCACCGAATGCCAGCCCGAACGCGACAGGATCGCACCGTGCATGTCGCTGGGCACGGTGCCGTGCATGCCTGACGAAAAGCGCACGATGGCCTGCTCGTGATGCTCGTCGGGAAACGGCGTGCGGGCCGCCCGCGGCAAAACCGCGGAAACGGCGATCGACGGATGCTCCATCAGATTGCCGCCGACACCGGCCCGGTCCGCGTGCACTTCGATACCGAGCGCGGCGAGTTCAGCGGCCGGTCCGATGCCGCTTCGCATCAGCAGCGCGGGACTGTGGATCGCGCCGGCGCAGACGATTACATGCGCGGCACGCAATTCTTCGCTGGCGCCATCCCTGCCCTCGCCACCCTCGCTCGCGACGATGCGCGCACCGACTGCGCGCGAGCCGTCGAACAGCACGCGCTCGACGAGCATTCCCGTTCGGATTTGGAGGTTCGGACGGGCACGTACGGTATCGTCGAGATAACAGACCGACGTCGGGATCCGCTCGCCGGCCTCGCTCACCGCGATCGATCCGATGAACGTACCATCTTCCCACGCGCCGTTCTGATCGTCGCGCCGCACGTGGCCGCGCGCGTCGAGCGTGCTGAGTACCGCGCGTACGAAGGGCGAGACGCGTGCCCAGTTCGTACGCTGGATGCGGACCGGGCCGCTCTTGCCATGCAGTTCACCGTCGAAGTCGCAATCGGATTCGAGTTTACGGAAGTACGGCAGGCAGGCATTCCAGTTCCAGCCGTGTGCGCCAAGCGCGTGCCATTCGTCGTAATCGGCGGGCGCGCCGCGATTCGCCATCAGCGCATTGATCGCCGAGCCACCGCCAAGCAGACGCGCCTGTTCGTAGCGTCGTGTCGTTGCCGACATGTTCATGCGCGCTTTCAGGCGCTGCCAGATGTTCGCGGTGTCGAGATAGGCGCGGCCAGGGTACCGGCTGCGCACGGCAGCAGGCATGTCCGTCTGGGAGATATTGCGGCCAGCCTCGACGAGGCAGACGGTCTTGCCGGCGTCTTCGGACAGGCGCGCGGCGAGGACGCAGCCCGCCGAACCGCCGCCGAGAATCAGATAGTCGATCACGTTCGATGAATACGCGGGCGTTGAAACCTGAGCAAAACGTGCGCGGGAGCCTGTGAGCCCGCGCGTCGACGTCAGCCCGCGCCTTACTGCATAAACTTGAGCCAACGCGCCTTTGCCTGAATGCCGGCGTCCGAGGCCCACCACTCCTCCGACATAAGCGCCTGCTTCGCCGCGTTGTCCGGCGAGCTCGGCAGCTCGCTCGCGCGTTTCGCGTCGATCTTGCCGGTCTTGAAGGCTGCCGGATTGCCCGGGCCATAGTCGATATACAGCGGCAGATTCGCCTGCAATTCGGGCGAGACAGCGGCGTTGACGAATTTGATCGCGTCGGCCAGGTTCGGCGCGTTCTTCAGCACGCACAACTGGGTGTTCTGCAGAATGCCGTCGTTGAACGTGAAGTCGATATCGGGGTTGTCTTTACGCACGGCGCTTGCGCGGCCGTTCCAGATCATCGTCATGTCGACTTCGCCGTCGTGCAGCAATTGTGCCGACTGCCCGCCCGAGGTCCACCAGACGGTCACGTCCGGCTTGATCTGTTGAAGCTTTTTAAACGCACGATCGACGTCGAGCGGATAAAGCTTGTCGCGCGGCACGCCGTCTGCCAGAAGCGCGGCTTCGAGCACCGTCTGCGGATCGTTGCGCAACGCACGCGTACCGGGGAATCCCTTCACATTCCAGAAATCGGCCCAGCTCTGCGGCACTTTCTTCAACGACTTCTTGTTGTAGCCGATAACTGTCGAATAGAACTCATAGGCGACTGAATAGGGCGTGCGATATTTCTCGGGCATCGCGGCCCCATTCGGGATCTTCGAGAAATCCAGCTTCTCCAGCAGGCCTTCGTGGCCGCCGCGCAGGCAGTTGGACGTCGGCGTATCGACCACGTCCCAGATCGGCTTGCCGGTTGCGGCCTGCGCCTTGATCTGCGGCCACGCGTCCGGGATGCTGTCCTGGTTGACGGTAATGTTCAGCAGTTTCGCCGCAGGATCGAGGATCGCCTTGGTCTGCGCTTCCTGATACGTGCCGCCTTGAGAAACAAAGGTAATCTTCCCCGCAGCAAAAGCAGGCGTGAGACACGCAGGCACCAGACCCGCGACACCAAGAATCAGAACCGCCGCAAGCGGGCGCAACATGGGCTTCTTGATCACGACTTTGTCCTCGAAAGGGTTAAGCGAAAGAGATCGTGGATGTAATGCGCATTGAGCCCAATATAGTGAGTCTATTTAATGGCGACAACGCCGCAATTGTTGTGGTGCCCATGACATCACGTTATGGCAAGCAAGTCGCGCCACGCACAGGCAAGACATGCGGAACACTGTCTTTGATAGAGCATCCCGACTGTCCGCTACCACGGCTTGGACGACTGGGCGTTTGTCAAAAGTAAAAAACTCTCGTGATGCTGACGATCCAAAAGATTTCCTTTTTTTGATGCGGCGGAAGCGCTCTGATAAGAATAAATTCTGCCTCGGGATAACCCTGACACTGAGGGCCTTCTTGCGAGGTCCGACGTGCATCCCTACGAATATCCCTTTCTCTTCGTCGCCAGTCTGTGCGGCGGTGTGATCAACGCGATCGCGGGCGGCGGCAGTTTCATCACGCTGCCGGCACTGCTGTTCTTTAACGTACCGCCGACGGTTGCGAATGCAACCAGCGCCGTTGCCGCGTGGCCCGGCCTGATAACAGCCGCCTATGGTTATCGGCATCGTCTCTCCGGCGACTCCCGCCGGCTACTGCGCTATGCGGCAGCAAGCCTCGCCGGTGGCGTAACGGGCGGCGCACTCCTTCTCATGACACCGGCCGCAACGTTCACGCGTGTCATTCCCCTCCTGATGTTGCTAGCTACGCTGATGTTCCTGCTGGCGCCGCGCGTGGTGGCAGCGGCGCGCCGGTCCACGGATGTGGCGGCGGCCTCTGGCGGGAAAGCCACGCGGCTTCATACGACGATCCAATTCTTCGCGAGCCTGATGGTCGGCTACTTCAATGCAGGCAGCGGGATCATCGTCATGGCAGGCCTGAGCATGTCGGGTATGCGCGAGACGCAACTGCTGAACGGTTTCAAGAACCTGCTCGGCGCGGTGGCGGCGGGTGCGTCGATCGCAGCGCTCGCGGTGGGCGGGCAGGTCGCGTGGGCTTCGGCCGCGCTGATGATGGCCGGTTCGCTGATCGGCGGCCTGTGGGGCGCGCGTGTTGCCCAGCGCATCGACGCAAACCTGCTGCGTGTGTTGATTCTGATCTTCAGCTTTGTGATGACCGGATATTTTTTCTGGAAATTCTGGCTGTGATAATCCTTCTGATCTTTTCAATTGATTCTTGACGGAGTTGGACTATGAAATTCGTTGTCGCGTTGACCTTGCTGCTCGCGCAGTCTTTTGCATTTGCACAGACGCCGCCGTCTACGCTCGCGCGTGTCACGCAGAGCGGCATTCTGCGGGTGTGCACGCCGGGCGATTACAAGCCATTCAGCTTCCAGCGCGCACCGGATGAATTCGAAGGACTTGACGTTGATCTGATGGGATCGCTCGCCACGGCTCTCAACGCGAAACCGCAATTCGTCAAGACCACCTGGGCGAACCTACTGCCGGATTTCGTAGCAGGTAAATGCGACATCGCGGCAGGCGGCATTTCAGTTTCGCTCGAGCGCCAGAAACAGGCGTACTTCAGCACGCCGTATATGGTCAACGGCAAAACGCCGCTTACACGCTGCGAAAACGTCGCCAAATATCAGTCCATCGAAGCGATCGACCAACCGTCCGTCCGCGTGATCGCGAATCCGGGCGGCAGCAACGAAAAGTTCGCCAGGACGAAACTGAGTCACGCCCAATTGACCATGCACTCGGACAACCTCACGATCTTCGATGAGATCATCAAGGGACACGCGGACGTCTTCGTTACCGAAGCTGCGGAGGCAATCGTGCAGAGCAAGGCGCATCCCGAGTTATGTGCCGTCAATCCCGACAAGCCGCTGCAATATGCCGAGATGGGCTACCTGCTGCCGAACGGCGACGACGTGTTCAAACACTTTGTCGACCAGTGGCTGCATCTGAGCCAGGCGAATGGCGAGTATGCGCAAATGAGCGCGAAGTGGCTCGGCAAATAATCGCCACTCTTTGCACGGATAGCTCCGTAGAAAGCGTAGGAAAACCACCTTAGAAGCCCGCGTCGATCACAATCCTGGTTCCGTCGCTGAACCGGTTGAGGCGGAACGCATGCGGGTCGACAAGCGGTGTGTCGTTCGTCACCAGATCCGCCATCAGCTTTCCGGCCGCCGGGCCGATGCCGAATCCATGCCCCGAAAAGCCGGTGCCGATAAAGAGGCCCGGCACCGTATCGACACCGGAGATCACTGGAATCGCGTCCGGCGTCACGTCCATGTAGCCCGCCCAGCGCTGCGCGATTCGCGCGTGCGCCAGATGCGGGAAGACCTTGATGAACTCGCGCAAACCTGCGTCGGTGTAACGGGTGATCGGTTCGGGATCGAGCGTGCGGACCGCTTCGAACGCTGTGGGACGGTCAAGCGCCCAATGACGCGGACGGCGCAATTCATCGAAGAAACGAGCACCGATGCCGATGCGCAAAGCGCCCAGCTGGCTCTTCAACGCTTCGACATATTTGAAGAACAGGCGAAATGAATCGGGCGTGAGATCGCTGTAGGTGCGGAAGCCAAAAGCGACCGTATAGCCGCCGTCGGCGCGCTTGCGAAACGCGAATTTCTTGTTACTCGCGCTACAGGTCGGGCCACCGTCGAGCGGCTCGGTGCGAAGCACGGAGGCTTTTACCAGCAGTTGCGGTACGTCGACATCCAGATTGCCGCAGAACAACCGCGACCACGCGCCACCCGCGACCACGACGCTGTTGCAACGAATCGCGCCGTGCTCGGTGACGACCGCACTGACGCGCCCTGCGCTTGTTTCGATGCCACGGGCGGCGCATGGCGTCAGAATCTTGACGCCGCGTTTGCGCAACGCATTGGCGATTGCCGGTGC
Source organism: Paraburkholderia sp. SECH2 (assembly GCF_030464795.1). Taxonomy (NCBI): domain Bacteria; kingdom Pseudomonadati; phylum Pseudomonadota; class Betaproteobacteria; order Burkholderiales; family Burkholderiaceae; genus Paraburkholderia; species Paraburkholderia sp. SECH2. Next base: position 347,500 of record NZ_JALPRH010000004.1, read on the forward strand.
CGCCTTTTGCGGTTCGGCGCGACCGTCGCCGGATGTGTAGAGTCCGCCTTTGAACGCTTTCGTCGCGCCGGGCAACAGTTCAGCAACGGCACGCCCGTCCACCACGCGCGTGTCGAATGTATCGCCCGCTACGTGGCGCGCCTTGTCGAGCCATACGTGATGACTGTCCATCACGGCGTCTTCGTCGGTCATGTAGAGGATGCCGCATTGGTTGAAGCCGGTGTCGATGCCGAGCGTCGCATCCATTTTCCGCCACAGCTTCAGGCTTTCGATGCTCAACGTGAACTCACGCATGTCGCGATGCGTGACGCGCACCCACCCCCAGTTGCGACTCGATTGCTCGCCCGCAATATGGCCTTTCTCACATAGCGCGACCTGCAATCCTTTCTCGCTCAGATAAAGGGCCGTGCTCACGCCGATAATGCCGCCGCCGATGACGACGACATCGACTTGCGCGGGCAAGGTGGTGTCGTCAGCGACCGTTTCTACTTTGGGTCCCATTGTGGCTGGTGTCCTGCCTGTGAAGACTAGTTATGTTGATCGGCGATGCCGGCCCTGACCGGCACAGTCGAACTGGCCGAAGCCTGCGCCTTGCGCTGCCGGCGTGACAATCGTGTGCTGGAATTGCCGCGCGCCGGATTCGCATGACGGTTGGTCCAGCGGTCGATGTGATTGATCGCGTGCGTGAGCGGCACGGTCACAAGCAGATACACCGCACCCGCGGCCACCAGCGGCGACAGGTTCGCGGTATTCACCGACGTGTTCTGGCCGATCGTAAACAGATCGCGTTGCGAAGTCAGCAGGCCGAGAAAATAGACCAGACTCGAATCCTTGACGATCGAAATGAACTGGTTCGCAAGCGCCGGCAAGATACGCCGCACGCCTTGCGGCACGATCACGTGGCGCATGCTGCTCCAGTATGTCATGCCGAGCGCCTGACACGCGGACAGTTGTCCGCGTCCCACGCTTTGAATGCCGGAACGAAAAATCTCCGCGATATACGCGGACGAGATCAGCCCAAGTGCCACGATCGCAAGCGGATACGGATTGGGTCCGAAGATCGCGAGCCCCACGGGCGCGAGTCCCTGGCCGACCAGCAGGATCACGAGCGCGGCCGGCAGCCCGCGAAACACGTCGATGAACACCTGTGCGGGCAGCATCAACCAGCGCGTATGCGACACCGTCATCAACGCGAGCATCATGCCCGCGACGATCCCCAACACGGTCGAAAACACCGATAGCACCAGCGTGTTGACGAGGCCCGTGCACAGCAACGACGGTATCGACGAGATCAGCAACGGCCAGTCGAGAAAGTTCTGCAAGAAAGCATTCATGGTGCGCTCCCTGTTGAGCGTCGGCGGCGGGTTCAGCCGCCGGTCCGCAGTCGGCCGAACTCAATCAGTTATCGGTCTTCATCGCGTACGGCGGCAGGCTCGCGGGCTTCGAATAACCCGGGTGGAACTGCAGATACAGCTTCAGCCAGGTTCCGTCCGCGACCAGTTCGCCGATGCACTTGTTCAGCGCCGCCTCGAGCTTGGCGTTGCCCTTGTGCACCGGGAAACCGGCAGGCAGGTTGACGGCGGAGATGTCGAGCTTGTCCGCGATGTTCATTTGCGGATACTTGCCCTGCAAGCCCTCCACGAGCGTTTTATCCACGAAGTAGCCATCGATGTATTTCGAGCGCATCGCGAGGAATCCCGCGTTCAGGTTCGGAAAGCGCACGATCTGCGCACCCGGCAGGTAGCTGTCCGAATACGTGTCCTCAATGGTGCCCTGCACGACGCCGATCCGTTTGCCCTTCACCGATGACGGATCGCTCGTGATCGCGCTGTCGGGCAAGGTTGCTACGCTCAGAAGACCCGTCAGATAGCCCTCGGAGAAATCGACCATCTTCAGGCGTTCTTTCGTGATCGAAATCGACCCGGCGGCCAGATCGATCTGCTGGTTCGCGACGCTCGGCAGCAGTCCGCTGAAATCCTGCGCGCGGAACTCCGCACTCAGGCCGAGCTTCGCCGCGACGGCGCGCAGCAGTTCGACGTCGAAGCCCGTCATCTTGCCGTTGTCGATATACGAATACGGCTTGTTGTTCGCATCCACGCCGGCGACCAGCTTGCCGGGCGTCAACGTGCCGATGTCGTCGGCACGGGCGTTGCCTTGCAACGCGAGCGATAGCGGCACGACAACCGCAAAGAGGCTGAGAAGATGGCGAAAACGCATGATGTTTGCTCCGTCGAAAGGACCTGCGATGGGAAGTCTGTCAAGAAAGCGCGGCGCGCGCGCGGCCGCTCCAGAAATCGTCGAACGCATAGAGCGCCGTGCCGACCGGCACGCTCAGACGGCTCGCCATGCCGGCCGGGCTGACCGGAAACGTGCCCTCACCGAACGCGCCCGCCTGTGCATCGAGTCCGAGCATGGATCTCGCGACTCGCGAGCCCAGATAGCTCATCAGCGCGACACCGTTGCCGTTGCAGCCGAGCGCGTAGTGAATGCCGTCCTGTTCACCGATATGCGCGAGCTTGTCGCCCGTCATCGCGACGTAGCCCTTCCACGCGTGCGTGATGCGCACGTCGCGCAATGCGGGCCACAACTCGATCATCTTCGCGTGCAGCATCCTCGCTGCTTCACGCTCGCTCACCTCGCGGATAGCGGGGCGCGAGCCGAACAGCATTCGCGTGCCGTCGGGCGACGGCCTCGTGTAGAACAGATTGCGTTTCGAATCGCTGATCATGCGCCGCCCCGGATTCAGCACGGCCATCAGTCCGGGCGGCAGCGGCTCCGTGGCGATCTGGTAACTCGCGACCGGCAGCACTCGCCGCGCGAAGAACGGCAACAGCCGTCCGGTGTAGCCGTTGGTCGCGACCAGCACATGCTTCGTGTCGATTCTTCCTCGCGTTGCGTGAACCCGAAAACCCGTGCCAATGCGTTCGATTCGTTCCACACCCGCATGCGAATGCAAAGTCGCGCCGCAACGCCGTGCGAGATCGCGCAGCGCGCGATGATATTTCGCCGTATGCAGACCGCCGTATTCATCGACGAGAATCCCGCCGTAGTAGTAATCGGAGCCGATCACCGTGTGCTGCTCCGCGCGCGGCACGACGTGCACCGTCACGCCGGTCTTCTCGCGCAACAGATCGCCCTGGCGCCGCAAGCGATCGAAGTGGCGCGGCGTGAATGCGCCGAAGAAACGCCCCGTGATCTGCAGATCGGCGTCGAGCGACTCCTCAGCGACAAGGCGCTTCAGGTAATCGAAGCTCGCCATCGACTCGCGCATCAGCCGTCCCAGCCGCTCTGCCGATACGCCACGAATCGCATTGGTCAGCGCGAGTTTCTGTCCGCTCGACACCATGCCGCCGCTGCGCGTGCTGCCGCCCGCCCCGATCTCCGCAGCGTCGAGCACGGCGACGCTGGCGCCGAGGCGCGCCGCTTCCACAGCCGCCGACAAGCCGCAATACCCGCTGCCGACGATCACCACGTCGACGCCGGACGGCAACGCGTCACGGGCCGTCTCGGGCGGCGCGGCGTCCCACCAATATGGGGCCACGCGAAAATCGTCGTGAAGCAGCAGGGCATCGGAGCGCATCGTCTATGGCCGGTAAGAAGATGCAAGCCAGTCTAGGATTTCGTCGACCATCCGGTCAAATACGACCAAAAACGTCCGCCATTCAAATTTGATATGGCAAGCTGGGAGCCGGATTAACGAAGGCAGACGAGGCAAAACGATGAATCAGCGGCAGATCGATGCGTTCAGGCTGGTCATGTTGCGCGGCTCGATGACCGCCGCCGCCGAGGAGCTTGGCACGTCGCAGCCGAGCATCAGCCGGTTGATTGCGGAACTGGAAGCTTCGACGGGATTGGCGCTGTTCACGCGCAACGGCGGACGGATCCAGGCCACGGATGCGGGGAGCGCGTTTTATCGCGAAGTGGACCGGAGTTTTGTGGGTATCGAGAAACTGGCGCATTCCGCACGTGAAATCCGCCAGTTCGGGAGTGGCCGTCTGCGGCTCGTCGCGGCGCCGGTGCTTGCGTTGTCGTTCATCCCGATGGTGATCGAGCGTTTTCTCGCCGTCTATCCACGCATCGCGATATCGCTGGAAATGCGCAGTGAAGGCACGATCCAGCGTTGGGCGTCGTCGGCCTATTGCGATATTGGCTTTGCTACGACTACGCCCGAGGCGTTCGGTGTGACGAGCGCTGAGTTATACCGGCTACCCGGCGTGTGTGCGCTACCGGCCGGGCATCCGCTGACCGCGCGCAAACGTATCCATGCACGCGATCTGCGTAACGAAAGGTTGATTCTGGCTTCGTATGCGGACGACACGCGGTCGGCGCTGGATCGCGTGTTGCGTCAGGCGGAAGTCAATCAGGTGCCGACTATCGAAACGCCATACGGCGCGACGATTTGCGCGATGGTGTCGCGCGGGTTGGGAATCGGCATTGTGAATCCGCTCGCGACTATCGATGCCAATCCCACGAAGATCCAGTTTCGGCCGTTTTCACCGGACGTCATGTTTCGGGGGTTCACCGTATGTCCGCAGCTTCAGTACACAAATCCAATCGTTGATAGTTTTCTTAAGATGGCCGGCGACACGATGATGCTTGAAGCAAAGCACGCCTCCAAGCCCGCACGACATTAGCTCATCCAGTACTTGTCCGGGATCCGGCGATCTTGTTCGGAAAGATACGGATTGTCGAGAACGAAGACCTTGCGGCTCGCGAGGTTGGAACGGAGCAGCCCGTCCTGAATGTAGGGATGCGAGTTGAACAGCCGCATGAACGATCCGTCGAGATAGGCCTTCTCCAGCCCCCTGTTAATGGTCTGGGCGAGGCTTGCGTGCTTCGTGGAGACGTAGAAAATAAAGTCCGACCGGTATTTCAGAAGCAGGCGCTTCTCGACAACCAGATCCCGATCTCTGTGCCGCGGCTCGTCCAGTTCCGCGAAAGCTTCAATGGCGCCGCGCGGAAAATAGTCCAGCCGGCCACCCTGGACCATGTCGAACACCGTCTCATAGGGAACCGTCTCTATGTTCAGACCGGCTGCTCTCATGATCTTTGTATCGATCCAGCCAAGCCCCTGACCGCCCGTCAATGCCTTCAGATCGTCCAGGTTCCTCACCCTGTCGAAATCAGCCTGACGATCCTTTCGTATGACAAAAATCCGGTGGCCGATCAGCCCGCGATTGATAGGAATCCGTACCACGTTCAAGCCGCGTTCCGCCTCGGCGTCCGTACTCGTCCAGAGCAGATTGATGGCGTTGCTCCCGCCCGCCAGTTCTGCCAGCGCACGCCCCCGTTCCATCAGGACGTCAGCCTGCCGCGCCACGTAATCGGCGCCGGCCGCTTTCATTGCGAGGTCGAGCACCGCCAGAGGGAAGACCGCACGTGCCCGATCTTCGGGGCGGTAATGCGGGTATACGATAGCGAATGGGCCTGCGGATGCTGCATGCGCACGGAGCGTCACGCCTGCCGCACTCAGTGCAGCCAATACAAAACGCCTGCGATGCATAGTTATATTCGACACATGTGCGATTCGCCAGTACTGGCGCGGATCGCCCAGAATCACGCCCGGTCAAAAAACCATCGTGCCACGATTCATGTAGGCATACAAACCCATTTCACTCGCAAAGCATTACATGACCAGGTGGTCATGTTCTCAGCGCTGATCGGCACAGGCTCTTCAAGCCGGCAACGTCGCGCGGACCGCCGTCCCGTAACACAGCACCTCCGTAATGCCCCTCGCTATCTCGGTTGCGTCGTACCGCATACCGATGATGCCGTTTGCGCCCAGGTCCGCGGCCTGGGCAATCATGCGCTCGTATGCATCCTGCCGCGCTCGCTCACACAGCGACGTGTAAAGCGTGATGTTGCCTCCGAAAATCGTCTGCAGCGACGCGCCAAGTGCGCCAACGATGGACCGGGACCGAACGATGATCCCACGAGTGACGCCGAATGAACGCTCTATCCTGTGGCCCGGAAGGTCAAACGCTGTCGTCACCATGTGTCGTTCTATCATCGTCTTCTCCGTGCTTAATTGATCGCTTGCAGTTCATCGGGATTGCTTTCAAGGCTCTTCATTGTAGTCAGGCACCTGGCTGACATGCGGGGATCGCTGACTGGATAGATACAGGTAACGCTCCAGTCAGCCGGGCAACGCGGGCATCGCATGAACGCTCCGCCTTGCCCGGCTGCAACCATCATGCAGTAAGTTGCGGCGCAGCAGGGAAATCCACCGGCACATGCGTCGTTGAGTGCAGGTAGTTAGTGACGGTTTTGTCGCCGATCACGACGATCGTGTCGACCAGATTGGCCTTGGTCCAGCCCGCAGCGAAGAACGCATCCACAAGCGCCTGATCGGCGTGTCCGCGGTTGACCGTGATGCTCTTCACCAGGCGCGCGAGCGCGTCGAACTTCGCGTCGAAACTTGCCTTGCCACTGCGGATTTCGAGAATCTGTTCGTCGGTGAAGCCGTTCATCTTGCCGATCATGGTGTGGGCGGCCAGACAGTACTCACAGCCGTTGACCTGGCTCACGACGAGGTTCACGATTTCTCGCGCCTTGCCGGTGATGCTGCTCTTCGCGTTCTGGAACGCGAGGTAGCTGCCGAGCGCATGCTCCGAATGGGCCAGCGTCGCGTACAGGTTAGGCACTGTGCCGAGACTGCTCTTGAGCTTGTCGAAGATAGCCTGGTTAGCCGGGGAAACTTCGTCGCGTGTTGGGACGTTGATGGTGGTCATGGTGATACTCCTGAGTAAAAAAGATGAATGAAGCTGGGTGGAAAAACCTGTGCGTTATTGCGCGGTATAGGCGCCGTCGACTGCAATGTTCTGTCCGGTGAGGTAGCGCGCCTTGTCGCTCGCAAGGAAGACGATGGTCTGGGCGATCTCATCTGGAGTCGCGGCGCGTCGCGCCGGTATCGTCGCAAGGAAACTGGCCTTGCCCTCCTCGCTGCCGCCGGCAAAACGGTCGAGCATTTCGGTCGCTACAGGACCGGGCGCCACGGCGTTGACGCGCACGCCTGCGGCAGCGCCTTCGAGTGCCGCGCTCTTCGTGAGACCTTCGACCGCGTGCTTGCTGGCTGCGTAGACGGAGGCGCCCGCAATGCCCACCTGGCCCGCGATCGACGAGAGGTTGATGATCGAACCCGCGCCCTGCTCCAGCATCACGCGCATTTCGTGCTTGAGCGACAGCAGCGTGCCGAGCACGTTGACCGAGAACGTGTCTTCGTAGTTGGTTGCTGTCTGCTCGACGATCGGCGCCAGTTGACCTTCCGTGCCTGCGTTGTTGACCGCCACGTCGAGGCGCCCGAAACGCGCCACGGTTTGCTCGACTACGCTGCGCACTTCGGCTTCGAAGCGCACATCGGCGCGCAGGAATTCAGCTTCAGCACCGAGCGCGCGCAATTCGGCGGCAAGCGCCTGACCTGCCTCTTCGCGACGACCGCTGACGACCACGCGGTTTCCTTCGCGAGCAAAAGCAAGAGCGGTAGCGCGGCCGATACCGGTCAGCGCGCCAGTGATAAGAACGACGGGTGAGTTCATGTCCGTACTCCTTGGATTGGGTTGCATCGAATCGCGTTTGCGACGACTGCACTTTGACTGATTCCAGATTGGGGATATAGATGGTGTATGCTCATATGACTGATTCCGCATAGGAATATATTGAGCAAAATGGATAAGCTGCAGGCAATGAAGACGTTCGTGCGCGTGGTGGAGGCCGGCAGCTTTTCCGCGGTCGCGCACGAGGCCGACACGACGCAAAGCGCAGTGAGCAAACAGGTCGCGGCACTCGAGCGCGAGTTGGGCGCACGGCTGCTGACGCGAACCACGCGTTCGCTCGCGCTGACGGAAGAAGGTGAACACTATTTCGAGCAGGCGCGGCGCCTCGTCGCGGAGATCGCGGAGGCCGAAGGCGCGCTGCGGCGCGGCGAACAGCAACTGACGGGTTGGCTGCGAATCGCGGCGTCAGTCGGCTTCGGGCGCCTCAAGCTCATGCCATTGGTTCAGTCGTTTCTGGCAGAGCATCGGGGCGTGAAGATCGACCTGCGCCTGAGCGATGGTTTTGTCGACCTTGTGGAACAGGGGATCGACGTCGCGGTGCGGCTCGGCGATCTGCCGGACAGCAGCCTGATCGCGCGTCGCGTGGGAACGGCACAGCGGATGCTGATGGCGCATCGCAGCTATGTGCGCTCACTGCCCAAAGGAACGAAAGCGCCACGCGTTCCCGACGACCTGGTCGAGCACAACTGCATCGTCTACACCGAACTGGCGATGCGCAACGCGTGGCGTTTTACGGCGGGGCCCGGCGCGACGGATCCGGTGGGAACCACGCGCATCGTGCGGGTCGAAGGCAATCTGCAAACCAACAGCAGCGAGGTCATGCGGGCCTCGGTGCTCGCGGGTATGGGGATCGGCTATTCGCCGACATGGCTGTTCGACGACGAGCTAGCCAGTGGCGAAGTGCAGCGGATGTTGCCGGACTGGGACACGATCCCCATCCCGATCCATCTGGTGAGCCCACTGGAGCGCCGGCATTCGGCGAAGGTGAAAGCGTTTGCGGAGCATGTCGGCAAGGCGATGGCTCGGAGCTGAAAACGCACGGCGGCTTCGAAGCGCTCAAGCCCACTACCATGGGCCGCTGGCTCGGGAAGCCAGCGGCGTGGGCCAACCATCTGTCGAGCCTGATGACAGCCTGGGCGAGGCTAGCGCCCGACCGTATCAAGTCCCAGCGTTAACAAGCGCCTTCGGCACAGCGTGTTGCTGCAAACCCCATTTCGCCAGGATCTTCTGATAGGTGCCGTCAGCGATCAATTGATTGAACGCATTGGTCAACGCCGTATTGAGCGCCGCGTTGTCCTTCGACATGCCGATCGCGGTGTACTGCGACAGGAATGGCTGGCCGATCGGCGCGTACGCGTTCTGCTCAATCGAGTTCTGGTACGGCAAAGTCTCACCGCCCTGAACTGCCACATCGATCCGGTTCTGGCGCAACTGCATGCGCGCGTCCGACGAGCCATCCGTACCGATCACCTTGATGGGCGGCTTACCTGCCTTCACGCAATGCTCATTGCTCCACTTCGTCGTATCGTTCACAAACGATGTGCGGCGACTCGTTCCGACAGTCTTTCCGCACAACGCATCCATCGTCGCGAATTCACCCGCACGCGCCTTCACCGTATAGAACTGCGGACCGGTCGTGATGTAGTCGAGGAAGTTCACCGCCCCGCGGCGCTCGGGCAGATCGGTCATGCCCGACAGGATCACGTCGACGCGCTTCGTCGTCAGCGCGCTCATCATCTGGTCGAAGTTGGTTTCCTGCCATTCGAGCTTGACGCCGAGCTTCGCGGCGAGGGCTTCGCCGAGATCGACGTCAAAACCCATCAGCTTGTCGGTAGCGGGGTCCTTGTATTCGAACGGCGGATAGTTCGGCACGATCGCCGCGACGAGCGTGCTCTTGCCAATTGACGGAGCGGTTTGTGCATGAAGCAGCGGCGCATGCAGCGCCACGACGCCAACAACCAGGGTGAACCATTCACGCAAACGAAGGGACGCGTTCATAGAAACTCGCTTGTTAGAAGAATCTGAAAAGCGGGTCCCAGTTGGAACCCGCGGTTGTGATCAGGACAGCACGGCCGAGATGAAATCCTGCGTACGTTTATGTTTTGGCTGCCCGAGCACCTGATCAGGTGTACCGGTTTCCACCACCTGCCCCTGATCCATGAAGACCACGCGGTTGGCTACCTCGCGTGCAAAGCCCAGTTCATGCGTCACCACGATCATCGTCATGCCGCTTCGCGCGAGGTCCCGCATCACCGCCAGCACTTCGCCGACGAGTTCGGGATCCAACGCCGAGGTCGGCTCGTCGAACAGCATCAGTTGCGGATGCATTGCCAGTGCACGTGCAATCGCCACCCGTTGCTGCTGTCCGCCGGACAGTTCCACCGGAAACGCATCGCACTTATGAGCGAGCCCTACGCGCTTCAACAACGAACGCGCCTCTTCTTCCGCTTCCGCGCGACGCCGTTTCAGCACCTGCACCGGACCTTCGGTCACGTTCTCCAATACCGTTTTGTGTGGGAACAGGTGGAATTTCTGGAACACCATGCCGGTCGCAAGGCGCTGACGCGCCACCTGCCGCTCCGACAGTTCGTGCAGCCGGTTGCCCACGCGCCGGTAGCCCGCCAGTTCGCCGTTCACCCACAGCGCCCCTTCGTTGATCTTCTCCAACTGGTTGATGCAGCGCAGGAACGTGCTTTTGCCCGAGCCCGACGGCCCGATCACGCACAGCACCTCGCCTTTGGCCACATCCAGCGTGATGCCCTGCAAGGCCTTGAACTCGCCATATGATTTGCGCACGTCGACCGCGCGAACGATTGAATTCATTTCGGCTCCTTGTCCTGTCGTCGCTGGCGCCTTCATTGCCGGCCCGATGCACGTCCCGCCCCGCGGGCGTAGTGCCGCTCCACCCGCGACTGCGCGAACGACAGCACCGTCACCACCACCAGGTACCAGACCCCGGCCACCATCAACAGCTCGATCACCCGTGCATTCGCGTAGTAGATGTTCTCGGCGTTGTGCAGCATCTCCGCATACTGGATCACGCTCGCGAGCGAGGTCAGCTTCACCATCCCCACCAGCTCGTTACCGATCGGCGGCACAATCACCCGCATCGCCTGCGGCAGAATTATCCGGCGCAGCGCCTGCAGCCGCGGCATGCCGATCGACTTGGCCGCTTCATACTGGCCCGTGTCCACCGACAGCAGCCCCGCGCGCACCACTTCCGACGTGTACGCCCCCTGGTTGATCCCCAGACCCAGCAACGCCGCGAGGAACGGCGTCATGACGTCCACCGTGCGAAATTCGAAAAGGCCCGGAATCCCCATCGACGGAAACACCAGCGCGAGGTTGAACCACAGCAGCAATTGCAGGATCACCGGCGTGCCGCGAAACAGCCACACATAGCCTTGCGCGACCGCTTGCAAAACCGGATTGGGCGACAGCCGCATGATCGCGGTGATCACGCCGAGCACCACGCCCAGCACCATCGCCAGCACCGTCATCACGATCGTGTTGACGAGGCCGTTCAGGATCGAACGCGCCGTCAGGAAGCGCGCGACGTAACGCCATTCGATCTGCCCATGCGCGAACGCTAACACCACGTACCCAATCAACGCGATGATCGCCGCAGAGGCCACATAACGGCCCCAGTAGCGGCGCCGCACATGGACCAGATGCGAAATGTCGGTGACGTCTTCACTCATCTCTGTCATCTGCTTCTGAGCCTCCGCGGGCAGTGCCGCCCGATCGTTGGAAACGCTTACCATGATGGCCCCCTGTAGTCCGCTGCCCACGCGGCCTGCCGGTCGATCGCCGCACGCAGCCGGGTGATCTGCTCTTCCACGCGAGCCGGCGCCGTGCCGCCGTAGCCGCTGCGCGCGGCCACCGCCGCTTGGAGCGTCACGTGCTCCAGCACCGACGCTTCCAGCCGCGCATCCACCTGCGCCAACGTCGCCACGGATACTTCACCCAGCTCGATGCCCTGCTCTTCACACGCCCTCACCAGCGCGCCCGTGATCTCGTGTGCCTCACTGAACGGAATACCGCGCAGCGCGAGCCAGTCGGCCACCTCCGTGGCGAGCGTGAAACCCAGCGGCGCCTGGCGGCGCATCTCGTCCGCGTTCACCTGCATCGTGCGGATCATGCCAGCCATTGCCGGCAATACCAACTCCAACGTGTCGATGCTGTCGAACGCGGCGATCTTGTCTTCCGCCAGATCGCGGTTGTACGCGAGCGGCAGCGACTTCAGCGTCGCCAGCAGGCCGCCAAGGTTGCCGATCAGTCGCCCCGCCTTGCCGCGCGTAAGCTCCGCGATATCCGAATTCTTCTTCTGCGGCATGATCGAGCTGCCCGTTGCATAGCCATCGTCCAGCACGACCCAGCCGAACTGGCGCGTCGTCCACAGGATCACTTCTTCCGACAGCCGCGACAGATTCACCGACAGCATGCTCGCGATGAACACGAATTCCGCGACGTGATCGCGTGAAGCGACGGCGTCGATCGAGTTCTCGCACGGCGCGTCATAACCGAGCTCCGCGGCCGACAACTCCGGGCTGAGGCAGATCGCCGAGCCCGCCAACGCTGCCGCGCCCAGCGGCGAGCGCGCGCTGCGCCGGTCCCAGTCCACCAGACGATCGACGTCGCGGTAAATCGACTGCGCGTGCGCCAGCAAATGATGCGCGAACACGACCGGCTGCGCCGGCTGCAGATGGGTAAAGCCCGCTGTCACGCTGCGGGTGTGCGCATCGGCCTGTTCGATCAGTGCGTTCTGCAAATCGATTACCGCGTGCGTCAGCGTGCGAGCCTTGTCGCGCAGGAACAGGCGCAGGTCGTTGGCCGCCTGGTCGTTGCGCGAGCGGCCCGCGCGCAGCTTGCCGCCGGTGGCGCCCAAACGCTGCGTCAATTCGCGTTCGAGGAACGTGTGCACGTCCTCGTCATCCTGCGACGGTCCGATCTCGCCTGCGAGGTACTGCGCTTGCAGCTTGTCCATTTCTCCGAGCAGTTGCTGCAGTTCATCCTCGGTCAGGATCTGCGCGCGGCGCAACTCCTGAGCATGCGCGCGAGAACCGGCCAGATCGTAAGGCGCGAGCCGGAAGAAGCTCGGGTCCGAACGCGACAGCGCCTTCAGCGCCGCCGACGGCCCCGACTTGAAACGCCCACCCCACAAACGCTCGATCGGTTCAGAAATATTCATCGCTGCCAGCCCTCGGTTAAGTTGACCCCACTGTACGTATCCAGTTTTTCTTCTTGTAGCGAGAATTAAATTCCGTTCAAATGAAATTTTTCTCAGCATCTCTTCCTGCCTCATGCGAAACCGTCTGCCACCGCTCAATCCGCTCCGTGCGTTCGAAGCCGCCGCGCGGCGCTCGAGCGTGGCCGGCGCCGCGCAGGAGTTGCACGTGACCGCCAGCGCGGTCAGCCATCAGATCCGCATTCTCGAAGAATCGCTCGGCGTTACGTTGTTCATCAGATCAAAGGCGCGCGTGAAACTGACGCGTGAAGGCGAGGCCTTGCTGCAGCCCGTCAAAAACGCGTTCGACATGATCGCCAACGCCGTGGTCAAACTGGACTCGCCCGAGATGGCCGGCGATCTCGTCGTATCCACACCGCTGCTGTTCACGTCGCGCTGGATGGCCCGGCACATCGGCGAGTTTCTCGACCAGTACCCGGCGGTCAATCTGAAAGTGATCCCCTCCAACGACGACCGCGAGGTGTATTCGCCCGATGTCGACGTATGCGTGCGCTACGGGGAAGGCCGCTGGCGCGATCGTCACGTCACGCTGATTACGCATCCCGCGCTGTTTCCGGTGGTCAGTCCCGCCTTGATGAACGGTCCCAACGCGATCCGCAAAACCGAGGACCTCGCGGGCAAAGCGCTGTTTTGCGAGCACTCGGGGTCGTGGATGCGGTGGCTTGCGCATGCATCGGCCGACAAACTCGAGGGCATCAGGATTCTGGAAATCGGCAATGCGCATATCGGTATCGAAGCGGCGATTCACGGTCAGGGTGTGGCGCTCGGCGACAGTTTCTCGGTGCGGGACGACCTGATGGACGGCACGCTGATCCGGCCGTTCAACATCACCGTGCCGTCGAGACACGCGTATTACCTCGTGTCCCGGCAGGAGTTGTCCGATACGCCACTCGTGTCCGCATTCGCCACGTGGCTGAGCGAGTACGTCGAGTGACCCAACTGCTTCAATGGTCCTTCGCGCCGTTCATCGTCACCTGCTGAACCGCGCTCGATTGCAGGCCCCACTTCGCCACGATCGCACTGTATGTGCCGTTCGCGACCAGCTTGTCGAGCGCGGCCCGCACCGCATCGCGCAGCTTCGGGTTGGATTTCGCAAAGGCAATACCTTCAGGCGAAGCCGCGAACGGTTCACCAATGGGCCTGTAGGTGTTCGGTTCGAGCTTCATTGCGTACGGCAGGGTTTCGCTGCCCTGCACGCCCGCCACGATTCGCCCCTGCTTCAACTGCATACGCGCGGATGACGTGTCTTCCGTACCCACTACCGTGATCGGCGTCTTGCCGACGCAGTTCTTCGTACTCCATGCCGCGGTGTCCGCCGGGAACGACGTGCTGCGGCTCGTGCCGACCGACTTCCCGCACAGATCCGCCGACTGCCGGATCTCGCCGCCATGCGCGCCCGTCAGGATGTAGAACTGCGCGCCTGAATTCAGATAGTCGAGAAAGTCCGCTGTATCACGGCGCCCCGGCACATCGCTCAATCCGCTCAACACCATGTCCACACGCCCGGTAGCGAGCGAGGGCAGCAATTGTTCAAACGCTGACTCCTGCCAGTCCAGCTTGACGCCGAGTTGCTTTGCAATCGCATTGCCGAGGTCGATATCGAAACCGGTCAATTCGCCGCTCTCCGGGTCTTTGTATTCCATCGGCGGGTAGATCGAGTTGACCGCGACCTTGATGACCTTGGCCTTGGCGATCGAATCAGGCAACGCTTGCGCATGGGCTGCAGCGCCGAAGAGAAAGGTCGACAGGCAGACTGCCATCAAACGGGACGCAGCGCGCAGCGGGTTCGGCTTGGACATGGAGGACATACCTTTAAAGAATTGAACGCTTGTCATCAAAACGATTGAGCTTCCGTCGCGGCCTGTCGTGCTATCGCAGCGCGGGTTTGGCATCGGCATCGCCGCCAAGCCACGATAGAAGCGTTCGCGCGTCGGCGAGATTGTCCAGATCGAGTACGGCGTCGGCAAGCGCGTTCGCCGATGCGTCTTCGAGCGCCATCGTGGCCAGGGCGTGGTACTTCGACAGCAAGTCTGCATCCGACAATGGATTGCGCGGATCGCCGAGCGGCGTGAGCACCTGCCGCGAGCGCGGCATCTCATCGGCGATCGTGAGCGTGACGATGGGCTCGTCCAGATCGGACATCGTCAGATCGACTTCGAGCGTGATGCGCTCCATCATCGCGGCCACCCGCAGATCGGTTCGCGCAGCCTCTAGATAAGCGCCAATCCTCGCATGGCCATAGACCAGCACCGAAGCAACCGCATACGGCAAACTCATCTGCGATGAGGCCAGGTTGCGCAAATCGCGGCCACCGCACATGCCTTCGACGAATGCGCTCAATCGGACGTGCACGTTCGAGAGCCTGTTCGGATCGAATCTGATGTCACGCAGCAGATCGAGCGTGGCATCGACTGCTGCATGCGTGCTGCGGCACGACGCGTGCGGCTTGATCGAGCAACGCATGATCTTCCACGTGTCGCCCAGTTCGTGCAGCAAGGCTTCGGGCTTCTGCGTGTCGGGAGCGAACGCGTTGAAGAAGCCGCCCCATACGTCCGCGAACACCTGCGTCGGGCCGCTGACGTTTTCCCTCGCCAGCAATGCCGCCAGCAATCCACCTTCAGCCGCGCGGCCGGTATGCATACGTTTCGTTTGCGACGCGTCGTGAATGAAGCCCCATAGGCCGCCGCTGAAGCTGCCCGCATGGCCGAACGCCGCGCCGGTTTGCACGGCGTCGAGTCCGAGGAGGCGCGCGCTTGCCGCCGCCGCGCCGAACACGCCGCAGGTCATCGTCGAATGCCAGCCGCGTGCGTTGTGCGGCGAATATCCGCCGCACGCTTCGAGTACTCGCCTGCCGACGTCATAGCCGAGCACGACTGCCGCGAGAAATTCACGCCCCGAGACTGGTCGCGGTGAGCACGCAAGCGCCGCGAATGCGGCAGGCAGCACGACCGCGCCGGAATGATCGCAGCCGCCCGAGTCGTCGAGTTCCAATGCGTGCGCGGCGATACCGTTGACGAAGGCCGCGCTGCGCGGGCCGAGCGACTGCCGCGTGCCCCAGACCTGCGCGACGCCTGGCCCGTCGCCGGACATGACCGCCCGCGCGCTGCGCGACTCCACGGCCGCGGCACCGGCGAGCGACGCGCCGAGTGTGTCGAGGATGTGCCGCTTGGCCTTATGGACGACGGCAGCAGGCAGCGCGTCGTCGGGTACGCCGGCGACGAATGCCGCCAGTTGCTCCGACAGCGACAGATCACGCGCGCTCATCGTGCAGCCTCGCGATGCCGTGCAAAAACCTCGACCGGATGACCGGGCTCGTTGCCATCGACGTTCTGCCGCCACCAGGCCGCTACTTCCGCGCCCGTCGCGAACCACACGTCATCATGCGAACGCATCTCCGCTAGCAACTCGCGCAACACGTCGATACGTCCCGCTGTACCGATGAGCTCCGGATGCAGCCTCAGCACGAAGCACAGACCGAAGCGGCGGAACGCCGCGAAATCCTGCTTCCAGTTCACCAGCACTTCCCGATACGAGGGAATCCGTGGCTGTCCGACCGGTACTGCTGGCGACAGGTTGTAGACGAAGTACGGTTCGTCTTCGAGTTCATAGTGAAGCGGCAGTTCGACCAGCGGGGGCGTGTCCGCAGCCACCACAGTCCCTGCGTTTGCGTCCGGCAAATGAAAATACGGCAGATCGTCGCCGCGCCATGAAGACGACCACGTGACCCCTTCGCTGCGAAGAAAGTCCGCGAAGCCCGGCGCCCAATTGCCGTAGAAAGAACGAAAACCCTGCACGCGCCGACCGAGTGTGTCGACGAGCGCTTGCTGACCTGCCAGGAACGCCTGTCGTTGCTCATCGAACGTGAGTGTGTCGAAGTTCTCGCAGCGAAATCCACTCGTGCCGATTTCGTGTTGCTGCGCGTCGATACGGTGCAGCAAGTCCGTGTGGGTTTGGGCAACGCGTCCGGGCAAGAACCAGCTCGAGCGGACATCGAACTCATCGAACGCGTCGAGCACGCGATCCACGCCCCGTTTCGCACCATAGCGCCAGACCGAAAGCGATTTCTCGCGGCCGGCGATGCGCGGTTCCTGAGTCAGGATGCCGTGTTCGTCGTTGAAGTCGACCGTGACGACCACCGCGCAGCGCGCGTTGTGCGGCCAGTGAAGTGCATTCATGCGCTGAACTCCTGCGCGTGTCCCGAGGCATTGTTATCGAGCCACCATTGCGCGACGTCGCGGCATGTGGCGAACCATACGTCGCCTTGTGCGTGCATGTGATCGATCAGTCTTTCCAGCAGCGCAATCCGGCCGGGTTTGCCGGACACCTTCGGATGAAACAGCGTGGTCAGGCAAAGTCCGTCACGATGTGAGCCGTCGAATTCGCGACGCCAGTTGTCGAGCGTCGTGTCATAGCTGGCAATGCGGTCGAGGCTCGCCGGAAAATCCGGGTTGCGGTGATAGGCCAGCGACGCATAATCGTCGAGCTCCCAGCGGCCCGGAATTTCGACCATCGGCTCGGCGATGCCCTCGGCGTGCAGCAGATAAGGACGATCGTCGCCACGCATCGAACTCGAATAGCGCACGCCGGCCTCCATCAGCACGCGAATCGTGTCCGGCCCCCAGTCGCCCGACGGCGTGCGAAAACCAACCGGCTGCATGCCGAGATATTTGGCGAAGACTTCCGCGGAGCGTTCCATCACTTCGCGCTGGCCGTCGCGATCCAGAGTCCAGAAAGCCTCGTGCCGGTAGCCGTGGTAAGCGATCTCATGGCCGCCCGCGATGATCGCCGCACATTGATCCGGCCAGTTTTCGACCACCCAGGCCGGCACGAAGAAGGTTGCCGGCACACGCCGCTCGTTCAGCATATCGAGCAGACGGCCAAGCGCGCGCCACGGGCCATAACTGCCCAGGGTGAAATACGAAGGGTTGGTCCAGATCGAACCGTTGAGCATCGCATCGCCGGTCGGGCCGTCGAGATCGAACGCGAGCGCGACGCAGGAACGGTGTCCTTCCGGCCAGCGCGGTGCGGTCTGAACCAGCTGGCGCTCCACATATCCCATTTGAGAACCGTTGCCCGACTCCTCAGACGCACTTGCACTGTCTGCATGGCTTTGCGACGCTCGCATGCCCTGTTGCAGGGGCAACGTGACGGTAGATCGGACCAAACTAAAACTCCCTTAAACGCATTGTTCGACACGGCGTCGATCCGGTGTTTCTGCCCGCTGGGTAAGGCAAACCCGATGCTCAGCGGCGGCACCCCGGCACTCACTGCGAGGCTACTTCGGGCATGGAAATCCGGACTTGTTGAAGGGATTTAAGAACGCCAATTTTCCGGCCACAAACGGTAAAATCTCATGGTTACCATGCGAGTTGTGCATAAATGAAGATCGAACGCTATCCTCCCTTCAACGTGCTGCAAACCCTGCTGGTGGTCGCCCGTTGCGGCAACTTCACGGCTGCATCGCAGCAGCTGTTTCTCAGCCAGAGCGCGGTGAGCCGGCATATCCAGCAGATTGAGGAGTATTTCGGTTGCGCGCTGTTCGTCAGGCACACCCGCATGGTCGTGCAGACTGCGGAGTGCCAACGCTTGGTGCCGATCGTCGAAGAGTTGCTGGCAACCGCGCGCCGCTCGATGCACATCACCAACTCAGGCGGCCAGACCATTACCCTGCGTGTCACGCCCACACTGGCGGCGCGCTGGCTGCTGCCGCGCCTCACCGACTTCTACGCTGAAGTGCCCGGCACGCAGTTGAATATCGACACCGCATGGTTCCTGCCGACCAATTTCGGCGAAGGCACACTCGACGCGGCGATCCTGTTCGGAACCGGCAATTGGGAAGGATTGGAAGCCACCTGTCTGATGCGCGAGAGATTGACGCCGGTCTGCTCGCCGCAGATTGCCGGCGGCACACCGCCGCTCGTGGAACCCGAAGATCTGAAACACCACACGTTGCTGCATTCCAGCTTCGGCCGGCGAGGCTGGATTCTGTGGCTGCAGCAGGAAGGCAACCTTGCCGCGCATACGTATCGGGAGCAGGTGTTCGACACGCTGGATCTCGCATTCAGCGCCGCGGCACGCGGCTTGGGGGTGGCGCTGGGGGATCTGAACCTGGTCGGAGAGAATCTCACCAGTGGCTCACTGGTGACGCCGTTCAAGCGCGTGGTGGAGACCGGGGCTGGATATTATCTGGTGCATCCGCCGCGCAATGAATATCGCGAGAAATTGAAGCCGCTTCTTCGGTGGTTGCAAACGCGTGTTGCGGCGTAGTCCGCGCCGATTGCAAGGGCATTTGTCAGTTTTCTTCGTCACATGTTTGTCAGCCAATAGCCACACGACCCACATCCCCAACAGAATGGGATGTGCCTGCCGTACAGGGAGGCATGCGTGGTTGCCGCAAGCAGCCGTTCCTGCGAAAGGAAAATCGTATGTTGATGCGTGACAATATCCCTACCGCCCTCAACCGAGGATCCGCCCTTCTTTCGGAAGACCCGATCGCCACGGGCTCGCTCAAAACCTTCCACCACACGTTCGATATTTATCTAAAGGACTCGAACGCGTTCATGAATACGTACTTCTCACGCTACTTCGAGTGGCAAGGTGTTTGCCGCGAGCGGTGGTTTCATGAGTGCATCCACAATGACCTGCTGGGATCGGACGGCATGTTCGTGACCAAACGCGCGCACCAGGAGTACGTCCACGAGACCTTCCCCTTCCAGCACGTGGATTGCTATCTGAACACGGTGCAGGTCAAGCAATGCTCCGCCTACCTGCTGTTTCGCTTCTGCGTGGATGGGCGCCAGGTTTCACAGGGTTACCAGCAGATCCTGTACGCCGGGCGGGACCGGAAGATCAGGCGCTTTCCGGAAGGAATCGTCGAACGGGTCAAGGAATATGAGCTGCCGATGACGGCACTGGCCGCCTGATCTCAGCGGCGGACTTTCGCCGTTCAGTTTTTCCGCTGAGTTTGATCTTTAAGTTTCACCGCTAATTCCACCCTTAATCTTCACTGCGGACGCCGGCGCAAGGAGCGCGCCGGCGCTTTACTCAGTGCACGGTCCGCTGGCGACCCCGGTACCGGTAAGCGCACGGTGAAGGTGGTGTGTGAACCGCGCGTCGACATGCATTCGATCGTGCCGCCCAGCAATTCCGCCGCGCGGCGGCAGAAGGCGAGCCCCATTCCCGCGCCGCTTCCATGCCGCTTCGTCGAGAAGAAGGCGTCGAAGATATGCGGCAGCACGTCGGGCGCGATGCCCGGCCCCGTGTCGCGGAATCGCAGTACGCAGAAGCCGTTTTCCTGAACCGCGCTGATTGCGATCTCGCCTTCGCCGCTCACGTGAATCGCGTGCAACGCGTTTTTCAGCAGATTGAACAGCACAAAAACCGCCAACGTGTCCGAACCCGAAAAGCATAGCGCCGGGTCGATCGGCGCCACGGTGACGCGTACGCGTTCGTCGCTACGGAACGGATAGCGCTCCAGCGCCGACGTCACACATTGCTGCATGGAATGAGGACTAAAGCGAGTGCGGTCCAGGCGATCCAGGGTGAACGATGCGAGCGCCATCTCGACCATCGCGCTGGTGCCCGACACCTCCCTTCTGATCGCCGTGGCGAGGTGGCTGATGCGCTCGGACTGCCCGGAATGCCCCTCCTGATCGTCGTACAGCCCATGCGTGACCGCCAGCTTGTAACCTTTGAACACATGCGCCCATACGCTGGCGATTTCGTCGGCGTGCATGGCGATCGTCGCGAGCGGCGTCGCGATTTCGTGCGCGATTGTCGCTGCGATCGCATAGGGGTGAATCAGGTGATAACGAACGATCGTGATCGCGAGAAGGCCCAGACTGAGCGCAATGAACAGCACACCCGGCGGATAGAACGGGTAACCGTAGTTGACCGCATAGTCGACTGCCGCGAACGAGTATAGGCAGAGGCTTGCAAAGCAGAGATCGAGACGCCGGCGCGCTTCACTGCCGGCCTGCTTGCGCGCGGCGAGCAGAAGCTGTCCGCTGCGGGCGGCGAGCAACACGGTCTGCAGGACGTGCAAAGGATGCAGCGTCCCGGCGCTCGGATAGTAGCCAAAGAAAAAGTGCCGGTAGCCGGAGACTACTTCGGTGCCGGGCAGCAGCACGGCGAGGACAACACACATGCCGTAAGACGCGAGCAAGATGGGCCGCTCGCGGCGCCTCGCCGCCACCTCGGTGACGAAGTGATAGAACGTGGTGGGCAGAAAGAGAATGAAGAGATAACCGACCCGGACCAGCACGCTCGCAATGTGGGGATCTTCCGTCTGGAACAGCAAGGTCCATGTGCCCTGCCATGCAAATGTCGCCGCGCACATCAGAAGGAATGGCGCGGACAGCCGCGTCACGCCTTGTGTGATGAGTACATAGAGTCCGAACACCACGAACAGCGCAGAGACAAAGGCGGTCGGAATGGCGTACATGTGGCTCAATGGGGCGGAAAACGTCGGTCTATTCCGGCAGGTTCATAGCGGACTATGCGAAGGGGCCGATCCTTCATGAGTGGGTCTGCTGCATCCGGCCGCTGCGCCATTGCGAAAATGTCTGCGTGCTCAGACCCACGTCGGCAGAATC
Source organism: Paraburkholderia sp. SECH2 (assembly GCF_030464795.1). Lineage (NCBI taxonomy): Bacteria > Pseudomonadati > Pseudomonadota > Betaproteobacteria > Burkholderiales > Burkholderiaceae > Paraburkholderia > Paraburkholderia sp. SECH2. The sequence goes on from NZ_JALPRH010000004.1 coordinate 368,895, forward strand.
GATTCGGCTCCAGCAATAGAAAGCGTCGTCCCAACCCGGGATGGATTGCGGCGTGACCGTTTTGTAGTTCGTACCGGGACGATAGGCCAGGTACGGCCAGAAAATCGGCATCGACTCGCGTACCGCCATCCGCCGCAACAGATCCGCCGGCCCGCTCTCATCCGCCACAATTTCCGCCTGGGCGATCCAGTCGTTCTCAGCCCAGGCAAGGAAAACACTCGGGTTGCCCGCCCGGTCGAACATCAGGATGGCATTCTGCTCCGGACGCCAGTAATACTCGACGATGTTTTCGGCGGCAACCACCGCGTCGATGGCCTTGCTCGTTCGCGGATCGCAATAGGTCAGGCCGTTTTCGCCCAGCCCCAACCAGCCCGCCTCCGAACAATGCCGGTTTCTGGCATCTTTCAAAAAATGAACCAGTCGGTTAGCCGAATCCGCGTCCGTCTTTCTCAGATACAGATCGACAATGCCGGCATTGAAGGCTTTTACCGCGACGGTCTCATCCGCAACGCCGGTCAGGAGCACCTTCGCACAACGCAAATTGGATATGGACGAAAGGAATTCGACGCCGCTGAGTCCGGGCATGTCGTAATCCACAACAACCGCGGCCACCTCCGAAAATCGGGCGTTCCGGGCCAGGACGTCACGCTCGGCCGAGGTTTCAACGAACCGTTCCAGACCGACCTCGCTCAAACCGGCCGAGGCCGGCGCAAACACCAGCGAATGCTCGCGAGCATGCTTGCGGATGAAAGCAAGTGCAGTTTGGGGCCGAGTGAAAAACAGATTGATTGAAACATCCGGAAAGAATCGGCGCAATGCATCGAGGTAGCTGTCGCTGTCGTCCACGAAAACGACGGATGCCGGATAGGAAACAGGGGGTCGAATAAAATTGTTCATGTTTATACGTGGAATATGCGGCGCGTTTCACACCGGCTTGCACGCCGGCTTCTCTCACGCTGGCTCCCGGGCCAATTCCCGCTGAACCATATAGTACCGGGGTCTTTGCATGAACAGTGCAAACTTGCGCGGCCTTTCCGTCAGAGTATGCGAATGGAATAATTAATCTTAATCGGGTCGAGCTGATTATTCTGCCGCAATCAAGCCCGGAACTGGCGTTGTCTGAGTCCGGAATTGACCACGATGCTGCGTCAGTTTCCTTCGCTTGCACCGAGCGCCGACTTCGCGCAAAGAAAAACACCCGCGATTATTTCAGCAAGCATCGTGCCGCCCGGCAAGCCACGGAGAAGTGTGGGCCACTGCACATACGCGAGTAATTCGTTCTTCCGGAAACCAACTGGCGGCAACCTTCCCTGCTACGCTTCGCTGCATTGCCTGTTTGCGGGTACGAGAGCGAGCCTACGTAGCCGTCACCCCGATCTCCCGCCTGATTCACCGACTGTCGCGCCGCCGGCATGGTGACTGCGCGCAGCCGGCGGATTCATTTGACTTGCGCGGAGAACGAAGCGGTGTTCCATCAAAAGGTTCATACGCGACCCGAATCGGCCGAGGCGGCGTCGACTCAGACATTGACCCGACGTGCGTTGCTGTGTGATGCGGCTTTGGCCGCGAAAGCTAGCCGTTCTCCTGCTCCTTGAGCCGCTTGCGGTGCGCCGCGACCTTCGCGCGGTTGCCGCAGATCGCCATGCTGCACCACCGCCGCGCGTGGCCACGTGTGTGATCCGCAAACAGCAACGTGCATTTAGGGCCTTCGCACGCTTTCACGTACGTGAAGTCCTCTTCACACACCAGCTTCGCCAACGCCTCGGCGATGGGCATCAGTAACGACTCCGCCGACTGCCAGCGCCGCTTCGCCCGAAGTTCAAAGCTCGTCGCGCCGCCCGATGTGTTCGGCACGATTTCGCCATGCTGCTGATCGCGCTCGAGCAGTCGATTCAAGGGTTCGAGCTCGCGTAAATCTTTGGCAGCAAGCGGCCGCCCTTTCCTCTTTCGCACAAATCCCCTGAACCACTCGCGCAATTCGCGCGCACGTGCCGCAACGTCGTCGAGTTCGGCCGGCGTCGAGCGGGTTCGTATTTCCGCGAGCGCCGCGCGCGGCAGAAATCCGGTCTGCTCCAGCCAGGCGAGCAGATCTTCTCCATCGCCGATCCAGTCGACTGGCTCATCCACCGGCGTCGCGATCGAGTTCAAGAAATCCAGACCGGGCGCATCGGCCACGAGGATCGCGGGCATCTGACGATAGTCCATTTCTCATGACGAATATGAAGTGACGGTGGATACATCGTAACCACTAAAAATGCACTTGACAAGTTACGCATCTAGTTTGTAACCTGTAAATACGCGTTTGACAGGTTACGCGACGCACAACTCGACGCGATGAACGTGCATCACAAGCAGCACCCCATTCCTTCAAAGGAGCGAGAAATGTCTATTGGCAATGTGAGCGCGGTGCTTGTGCACGGCGCGTGGGCAGATGGATCAAGCTGGAGCAAGGTCGTCGAACGCCTGAAGGCACACGGCATCAACGCTGTTGCGGCGCCGTTGCCGCTGACCTCTTTGCATGACGACGTGGCCGCCCTGAACAGAACGCTGGAGCGCATTGAAGGTCCGGTTGTTCTTGCCGGGCATGCGTACGCCGGCGCAGTAATCGGATCGACGCGCGCCGACAACGTCAAGGCGCTGGTGTATGTCGCCGCGCTTGCGCCTGCCGAAGGCGAAACGGTGGGCGATGTGTTCTACCGTGGCGAAGCGCATCCGCTGGCGCCCAAACTGTCACCGGATCAGCATGGCCTGATCTGGCTGCCCGAAGAGGCATTCGCAGCGGCGTTCGCGCAGAACGCCACGGCGCAGGAATTGACGGTGCTCGGTGCGGTTCAACGTCCCATTTCAGTGTCGTGCATTGGCGAGCCGGTCGGGCGCCCACTCTGGATGGATCGGCCGAGCTGGTTCCTGACCGCGGAGCAGGATCGGATGATCAGTCCCGACACGCAACATTTCATGGCACAGCGCATGAAGGCGCGCGTGCATTCACACCAGGTCGATCACACGCCCACCGTTACAGGCCCTGACATCGTCACCGACGTGATCGTCGAAGCAGTTCAAGCCGTCTCGGCACGCTAGGGATTACTCAAACCCGTCATACCGACAGGCGTTGTTCGCGCCTGCCATTTCGAACTCACCGCTGCCCAACCGGGAGTCAACTCATGTCCGCCATTTCCTATCGTTACGCTGACGTCGACCACATCAAGGTGTTCTATCGCGAAGCGGGTCGTCCGACCGCGCCGAAACTGCTCCTCCTCCACGGTTTTCCGAGCTCGAGCCACATGTTTCGGGACCTGATCCCGTTACTGGCTGAGCACTTCCATATCGTCGCGCCCGATCTGCCTGGTTTCGGCCAGTCGGACATGCCGAGCCGCGATGCCTTCACGTACACGTTCGACAACATCGCCTCCGTGATCGAACGCTTCACCGAGCAGATCGGTTTCGACCGCTTTGCCATGTACGTATTCGACTACGGCGCGCCGACCGGCTTCCGGCTTGCACTCAGGCATCCCGAGCGGATCGCGGCGATCATCTCGCAGAACGGTAACGCGTATGAAGAAGGCCTGAGCGAAGGCTGGAATCCGATTCGCGCTTACTGGCAGGATCCGTCACAAGCCAATCGCGAGGCGCTTCGCGCGATGCTGACGCACGACGCGACCATGTGGCAGTACAGGCATGGCGTGCAAGACACGGCGTCCGTATCGCCAGACGGCTACTCGCTTGACGAGTTCTATCTGAGCCGCCCGGGCGCGCACGAGATCCAGCTCGATCTGTTCGGCGACTACCGGAACAATGTCGCGTTGTATCCCGCATTCCAGCAGTACTTCCGCAGCCACCAGCCCCCGTTCCTCGCTGTGTGGGGAAAGAACGATCCGTTTTTCCTGCCGCCCGGCGCCGAGGCGTTCAAGCGCGACATCCCGAATGCCGAGGTGCGCTTTTTCGATACCGGCCACTTCGCGCTGGAAACGCATGCGGCAGAGATCGCCGCGGCTATTTCCGGTTTTCTAATTCGCTGACAGACGAACGCAGCGTGGTGGTTGTCCATTGAGTCGCTGGTTTAGCGACTCGTCGGGTCCAGTTCAGTTCAGGAATGAAGGAGAAAGGAAATGTCGAACAAGGTAGCAATCGTTACAGGTGCGAGCCAGGGTATCGGCCGTTCAACCGCCATCAGGTTGGCGCGAGACTTTCCGTCGGTGGTGATGGTTGCGCGCAATCGTGAGAACCTCGCCCAGACCGCTGACGAAGTCAGAAAGGCAGGCGCAAAAGCGCTTCCAATCGACCTCGATCTGTCAGATCCGGAAGCCGCACAGAAGGTGGTCGATCAGACGCTGTCGGCGTTCGGCCAGATCGACGCATTACTCAACATCGCGGGCGCGGTGCCGCAGATCGATGTCTTCGAGATGAGCGACGATCAATGGGATCGCGGCTTCGCACTGAAGCTGCACGGCGCGCGACGATTGACGATTGCAGCATGGCCATTGTTGAAGAAAACCTCAGGGTCGGTGGTGCTGATGTCGGGTAACTCGGCGCTGTTTCCCAAAGCACCCTACGCGGCCGTGGGCACGATCAACGCGGCGATTGTGGCGCTGGCGAAGGCTTTCTCGGACCGTGGGATTGCAGACGGCATACAGGTCAACAGCGTGCTGCCAGGCCCGGTAATGACCGGTCGGCGGCAATCCTACCTGGAGCATTGGGCGCCGCTCCACAACATGACGGTCGAAGAAGCGACGGCGCGCTTTCCTGTCGAAGCGGGAATCGCTCGGTATGGCACCCCCGAAGAGATCGCCGAGCTGATGGCGTTCATCGTGTCGCCCGCCGCACACTGGATGACAGGCTCGACGCTGAGGATGGATGGCGGCGAGGTCAAGTCGATCTGAACAGCCATCAACCTGACCGTTCGCAGCGAGGCCCGAAGCGGACGCGCGCCTGGCCTCGCGAGTCCGCTCGATGGAAGGCTTAGGCCTCGGGCTGGTGGCAAACCACTTCGATGTTGTGCCCGTCCGGACCAATCACAAAAGCGGCATAGTAGTTCGCGTGGTAGTGCGGGCGCAGACCCGGCGCACCATTGTCTTTGGCACCCGTCTCCAGCGCCGCGCGATAGAAAGCGTCGACTTGCTGGCGATTGTCGGCCGTGAATGCCAGGTGAAGATGCGCCGGCTTCTCATCAGTTTGGTACAGGCACAAAGAAGCCTTGCCCGGCGGGCTAAGCTCGACGCCGTACGTCGGCGGCCCCTCCCCGACAACCGCTACGCCGATCGGTTCGAGTGCCTTGAGGAAGAACGCTTTGCTCGCTGCATAGTCGCTGACTCCGAATTTGACGTGGTCGAACATGGGCTCTCCTGAAGTGTGTGGGCCTGCGTAAGGCCGGACGTGATTTAGAGATCTCCGCGATGTTGCCACATGCAGCCACAAGAAGGGAAAGCGCAAAGGAGTAATCTTCGGTACTGGAAATCGAACACGCGCAGTACGGTCAGCCAGCGATATAACGTGAGGAGCCGGGCCAATGGGAAGCACCAGCGCAGTTGCGGCGGCGGCAGTCGCCTTCGTGGGGAGTCACTTTGTTTTATCCCATCCGCTGCGCAGGCGGCTGGTCAGCACGATTGGCGAAACGGGGTTCCTGGGCGTCTATTCGCTGGTGGCGTTCGCGACGCTTGGTTGGTTGATCGCCGCCTACCTGAAGGCGCCTTTGACGGCACCACTATGGCAGGCAGGAGACGGGGTCTGGGCGATTGCGACGGCGGTGATGCTAATCGCATCGATCCTCCTGATGGGCTCTTTGATCCGCAACCCGGCGCTGCCCACCGGCGGCCGGCCCGCTGCATTCCCGGCAGCGGCGCTCGGCGTGTACGCAGTGACTCGCCACCCGATGATGTGGTCGTTCGTACTGTGGGGGCTGTGTCACATCGCTGTGTTCCCAGTGGCCAAGAGCAACATCGTTGCAGCGGCTATTGTGATTCTCGCGCTCGTCGGCGCCGCCTTGCAGGACCGGAAGAAAGAGCAGCTTCAGCCCGATCTCTGGCCTGAGTGGGAGTCGAAGACGAGCTACCTGCCGTTCGCGGCGATCGCCGCTGGCCGGGCGCGGCTGGGCGGCTTCGGCTTGCATGCATTGTTGGGCGGTTTCGTTGTGTGGCTCGTCGCGACCTGGGCTCATATGCCGCTCACCGGATGGGCCGCGGGCATCTGGCGCTGGCTGTAAACGCAGCCTCCAATCTTCACACTCACCTTTCATTCGATAAGCCCGGCACCGCATCCGGGCCACGTTTCACTTCCCGCTGATATTTACATTCTCCACTGATACTTTCCTTTCTACGGCCACTGCCGCCGCAGAGTACCCATCCGCTCGCCCACCCTCGCAGCACACTGCAATGCAATCCGCAATCGCGTTGTTGCGAGGGTTATTTTCGAAAAGACAACATCGGCAACAAGCCGTCATACTCTGTCTCTTTATTACGGTGGACGGATTCGACCACGCAATTGGACAAACTGGCCAGACGCCAGACCGATTTGCATGACCGTCCGCCCCGTCTTTTCGACGGTAATTTCCGCGTTGCGCAACACGCGGATCAAGTGGAGCGTATTTTGTAATGAGTTACACCCCTGACGTTCCGTTCGCTCACGACAAGGCTGATTCCGGCGCCTTCGTAGGCGGCGCGCCAGCGTTTCGCCAACTGGTCCGCATGATCGATCGGGTTGCCCCCACCGATCATCCCTTGCTCATTTTTGGGCCGACTGGTTCAGGCAAGGAACTGGTCGCTCGCCGTGTGCACGCACACAGCCTGCGTCAGGATCAACCCTTCGTCGACGTCAACTGCGGCGCGATTCCAGAGAACCTCGTCGAAGCCGAATTGTTCGGCCACGTTAAAGGCGCCTTCACCGGCGCGGGCGAAAACCGCCAGGGACTTTTCCAGCAGGTCGGCAAGGGCACGCTGCTGCTCGATGAAATCGGCGAACTGCCGCTCGCGCTGCAACCCAAACTGCTGCGTGTACTCGAAACGCGAACCTTCCGTCCGATTGGTTCGTCAACCAGTCTGCATTTCGCAGGACGCGTGGTTGCCTCGACTCACCGCGACCTGCGCGAACTCGCACGCGAAGGACTCTTCCGCGAGGACCTTTTCTACCGGCTCGCGGTCTTCGTGCTTGCCGTGCCCGGACTCGAACAGCGCGTCGAGGACATTCCAGCCCTTGTCACCCACTTCGCGTCGCAGCACACGCGCCGTCTGGAGTTTTCGCCGGCCGCCGTTCGCCGGCTTGCCCAGCACGCATGGCCGGGCCACATCCGGCAATTGCGCAACCTGATCAGCCAGTTGAGCGTGCTCGCCGAGAACACGAACATCGACGTCGACTCGCTCGAGCCGTTTCTCGCCAACGAAACCGGCGGACCCGTGTCGCGCGCCAGCCTCGCCGACATGCTGCTGCAACTCGAAGGGCGCGACAAACTCGCGGCCGCTGAAGACCTTTTGATCGACCGCGCGCTCGAGCGGACCGGGCGCAACAAGAGTGCGGCAGCCACCCTGTTGGGCGTAGGCCGCAAGACAATCGAGCGGCGTCTGAAGTCGCGCGAGGAACATCACCGTGAAGCGCGCAAGTGTCTCGAACATGCGAGCGCGCTGATCGAAGAATCGAAGTTCGCCGAAGCCATTCCGCCGTTGCGCCGCTGCCTCGACCTGCTGCAGACGCCGCACGAACAGGAGGCCGCGCGCCGTCTTCAGTTCGACGCCTACCGCTTGCTCGGCATGAGCCTGCGCAGCGTGCACGGCTGGCTGTACGCGGAGGCTACCGCCTGCTACGCCGCCGCGCTGGCCGTCGGCGAAGGCGTCTGTACCCCCGCCGAAATCGCCGCAATCCAGTTCGGCGTCTGGACCACGCAGTTGACGACGCTGCAACTCAAGCAGGCGCGCGCAACCGCGCAGAACATGCTGGAGCGCGCGCAGAACGGCGGCGACCGGGTGTCGCTCGACGAAGCTCACGTCGCGATGACGAACACCCTCTTCTGGCTCGGCGACAGCGAAGAAGCCCTCGCCTGTCTCGCGCGCGGCAACCTGCTTGGCGTGGCGCGCGACGACACCCGTACCGGCTCGCAAGGGATCGATCTCGCCAGTCTCGCGTTGACTTTCGAAGGACTCGCGGCCTACCAGATCGGCGCCTTCGGACAGGCGCGGCGCGCCATGGAAATGTTGATCCTGCGCGCCTCGGAGCCAGGCGCGCACGCGTTCGCTCATGCCGTCAACCTGCAGGGCGCCTCCTGGCTCGCCTGCCTGTTCGAAGACATGGACCGGCTGGGGCATCTCGCGAGCGAACTCGAGTCGGTCTCGATCGCGAACGGCTTCGCGTTCTACCGGGGCGTCGGGCAGGTCCTTCGCGCCTGCCACCTCAGTGCGCTCGGCCATTCCGATGAAGCGGAAACTGTCATGCTCGACGGCTACGATAACCACGTCGTTTGCAACGGCGGTGCGCTGTTCTATTCCTTCATGGCCTGGCAGCACGGCGAGCTGCTGCTGCGCGCCGGCCGCGCGAAAACCTGCGAGACGATGCTCGCCGCCGCGATCGACGAGACCCTCGCGCGTCAGGAACGTGTCTACCTGGGCGAACTCCTGGTTACCCGGGCGCGCGCGCAGTGGGCACTCGGCGAGGTGAACGCCGCGGAACTGGGTCTGCGTACCGCGTTGTCTACTGCGCTCGCGTTCGGCTCGGTGCCGGCGCGCGTGGACGCCGCACGCTATCTCGCCGATCTGCTGCGCGCCACCGGCCGCATCGCCGAAGCAATCGACATCCTCGAGCGCGGTTTGCGTTCGCTGACGACTGATTCAACCACGCGTGTCACCAGCGCCATGAGTTTGCTCGCCGAACTCCAGCGCGAAGTTTCTATCGACGTCTATACGAAAGGAATAACAAATGGCCTATGAGTTACGCAAGGAAGACCTGGAACCGCTGCTGCTAGGGGCCGCGTTCTTTGGCAGCGGTGGCGGCGGCACAATCGAATCCGCGCGGCATCTGGCTGCGCATTTTGTCCCCGGCAATTACTACTCGACCGACACGATCAAGGTTGTGTCCGTCGAAGAAGCCACCGAAGGCGCGGCGGTCATGGTCGCCTATCTCGGTGCGCCCGAAGCGATCAATTCAGCCATCTACCCGCTCGGGCCGGTGACGGCTGTGCAGAATGTCCAGGCCCGACTCGCATCGCAGTCCACCAGGCTCGCCTATGTGATGCCGCCGGAAAGCGGCGCGCTGGGCTTCACGGTGGCGGCGCTCGTGGCGGCAAAGCTCGGCCTCGCGGTCATCGACGCTGACGGAGCCGGCCGCGCCGTTCCCTCGCTGCCGATGCTCACCTTCGCAGCCGCCGAAATCGATCCGCGCCCGGCGTTCCTCGTGAGCCAGGGCGGCCTGTGCGTCGAACTCGACGTGACGCCGCGCGACAGCAACCACGGCGGTCCGACTCATCAACGCGACGTGTCGGCGATCGTCGAACAGATGATGCGTCCGGTCGTCGCCGATCCCGAGTTCGGCCAGTTCGGCGGCCTCGCGATGTGGGTCATGACGCCGGCCGATATCGGCCGCGCGACACCCATCCGCGGCACGCTAAAACGCGCGCTGGACCTCGGGCGCGCGGTGCAGGCCGGGCAGATCGGCAGCGCCCAGCAGATGATCGGCTATCTCAATGAGCGTTGCGGGCTCGCCGCGCGGGCTATCTCGGAGCCGGGCGAGCTGGTCTCGGCCGAAGTCGATACGAGCGGCGGCTTCGACGTCGGCAAGATTCGCATTCAGGCCGGCCAGCATACTTACACGGTGATGTACCAGAACGAGTCGCTGCTCGCGTGGGACAGCGCGAGTCCGCAGCCGATCGTGCTGTCGCCGGACAGCGTCGCCTATTTCGTCGGCGGCGAAGGCCAGTCGATCTACAGCAACGGCGACCTCGTGCAGGATGACGGCTCGCTGAACCCGGCGATCGGCAAGCGCCCCGTCACGCTGATTGCCTGGCGTGCCGAAGCCGAACTGCGCAAACCTGGTCTGATTCTCGACAGCTTCATGCAGTTGCTGAACTCGCTCGGCTATCTCGGGCCGTATGTGCCGCTGGAATCGCTTCCCCCCACGACCAGGGGAAACCTGTCTTGAACACGCCTTTGAATCCCACTCTGCGCATCTGTGTGCTCGTGCCCGTCGCCACGTCGCAATACAACGAACGCATCCTGAAGGCGATCGCTCCGGTCGTGCCGCCGGACGTCAAGGTCGAGATCCGCAACATCACGCAGGGGCACCCCGATATCGAGAACCGCACGAACTGGCTGCAGAACGGCATGCCGGTGGTCGAGCTTGCGCAAGCAATCTCAAACGACGGTTTCGACGGCATCTGGCTGACCGACTTCGACATGTGCGGCGTTGAAGCCGCGCGCGAGGTGATCGACATTCCGATCATCGGCGGCTTTCCCGCTACGGCCTTCACGGCGCTCGCGCTCAGCCAGCGCTTCTCGATCGTCACGATCCTGCAAAGCACGCTCGCAATGCAGCGCGGTCATCCGCAGACCTATGGCATCCAGGACTCGTTCGCGTCGATCCGTGCGATCAATTGCCCCGTCGCGCAACTCGACGACGTCGATGTGGTGGTCATTCGCACCTTCGAAGCGGCGCTGAAGGCGATCAAGAAGGACGGCGCGCAGTCCATTCTGCTCGGGTGCACAGGTTTCGTGGACGTCGCGAGCCGCGTCTCCCAGTTGCTCACCAAGGAACTGGGCGCCTATGTGCCGGTGATCGATCCGAATCAGGCCGGGTTCAGCTTCCTCGTGTCATTGGTGCGTATGCAGGTGCGCCCCAGCCGGTTGACCTATAGCAAGGTCAGTCTCCAGTCGTAAGCAGCACTGCCTTCCCTGCCTGTCTATCCATCCGGCGCGGCGCGCGATTGCCGCGCCGGATGTTCTCGCCTCAATCAGCCTCTCCCCCACACCTTCCTGCGCCCTCACCGGGCTCGCCGTCATACGGACGAATTAGTCCTTCGATGCGCCACGATTTGCCGATTGGACGAAATCGTCCACTTCCGGACGCGCGCATGGACGAGACTGTCCAATGCCGCGACTGAAAAGTTTCGACATTCCCGCCGCCATGCGGCTTCGCAGCATGGCACATTGATTGCTTATATACGGTTGATGGCCACCACCGACCGATAAAAACGACCACCAAGGCGGCAGTAGTACCCAGAACGCGCAATAAACCTGCCAGACAAGCCGGGGAGCCTGAGGGACCAAAAAAGATCGCGCGCTGCAATGTGTTCGACGCACCGACGTCTGGCGACGTCCTGTTTGTTTGCGGATCGCCGACGTTGCTGATCGAGGGATCGCCGTGAATCGTCACGACCCTGCGGTTAGTGATCCGAACCATGTTTGACGCGCGATCAACGCCAACGATACCAAGTCGCTGGCGGCAGTTTGAGAGAGGGCTGTGCTGTTGTTGTAGCTGTAACTGTTGTGTGTCGGCACGCGGCAACCGAATACTTCCGTAGAGAAGATCGTTGCAATGCGTAAAACCGACATGGTGGAATCCGCCCGGCTATGCATCAGGCGGGCCGCTCCGAGGTTCGGCCGTCGTTGCCTCCCTTTGCGGGGACAGGCAGCGGCGGCCCGCCCTTTTAATTTGTCCGCGTCAATCGCGGCACATCGACCGATCCTGCGTGAAGCACGTTGCGGCACTCACGCACCCGGCCACCCCCCCAGGTTTTTCCGGATAGCCAGGTAAGCGGTCTTTTTGCGTTGCGTTGCATTGCATTACCGCGCAGTCCACCGCGCGGACGAGAATCTGCTTTAGAAGCCCTGAGCGGTGTCAGATAGTTAGCGACGTCGCGAACGGACCAGACTGGCCATCCACGGGGAAATCGAACAATGCACCACCATCTTTTCGAAAGCGAACTCGTTCATCTTGAACGCGTAGTGGCATGCGCGCCGCAAAAACCTTTTCCGCCGACCTACTGGCGCGACCGCGTCGAACATCTGAAAAACTCCCCGCAGGCGCCGATGTATCGCCATCGCATTGCACGCCTTTCCCGCCTTGTCGGCGAACTGCACGGATAGGTCAACCCAGCGTCCTGATCGAATTGCTGATGCCACGCGCGCAATCGATCACCGCGGGTGCGAGGCGCTGCTCGGCATCGGCTAGCGTCCAGCGACTGGTCGGCGCGACCACGTGCACCGACGCCACGGGTCTTCTTTCACCATCCAGCACCGGTGCCGCAATCGTCATGTCACCGATGAACAGTTCCTCACGGTTCGACGTATAACCCCTGCGGCGCGCTTCCCCGAGCAGCGCTTCGATCTCGCCGATGTCCGTCACCGTGTACTGCGTATGCGCGACACGGTCGTTCGCCTCGAGCAGCGTGCGCACTTCGTCGTCCGGCAGCGCGCTCAGATAGGCGCGGCCTGATGCCGTGCAGTACATCGGAATACGGCTGCCTATCGGCATGTGAATCGGTACGAACTTCATGCAGACAAAACGCGCGACGTACAGCATCTCGGCGCCGTCCGGCTCGGTCAAGCTGGTCGTCTCGCCCGTCACGTTCGTGAGCTCGGAGAGGAAGGGATTGGCCACGTCGATGAGCGTATCCGCCGCGAGGTAGTTGAAGCCAATCTGCACGACACGCGGGGTCAGCTGATAGCGCTTCGTGCGGGGATGTTTGCGCACGTAACCGAGCTTCTCCAGCGTGTAAATCATCCGCTGCGCCGAACTCTTCGTGATCGAAGTCGCCTCCGCCACCTCCGGCAGGCTCATGGTCCGGCGTTGCGCGCTGAATGCGCGCAGCACCGCGATGCCTTTTTCCAGCGATTGATTGAAGAGCGCGTCCGGCACTTCGTCCGGCGATTCGCTCTCGCTTGCCTGCTCCACCCCTTTGCCGCTCATGGAAATACCCAATGGTGATCGTGATGCATTGACGTTAGCATATCGAATATCGATACGCAAATAATGTTATTCGATATTTTTGACTCGAATATGATGAAGTCAAACCAGTCACCGATTCCTCAATCGTAGTCCGTCACCGTCGTGGAGAATCTCATGATCCAGTTAGTCAAGCGCATCGCCGGCGCAGCCGTCGCGCTGTTGGTCCTCGCAGCAACGCCGGCCATGGCGGCCGCCGAGCCGGAGTACACGGTTGGCGCGACGGCCACCGGCGTGCCCTTCACCTTCCTCGACGTGAAAAGCAACTCGATCCAGGGTCTGCTGGTCGATGCGATCACCGCCACCGGCAAGGCCGCCGGTTTCGACGTGAAGGTGGAACAGACCACCTTCTCCGCGCTGATCCCGTCGCTCACCACGAAGAAGATCGACGTGATCTCCGCCGCCATGCTGAAGACGCCGGCCCGCGAGCAGGTCGTCGACTTCTCCGACACGGTCTATTCGTATGGCGAAGGTCTCATCGTGCGCGCCGACGACAAGGGCAAGTACACGTCGATGGACGATCTCAAGGGCGAAGTGGTCGGCGCGCAAGTGGGCACCGCCTTCGTCGACGCGCTGAACAAGAAAGGCATCTTCAAGGAAGTGCGCACGTACGATTCGGTCGCGGACATCATGCGCGACGTCGCGCTCGGCCGCATCAAGGCAGGCTTCGGCGACCATCCGATCATCGCGTACCAGTTGCAGAAGAACCCGAACCCGCAGTTGCGGCTCGTCGACGGTTATCAGCCGAGCGTGAAAGGCCAACTGTGCTTCGTGGTGCGCAAGGGCGATAACGCAACGCTGGAGAAGCTGAACGCCGGTATCCGCAAAATCAAGGCAGACGGCACGCTCACGCAGATCATCAAGAAGTGGCAGGTGGAATGACGCGGCTCGCTGCCTGAGGAGATCACGTCATGTTCATCCAGAATGCGCTCGACTTCCTGCCGATCCTGCTGAAAGGCGCGGTCGTCACTGTCGAGATCACCTTCTGCGCGTTCGTTCTCAGTACGCTCCTCGGGCTCGTGCTGGCGCTCATGCGCGTGTCGTCGAACAAGGTGCTCTCGAACGCGGCGGCCACGTTCATCAACGTGATTCGCGGCCTGCCGATCATCGTGCAGCTATTCTACATCTACTTCGTGCTGCCCGATCTCGGCGTGCAGTTGAGCGCGTTCCAGGCGGGGTTCATCGGGCTGGGCGTTGCCTACTCGGCGTATCAGGCGGAAAACTTTCGCGCCGGCATTCAGGCAATCGACCACGGCCAGATCGAAGCCGCGCAATCCATCGGCATGCGTAGCCCGCTGATCATGCGCCGCGTGATCCTGCCGCAAGCGTTTCGAATCGCCCTGCCGCCGTATGGCAACACGCTCGTGATGATGCTGAAGGACTCGTCGCTGGCCTCGACCATTACCGTCGCGGAAATGACGCGCGCCGGCCAGCTGATTGCGTCGTCGACGTTCCAGAACATGACGGTATTCACGCTCGTCGCGCTGCTCTATCTCGCACTCAGCCTGCCGCTCGTCTACGGCTTGCGGCGCCTTGAGCGCCGTCTCGGTCAGAAGGGAAAGCGATGATCGAAGTTCAATCCATTCACAAACGCTTCCACGATCAGGAAGTGCTCAAGGGCGTCAGCCTCAACGTCGAGGCCGGCCAGGTCGTCTGTCTGATTGGACCGTCGGGCTCGGGCAAGTCGACGCTCCTGCGCTGCATCAACGGTCTCGAAACCTATGACGCAGGCACGATCACCGTTGAAGGCGCGCGCGTCGACGCCAGGTCGAAGCACATCCATGAGTTGCGCACGCAGGTCGGCATGGTGTTTCAGCGCTTCAATCTGTTTCCGCATCGCACGGCGCTGGAGAACGTCTGCGAAGGGCCGCTCTATGTGAAAAAGGAAGCGGGTGATGCGGCGCGCGAGAAAGCGCGGCATTTGCTCGACAAGGTTGGCCTCGCGCACCGGATGGACGCGTATCCAGCCGAACTCTCGGGTGGCCAGCAACAGCGCGTCGCCATCGCGCGTGCACTGGCGATGGAGCCGAAAGCCATTCTCTTCGACGAACCAACTTCCGCGCTCGATCCGGAACTCGTCGGCGAAGTGCTCGGCGTGATGCGGCAACTCGCGAACGACGGCATGACGATGATCGTCGTCACGCACGAGATGGGCTTCGCACGCGAAGTAGCCGATCGCGTGTGCTTTCTGTACGACGGCACCATTTGCGAGGAAGGCGCGGCAGCCGATCTGCTCGAGCGGCCGACTCATCCGCGCACGCGCGATTTTCTGCGCCGCATGCTCACGCCCACGTCGAATGGAATCGCTCAATGAAGTCAGTAGAAGCAGGCCAGCCGTTGCCGCCCTCGCTCTGGGCTGCCACCGCTGAGGCCGCGGTGCGCACGCCGCCGCTCGATGCACCGAAGCGTGTTCAGGTGGCGATTGTGGGCGCGGGTTACACGGGCTTATCCACGGCGCTGCATTTGAGCGAACTCGGTGTGGACGTCTGCGTGATCGATGCGAACGAGCCGGGCTGGGGCGCATCGGGACGCAATGGCGGACAGGTGATCCCGGGTCTCAAGTACGACCCCGACGAACTCTTGCGCCGGTTTGGCCCGGAGGATGGCGACGCGCTCGTCAGGATGGCGGGCGGCGCAGCCGACACGGTGTTCGATCTGATCGAGCGCCACAGCATCGCATGCGATGCGACACGCGCCGGCTGGATTCAGCCCACGCATTCGACCAGACTGCTCGATACGCTGCATGCGCGGGCGCGCCAGTGGGAATCGCGTGGCGCGCGCGTCGAGTTACTTGATCGCGCGCAGATTGCGCAGCGGCTCGGCACGGAGGCGTTTGTCGGGGGCTGGGTGGACCGCCGCGCGGGCAGCGTGCAACCGCTCAGCTACGCGCGGGGACTGGCGCGCGCGGCCCTCGCGCGTGGCGTGGCGATTCACGGCACGACGGTCGCGAGCCGTCTCGAACAGCGCGCCGATGGATGGCGCATTCACACGGCTCACGGACCGGCCATCGACGCGCGTCAGGTCCTGCTTGCAACCAATGGATACAGCGATTCGCTGTGGCCGGGGATCGCGCAGTCGGTGATCGCGGCGAACAGCTTCATCGTGGCGACGAAGCCGCTCGCCGCGAAGATCAGCGAAAGCATACTGCCCGGGCGTGAAGTGGCGTCGGATTCGCGGCGCTTGCTGCTGTACTTCCGGCGCGACAGCGAAGGCCGCCTGTTGATTGGCGGCCGCGGACCTTTTCGCGAACCACGCGGTGCGGCGGACTGGGCGCACCTCGAACGCGCCGCCAGATTGTTGTACCCGCAACTGTTGGACGTCGAGTACGAGTATCGCTGGGCCGGACGCATCGCCATCACGCGGGATTTCCTGCCGCATGTTCATCTGCCCGCAGCGGGACTGACAATCGCGCTAGGCTACAACGGCCGCGGGATCGCGATGGCCACGACGCTCGGCAAGCACCTCGCTGCGCATCTGGCAGGCGCGGCGCGTGGACTGCCGTTGCCGCCGACATCGATTCGGCGGATCCCGCTGCACGCGCTTCAGCGCTTTTATATCAGCGCTGGGGTTGCGTGGTATGGATTGCTCGATGTGATGAGTTAGATCGAACGTTGGGAATGTGGCCGGTCATGCTCCGGCCTATTCACGCCCCCAGATGTTCGCGCAAGAACTCGATGAAACGTTGTGTCTTCGCGGGCAGCAACCGCGTCTCGGTGATGGCGTAGACGGGAACAGACGGCGCTTGCCACGCTGGCATCACCCGATGCAACAGCCCGGCGGCGACATCATCGGCCGCGATTTCTTCAGGCAGCACGGCAATGCCGAGATCGAGCGTCGCCAGTCGCCGGATCATGCCGACGCTGTTAAGCAAAAACCGGCCGCCTACTGCAATCTCGACCGTTTCCTTTACCCGATGAAGACTCCATCCGGCGACTTCCGCCGGCTTGAGACGCAAGCACTCGTGCCGCAAGAGATCGGCCGGCTCACCTGGCTCACCATAAAGTTCGACATAGCGCGGCGATGCATAGAGATACCGCGGCAAACGAGCGAGCTGTCGTGCGATCAGATTCGAGCTCGGCGGCTCCCCCATGCGAATCGCGACATCGACGGGCTCGGTGACCAGATCGACGCGACGCGGCGTGAGGTCAAACTCGAAGCTGATGCCCGGATAGCGCCGGGCGAATTCCGCGAGCAAAGGCGCGAGAAAAATATTCGCGAAATCGACCGGCAACGACGCGTGTAACACGCCAACTGGCTGCGCCAGCATCTCACCGAGCTGCTCGTGCGCAAGCCGCGCCTCTTCCACGATGCGCCTCGCGCGTTCGAAGTAGAGCTGACCGGCTTCGGTCGGCTCGATCTTGCGCGTAGTCCGATGCAGAAGGCGCAATCCGATTGCCTTCTCCAGTGCACTGATCCGGCGCGACAGCGTCGAGTTGGGCACCCCGATTGCCTCGGCCGCGCGGCGAAAGCTCTTCGCCTTGACCACCTCGACGAACAGCGCCATGTCGTTCAGAAACTCCACCTCACTGCTCCAAAAATGGCTCAATGATTTCCATTTTGCCATCTTTATCCCATCTACGGTTTTCCGGATGATGACCACATCTGATGAACACATCACCACTGAGGAGCACAAGATGCGTCAGCTTTTCACCCACGTCGCCCTGTTCGGCGCAAGCGTCGATCACTTCGCGCCGAGTGCGGCCGGTAACGTCTGAGGACCGGGCCATGTCAACCGCCATCGCCCGCATGCAGCGCGCCAATCGGGGAAGCCATTTCCGCGCGTACCGCCTGCATGGTTCCGATCCCTCGCAACTCGATCCCTTCATGGGTATCGACCACGCCTGGATGAGTGCGCCCACCTTCCCGCCGCATCCGCACGCCGGTTTCTCCGCGGTGACTTACCTGTTCCTCGACTCGGAGACAGGCATTGCCAACCGCGATTCGCTCGGTAACAGCACGCTGATCGAACCGGGCGGCCTGCATTGGACTGCTGCAGGACGGGGTGTGGTCCATGAAGAAAATCCCGCAGTGCTGGGGAGTACCACTCACCTGCTGCAAATCTTCGTCAATCTCCCGCGGGCAAAGCAGGATGCGGCGCCGTTCGCGCTGAGCCTGGCCCCCGAGGACGTGCCGGTGGTGCAGCGCCCCGGTGTCCGGGTCCGCGTTCCATTGGGCAGTTTTGACGGCGTGCGCTCCCCGCTGACACCGCCGACGCAGGTCACCTTGCTGGACATCACGCTGGAGGCCGGCGCTGAGCTGGCGCTGCCGGTGGCCGCGGGCGAGCGCGCCTTCTTCATGCCGATCCACGGCCGCGCGGAACTCGATGGCGAAGGCTTCGGCCTCGACGACCTCGGTGCCCCGATCCTGCCGGCCGCGGCCGACACGACGACGCACAAGCTAGCAGCCATTGCTGGCGGCGCCAGGGTCGCCGTGTTCATCGGCGAACCGCTGCACCAGCCTGTGCTTTCAAACGGACCTATGGCTTTTGCGAGCGAGGAGAGCCTGATCGCGGCAACCGCCGCTTACCACCGTGGCGAGATGGGAAGGCTGTAACAGGCCTCCACGAACCCGGGGCATACGCCCCATCACTACTTAGGAGTTACTTCATGAAGGTTGAACGATTCACTGCCGACAACACCGCCTTGCTGCTGATCGACCATCAGGTCGGCACGATGCAACTGATCAAGAACATCGACCGCGAACTCGCTGCGAAACAGTCGATTGCGCTGGCCAAGATGGCGAAGATTCTCAATCTGCCGGTCGTGATCACGTCCAGTCAGGAAGACCATGCCCAAGGGCCGATTCTTCCGGAAATCGCCGCGATTCTGCCCGAAGCGCACGCGGCGCGAATCAAGCGCCCTGGCGTCGTCAACGCATGGGCCTATCCCGACTTCCGCGAAGCGGTGCTCGCCACGGGGCGCAAGAACCTGATCATGGCGGGCGTGACCACCGACGTTTGCCTGATCTTCCCGGCAATCGATGCTGCGCTCGAAGGCTTTGGCGTGCAGGCAGTGATGGATGCTTCAGGATCGCCTAGCGATCTTTCCGAAGAGTTTTCGCGTCAACGGATGCACGATGCGGGCGTGGTGCTCACCGCCACCAACACGCTCATGGCGGAAATCGCGCAGGACTGGTCCACCCCTGCGGGACAACAGCTGATCACGTTGCTGTTCACCGATGTGTTCCCGGCTCTTGGCGCCGGCATCGCTTAAATTCGCAGCCACATCCGGTTGACTGAAGCGCATGGCGCTTCAGTCAACCGATCGGCTCGTGTTGATCAATCTCTACACGGCCGTCTACCCTAGCCCTTGAGCCACCATCGCCAGCAGTAACCGCTCTGCGCCGATGCCAAAACCCGCGCCTTCGCGATACGCCCCACCGCCGACGATCTGCTGTTGCGCGCCGAGTTCGGTGCAGCGCATCTCGAAGCCCATGCCGTTCAGGTAATAGCTAAGACCGCGTCGAGCCGAACTGTCGATTTCGTAGCGCAGTCCGAACGAATCCAGAAAACCCGCCACGATCTCCTGGCTGCGCAGGTTGGCCCGTTGAGGATCCGGGCAAAGATATTCGAAGCCGAGTTGCGAGAATTCGCGGTATCGGCCTGCCTGCGGCCGTTCATACCGATAGCATCGCGCAACATAGAACAGCATGCGCTCCGTCTGCCGTCCCAGTAATTCCGTGCAGCGCTCCTGGAAGAGCGCTGTCGCCTCCGGGATCAGACAGCACGGTCTGCCTTTCTTGTCCGGGAAAGCCCACATCTGCCCGATGACCTCACTGCCACCGGCTTTCTGGATAAAGGTGTCTTGTCCCCACAGCGCGGGAACGATCGCCTCCTCTGCCCCGGCTTCAATGAAGGTAGCTCCGGAAGCGGTTTTCGAGTGCACGAATTTGTGCGGCTTCGGTTCCGACGATAAAACGGGTTCCACGGATCATGGTCATATCTGGTCTCTTGTGCGTAGAAATAAAAAAGGCGCCCTGGGGGCGCCTTGGTCGTTGGTGCATGAAACGGGATCAGTGAAATCCCGATTCCCTGCTATGGACGTAACGAACCACGGCGCAACAGCATGCGGCCGTGATGGTGGTGAAAGTTGAACAGTACGTTACGGGATTCCATGGAGGGCATAGTCGCACATCGATCTAATTTTGGAAACACATCGCCGCGCTCCACTCAATGCCGCCACGATCCATGCGCCAACTCGACGTCCCGCTGCGCCGCCGCCAATCCTTCGACGATGCCCGCGCGATCCAGTGGAATGCAATAGACCGGCTTCGCACGCTCGAAACGCCAACTGTCGGTGAGCGCGCCGGCATCGACTGGATCGAAGCCGAACTGATCGAGAAGCTCGCGCACAACGTGTTTGGCCTGCTCGTCATCGCTGGCGAACGGCAAAGCCCGGCGATTCGACGCATCGGCAGGCTTGCCGTCCGTTTCGAGGTCCCTCGCCAGAATCGCGTTGAAGGCCTTGACCACTTTCGCACCCGGCAACGCGGCGGCCAGCATCTGACTGGTGGTCGTCGAGCGACTGTCGAGCGCCTCGATGTGGCCGTCGCGGTCGGGATAGTAGTTGCACGTGTCGATCACAATCTTGCCGTCGAGTGCCGCAACCGGCAGCGCGCCAATGTTGCTGAAGGGCACGGTCACCACCACCACGTCACCGAACTTCGCCGCCTCTTCAGCCGTGCCGAGCGCACAGCCAAGCACTGCGGCCGTGCTGATCAAGGTTCGCGGATCACGGGAATTACTGATCATCACTTCGTGACCATGGTTTTTCGCGACGATCGCCATCGCGCGGCCGAGAAAACCGGCGCCGAGAATGCCTATCTTCATGTTTCACACTCCATGTTTATCCGCGGATCGCCCGGTTGAGCGCCCGCCCATCGGTGAGAAGCACTATGATTCAAAACTTCAACCGGATAAATGGGCGTAGTTTGATGGCTGTCGAAACCAGTAGTGGTGAATCATGGATCGTTTGACCAGCATGGCCGTGTTCGTGAAAACGGCCGACAGCGGCTCGTTCGCCGCGGCCGCGCTCGCCTTCGCCATCTCCGCGCAGATGGCCGGCAAGCATGTCAGCACGCTGGAGGAACGCGTCGGCGCGCGTTTGCTCAACCGGACCACGCGCCGCCAGAGCCTCACGGAGATCGGCCAGATTTTCTACGAACGCTGCAAGGCGCTGCTGGCGGATGCCGACGCGGCTGAATCCGTCGCGCAGGAGCTGTCTGCCTCGCCGCGCGGGCGTTTGCGCATCACGGCGCCGGTGACTTTCGGCGTCTGCTGTCTCGCGCCGATGATCACGCGTTACCTGAAGGCCAATCCCGAGGTACGGGTCGAGTTGGCGCTGACCGACCGCTTCGTCGATCTGATCGACGAAGGCTATGAAGCCGCGATCCGTCTCGGCTCGCTGTCGGATTCGTCGTTGATCGCGCGGCAGTTGATGCCGTACCGGCTGGTTGCCTGCGCGTCGCCCGGTTACGTGGCCGAGCGCGGCGAGCCGCAGACGCCGCAAGCGCTGGCGCAGCACGAGTGCCTGAGCTTCGTCTATACAAGCCTGCCGGTTGACACCGCATGGCGTTTCACTGAGGCCGAGGGCGAACATGTGGTGCCGATCTCGGGCCGCTTTCAGGCCAACGACGTGAAAGCGCTGCTGGCCGCGGCCCTCAATGGCGGCGGCGTGATCCTCGCGCCCGAAGTGGCGGTGAAGGACGAACTCGCTGCGGGCCGGCTGGTACGTCTGCTGAACGGCTACGAAGCGCCCGCACGCCCCATGCATCTGGTGTTTCCGGCCAGTCGCGCCACCCCGAAACTGCGCGCGTTTATCGATCAGGTGGTGGCCGAATTCGGGCCGCACGCCGCGTGAAACGGGCCGCCGTGCACATCCGGAAGAGCGCCTCCACCACCCGCCAATCTCCACCCATTAGCCGCTAGAATTCCCGCCTTTGCCCGCGTCGGGCGCGCGACAAGGCAAAATACTGGTTTTGCGCGCGCAAAACGCGCCGCGAATCCGGATGAATCAGACCTCGGCGGCAGGCTTGCCGCCGACCCTCGCAATGACGCATGACGACGGCCCAGCACGCCAATCAGGCACGTTGGGCCCGTCGCGTGCGGCGCAGCCAGGACAGCTCGTCCTTTAACAGAGCCCCTCAGGAGCATTCATGACCGATTCGAACCCGTCTTTCCTCGGCAGGATTTCACTTGCCGTCAGTACGTTTTTCAGCATCCTCGGCGATGGTGAATTCGCCGCCGGCGTGCTGCGTCTGCGTAACAGCGGCGCCGCTGCGGCGAGCGCAGCACCCGCACCCACGCCCGCTCCCGCCGCGGCACCGGCTCCCGCCCCGCAACCGGCGCCCACGCTGAAAGAAGCGAGCCCGGACGCCGCACTCCAACTGCTTGGCCTGCTGCAACGCGACGCGCGCTTCATCGATTTCGTCGAAGAAGACATCAAGGCCTATAGCGACGCCGACATCGGCGCCGCCGCCCGCCTCGTGCACGACGGCTGTCGCACGACGCTGCGCGAGCATTTCACGATCCGTCCGGTGCGCGACGAAGCCGAAGGCAGCCGCGTGACGCTGGCCGAAGGTTTCGACGCCACCTCGATTCGCCTGACCGGCAATGTGGTCGGCAAAGCGCCGTTCAACGGCAGCATCAGCCACCGCGGCTGGCGTGTCGACGAAGTGCGTCTGCCGAAGCTGACCGACAGCCACAACGCCAAGGTCATCGCACCGGCCGAGGTGGAGCTATGAGCGACGCACGCTTCTCAATCGGTATCGACCTGGGCACCACGCATTGCGCGCTGTCCTACGTGGACACCACGGCCAGCGACGGGGAAAAGACCACTCAAGGCGTGCTGCCGGTCGCACAACTCACGGGCCCAGGCGCGATCGACAACCTCGATCTGCTGCCCTCGTTCCTCTACCTGCCGCATCCGGACGAACTTGCCTCGGGCGACCTGTACCTGCCGTGGACCGGCCAGCGCGAATTCGCAGTCGGCGAGTTCGCCCGCAGCCGCGGCGCGGCCACGCCGATCCGGCTCGTGTCGAGCGCCAAGAGCTGGTTGTGCCATCCGGGCGTCGACCGTCGCGCGGCGATTCTGCCGAACGACGCGCCGCCCGAAGTCGCGCGCGTGTCGCCGCTCGAAAGCTCGGTGCGCTACCTGACGCATCTCCGCGAAGCATGGGACCACGCGCATCCGGACGCGCCGTTCAGCCAGCAGGACATTACGGTGACGATTCCCGCGTCGTTCGATCCGGCCGCGCGCGAGTTGACCGCCGAAGCAGCAGAAGCCGCCGGCTATGGACGCATGACACTGCTCGAAGAACCGCAAGCCGCGCTGTATAGCTGGATTCAGAAAAGCGGCGGCCAGTGGCGCAAGCAGGTCAAGGTCGGCGACATCATTCTCGTGGTCGACGTGGGCGGCGGCACGACCGACCTCTCGCTGATCGCGGTGATCGAGCGCGAAGGCAATCTCGAACTGCATCGCGTTGCGGTCGGCGAACACATTCTGCTCGGCGGCGACAACATGGACCTGGCGCTTGCCCACGTGGTCGCGCGCAAACTTGCGGCGCAGGGTACCCAGGCCGACGCGTGGCAACTGCGCGCCCTCACCTATGCGTGCCGCTCGGCGAAGGAAACGCTGCTCAGCGACCCGTCGACCGATACCGTGCCGCTCGTCGTGCCGAGCCGCGGTTCGAAGTTGATCGGTGGTTCGATCCGCACCGAACTCACGCGTGCGGAGTTGACCCAGACGATTCTCGAAGGCTTCTTCCCGCAGGTGGATAGCGCTGCGCGTCCGGTAAGCCGCGCGCGTGCCGGTCTGACGCAACTCGGTCTGCCCTATGCGCAGGACGCGGGCATCACGCGGCATCTGGCGGCCTTCCTTGGTCGTCAGGTGGGCGCGCTGGCCGAACTCGAAGGCTTGCGCGATATCGCCACGACGGACGGCGCGACTTTCCTGCACCCTACTGCCGTGCTCTTCAACGGCGGTGTGTTCAAGTCGCCGCTGCTGGTCGAGCGGATCATGGGCACGCTCAACGGCTGGCTCGGTGCCGAAGGTGCGCCGCAAGCACGCCTGCTCGAAGGCGCGGATCTCGATCTCGCCGTCGCGCGCGGCGCGGCTTATTACGGTTATGTGCGACGCGGCCAGGGCGTGCGTATTCGTGGCGGCACCGCACGCGCGTACTACATCGCGATCGAATCGGCGATGCCCGCCGTCCCCGGTCTCGAGCCGCCGGTGCAGGCGCTGTGCGTCGCGCCGTTCGGCATGGAGGAAGGCACAGACGCCGAATTGCCGGCGCAGGAATTCGGGCTGGTCGTGGGCGAGCCGGTGCACTTCCGTTTCTTCGGATCGTCGGTGCGTCGTCAGGATCAGGTCGGCACGCTGCTCGACTTCTGGGGTCCCGAGGAGTTGCAGGAACTGGAGGAAATCCAGGCGACGTTGCCGTCCGCCGGCCGCACTGCCGGTGAAGTCGTGCCGGTGAAACTGCATGCGCGCGTGACGGAAGCCGGCACGCTCGAACTCGAAGCCGTGCCGCGCGGCACCGACGAACGTTGGAAGGTCGAGTTCGACGTGCGCGGCAACGCCAATGCATGACTGAAGTGAAGCAGAAGCGCTACAGCGTCGGCATCGATCTCGGCACCAGCAACACGGTGCTGGCGTATGCCGCGGCGGGCTCGCAGGAAATTCGCGTCTTCGAGATCGATCAACTGGTGAGTCTCGGCGAAGTCGCCGCGCGGCCGTTGCTGCCTTCAGTGAGGTATCACGCGGCGCCGGGCGAGCTGAGTGCGGGCGATTTGCAGTTGCCGTGGCGCGCACCTGGCAACGCGGTCGATCGTGCTGGCGAAAGTCAGCAGGATCCACCCGTAGTAATCGGCAGGCTCGCGCGTGCGCTCGGCGGCCAGGTGCCGGGACGGTTGGTGGCGAGTGCGAAAAGCTGGCTGTCGCACGCGTCGGTGGACCGGGTCGCGCCGATCCTGCCGTGGGGCGCCGCGGACGATGTCCGCAAAGTCTCGCCGGTCGAAGCCAGCGCGAGCTATCTGGCGCACGTGCGGGCCGCCTGGAATCAACGCTTTCCCGACGCGCCGCTCGAAGCGCAAGACGTCGTGCTGACGGTGCCCGCTTCTTTCGACGAAGGCGCGCGAGCGCTGACGGTGGAAGCAGCGCGCATGGCAGGTCTGCCCACATTGAGGCTGCTCGAAGAACCGCAGGCCGCGTTCTACGACTGGCTGTTTCATCATCGCGACAGCCTTGCGACCGAACTGTCGGACACGCGACTCGTGCTGATCTGCGACGTGGGCGGCGGCACCACCGACCTCACGCTGATCGAAGTCCGCATGCGTGACGGCGAGCCGGAGCTCACGCGTATCGGCGTGGGCAACCATCTGATGCTCGGCGGCGACAACATGGATCTCGCACTCGCGCATCGCGTCGAGGCACGTTTGCCTCAAGCGGGCAACGAGCGCTTGCGTCTGTCGGCGGCGAGCCTCTCACAACTGGTCGAGCGTTGCCGCGGCGCGAAGGAACAACTGCTCGGTCCAGACGCGCCGGAGTCGGCTTCGATCACGCTGCTCGGCGCGGGCTCGAAGTTGATCGGCGGCGCACGCACGGTGCAGGTCACACGAGAGGAAGTCGAGCAGATCATCGTCGACGGCTTCTTTCCGGCGGTGGCATCGAACGAACGGCCCGGCCGACCGCGCGGCGCGATCGTTGAGTTCGGCCTGCCCTATGCCACCGACGCAGCGGTCACGCGTCATATCGCGGCGTTTCTGAACCGCTTCGCGGCGCAGTCGCGTAAGGCGCTGGGTTCCGCTGCTGATTCGTCCGCACTTCCTTCCGATGCTGGTGAAGCTCAGGACGAGCCTTTGCCGGTACCCGACACACTGTTGCTGAACGGCGGCGTGTTCCGCGCTGAAGCGCTCGCGCAACGCCTGTCCAGCACTTTGGGCACGTGGCGCGGCGAAGCGCTCAACGTTCTGCACAACGACAATCCCGACGTCGCCGTGGCGCGC
The DNA here is from genome assembly GCF_030464795.1 of Paraburkholderia sp. SECH2. Lineage (NCBI taxonomy): Bacteria > Pseudomonadati > Pseudomonadota > Betaproteobacteria > Burkholderiales > Burkholderiaceae > Paraburkholderia > Paraburkholderia sp. SECH2. The sequence goes on from NZ_JALPRH010000004.1 coordinate 394,810, forward strand.
GGCGCGGTCGCTTATGCCCTCGCCCGCGCGGGTCAGGCGCCGAAAATCGGTGGCGGCTCGGCGCGCAGTTACTTCCTCGTGCTGGACGAAACCGGCGATGGCGCACGCGACGCCGAACCCGCGCAACGCGGCATCTGCCTGCTGCCGCGCGGCACCGAAGAAGGTCACGAGATCCGGATCGAAGACCGTACGTTCGCGCTGCGCCTCGGCCACCCTGTGCGTTTTCACTTGGCCTCTTCAAGCGCGGATACCGTCTATCAACCAGGCGAACTTGCCGACCTTACACAAGGCGATTTCGTTCGACTGCCACCTATTGCGACGATCGTGCAACCGCGCGGCGCGAGCACGACACGCGGTGAAACCGCGGTACAGATCGCGACATCGCTGACCGAAGTGGGCACGCTTGAAGTGCACTGCATCGAGCTCGACAATCCGGCGCAGCGCTGGCTACTCGAATTCCAGTTGCGCCGTGAAGATGCTCAGGTGAACCTGGCGGCGGATCCAGCACAAGCCCGGCACCCCGCGCTCGACCAGGCAATCGACCATATCGACCGCTGCTTCGGCACGCGCGCGCAAAAGGTCGACCCGAAAGAAATCAAACGCCTGCGCTCGCAACTCGAACAGCTGCTCGGCCCGCGCGATGGGTGGAACAGCGCGCTGCTGCGCGAACTGTTCGGCGCGCTGTGGGAACGCGCGCGACGCCGGCGGCGTTCGGCGGATCACGAACGCCTGTGGCTGAATCTCGCAGGCTATTGCGTGCGGCCTGGCTTCGGCTATCCGCTCGACGAATGGCGCGTTGAGCAACTCTGGTCGCTCTTCGACGACGGCATCCAGTACGTCAACGAAAGCCAGGTCTGGTCGGAATGGTGGACGCTATGGCGCCGCGCTGCGGGAGGCCTCGATGAAAGCGCGCAACTGCGCGTGCTCGACGCGATGGCCTATCTGCAAACGGCCGCGCAATCGCGTCACAAGTTGCCCTTCGACGTGTCGAAAACCGGCTTCACCGACATGGTCCGGCTGAGCGCGTCGCTCGAACGCATTCCGGTCGAACGCAAGATCGAGCTCGGCGAGTCTGTGCTCACGCGCTTGAAGAAGCCTGCGGAGAATCATCAAAGTTGGTGGGCGGTCGGACGCATCGGTGCGCGGCGGCCGTTCTATGGCAGCGCGCATAGCGTCGTGCCGCCGGACGTCGCGGCGCTTTGGCTGAACACGATCCTCGCGCTCGACTGGAAGAAGGTCGACCCCGCAGCGTTCGCCGCCGTGCAGATTGCCCGCATGACCGGTGACCGCTCGCGCGACCTGCCGGAAGACGTGCGCCAGGCCGTGGTGCGCAAACTCGAAGCAGCCAATGCGCCGCGCGCGTGGATCACGATGGTCGGCGAGACCGTGGAACTCGATGACGCCGACGAAGGCCGTGTGTTCGGCGAATCGCTGCCTGCGGGGTTGAAGCTGATAACGGCAGCGCTGTAGCGACGCAGCCTACCCTAGGCCATCGTCACCAGATTCCTGCCTTCGTGTTTCGAGCGGTACAGCGCCCGGTCCGCGCTCGCGAAACCCTCGCGATGCGCCAGCCGCGACCCCTCGGTCATACGCGTCAGCGAGGCGCCGACGCTTACCGTCACCATGCCGAGCGGCGAGGCGCGATGTTCGATCGCCAGATCTTCGACACCCTGCCGTAGCGCTTCGAGCGTGCGTTCAAGCGTCACCGGCTCTGCTCGCAGCACCAGCAGGCCGAACTCCTCGCCGCCCATGCGTCCGGCGATGATGCGCTCACCGTCGGACGCCGCCTGCATCACCGAAGCCACCTTGCGCAAACAATGGTCGCCCGCCTGGTGGCCGTAGGTGTCGTTGTACTGCTTGAACCAGTCGACGTCGACCACCACCGAGCCCATCACGTCGCCCTCGCGTGCGTCTTTCCATTTGCGCGCGATGCTTTCCAGCAGGAAGCGGCGGTTGTACAACTGGGTGAGCGGATCGATCGCGGTGGCCGTGCGCATTTTCAGATCATTTTCGATCATTGCGCGCAGGTGGTAAAACACGCCACGTTGCGACGCATCGAGGCGGCCGGGCGCCGGGTCCATCGCGCAGAGCGCGCCGACGATCTCGCCGTTCGGCGCGCGCAGTGCAATCGCCGCGTAAAAGCGCACGAAGGGATGGCGCTGCACCAGCATGCATTCGCCGAAACGGGTGTCGTCGTGGGCATTCTCGATGACGAACAGGTCCGCGTCGCGCACTGCATAGTCGGCCAGCGAGCGCGCGCGGGTCACGAGCGGCATCGCCATGCCGACCTCGGCCCGGTAGTGCTGATGCTCCTCGTCGAGCAGCGTGATCGCGGTGATCGCCGCGCCGGTCACGCTCTTCAGAATTTCCGCCGCGTGCGTGAAGCATTCGCGCATCACCTGATCGTCGTGCAACAGCCACTCGATGACTGACGATTCCACCTCGGGTTCGCCAGTGGCGGACGGATCAACCAACATCCTGCTGGACAGACGGTCGTTACTGTAAGCGAGTTGCACGGCTGGTTCCCGGAAGTGACTAGCTCGTGTCAACGGCATCTGCATTCGAAACTTGAGCGGCGGGCAACGGGTTCATTCCACAGACGATTGCAACCCGTCCTCGCTTAATCCCGATCCTCTGCGCCGCGGCCGAAGCGACCCTCTTTGACGACCACGACCAACAGACGACCCGCGCTACGCTTTCACGCAAACGGCAACGGCCCCTCGAACCGGCCGATATAGCTCAGATGCGAAACGGCCGGCTTGCCCTGCACCCAGCGATGCAGCATGAAAGCAGGCGGCTCGAGATACGACGCCGGTTGCGCATCGGCCTCCACACGCAAAGCAATCTGCGTCGTCGTGCTCGGACAGGTCAGCACCGGCACAGGGCCGAGCCTCGTCTGCATCGACCGATGCACATGTCCCGCGATCACACGATCGACGTGCGGGTGCGAAGCGATCAAGGCGGCGAACGGTTCCGCATCGCGCAGTCCATAAAGATCGAGATACGGTATGCCGGTAATGAATGGTGGATGATGCATGGCGATCACGGCCGTGCGGTCCTGGCAGGCGTGCAGTTGTGCATCGAGCCACGCCAGATCGTCGCGGTTCAGTTCACCGTGATGCTTGTCAGGCACAGAGGTATCCAGCGCGATCAAGCGCACAGTGCCGACGTCGCGTGTGAAATGCAGCGGACCGCTGCGAGGCAGCCATGGATGATCCGCGAACGCTTCGCGCAGATGATCACGGTTGTCGTGATTACCGGGCATTACGATGTAAGGAAGCGTCAGCGCGCCGAGCAGTTCGCGCACCATCGCGTATTCAGCGGGCCTGCCTTCGTCGACAAGATCGCCCGTAATGATGACTAGATCAGGGGCCGGTCTCACCTCGTTCAGCGCGGTAATCGCCCGCGCGAGCATGGCGTTCGAGTCAACCAGGTCCTGATACAACGAGCCCTTCGGCCGGACGTGGATGTCGGAAATCTGCGCGATGCAGGTCATCGGATGGCGCTCCACGAACGGTGTGAATGGGGGATTGTTCTATTAGAACGAATCGAGCATATCTTCGGCAGGGACGCAGACAAAATAAATCTTCTGTGCGTGCTAACCACCTGCCCTGCTCTCACACAGCAGCATAGACCCCGGCCATCGTCGTAAATCCTTCGAGGCGTTTGATCTGTATGCTCTGTTCACAAACGCTGAGGCCAACTGGTTCAGATAGCCACACCACAGTACCAATTTGTGGTACCATTTTCCCTCATGAAGCGAGCCCATTCCCGAACCCTTGAACTGATCTTCGCACGCCCCGTTTCGGCCAATGTGCGATGGTCCGACATCGAAGCGCTCTTCCTCGAGCTCGGCGCAAAGATCACCGAGCGCGAGGGCTCCAGAATCGCTGTTGTGCTGTTCGGCCAAGTGCAGGTCTATCACCGCCCGCACCCGCGCCCCACCACCGACAAGGGCGCGGTCGCCAGCATCCGCAAATGGCTCGAATCGAACGGAGTCAAACCATGAACATCCTTACCATCGACAACCATCGCGCAGTCGTCACGTATGACCCCGACACTGATATGCTGCGCGGCGAATTCCTCGGCCTGAACGGCGGTGCTGACTTCTACGCCAGCGATATCCCCACTCTCAAGGCCGAGGGCTCCAGGTCCCTGGCGGCTTTCCTTGAGGTTTGCAAGGAGAACGGCATCGATCCGTTTCGCCACTTCTCCGGCCGCTTCAATGCACGCATCAACCCCGAGCTTCATGCGCGCGCGGTCGAAACTGCTGCGGCCGAAGGGATCAGTCTCAACCAGCTCATCGAGCGGGCTATCGAACACGAAGTCATGACATAACGTCCGCGCCGCGACCGTGCCTGACGTGAAGCAACAAGGTGCATGTACCGAACCGAGAGGCAAACGCAGAAGGTAAACGAAGCGCGGGCCATGAGTGCTACCAACACTCACGGCCCGCTGACCACAACCAACTCAAAAAGGGAGTTGACCATGGCTAACATCAATCTTAAACCACGCCGCACCCGCACCGAACCACCAACGAATATTTCTGCAACACTTGAACGGGCACCTGCCACAGACAGCCTGCAGCAGCAGGCGAGGCGCGTCGCCTTTCCGTGGATGCTCGTCACTGACACGTTGCTCGAACGCATCGGCTTCCGCCCCGGACAGCAGGTCATGCTCAGCGTGGACCACAGATACGGCAAGATCACCATTTCTCTCGATCACGACTATACGATCGCAGGGAGGCCCATGACACAGAAGCAGATCAGACAGCGCGGCGGCCTTCGTACCGACTAACACCTGCTCCAGATACAACAAACCCGGCTCTTGCCGGGTTTGTCGCTTTTTAAGGCCGCTCACCTCGCGCCAACCGCGCATCAATCTCACGCACCACAGGCATCAGATCCGCGACACTATCGATCACATAATGCGCCCCGGCGGCCTGCAACTTCTGAATCGCCACCTTGCGCCGCCATGCAAACTCATCCGGCGCCAGCGCCTTGACATCATCCTCGGCCATGCCGAAAGCATTGCCGCTCACGGCAACACCCACCGCCCACGTGCCGCCGTTGATCCCTTCCTCGATACCGACTTCAGTGTCGTCGACCTTGATCGCATCCTTCGCGCGCCACACGCCGAGTTCCGGCAACGTCTTGTAGATCATGTACGGCGACGGACGCCCTTCCGGCGTGTCACCCGTACACACGATACTGTCCGGCGAAAAACCCTGAGCCGCCGCGCCGGGCACGATCTCGGCCATGATTTCACGCGTATAGCCGGTGGTCGTGCCGATCCTGATGTCGTCGCTGCGCAGCGCGCTCGCCACTTCCGCCACGCCCGGAATCACCGAACTGTAGCTCGCGGCCACCGCGATGTTCTTCGGCACGAAGACGTCGTACACGGCGTCGATGTCCGCTTCACCCGGCTTGTGGCCATACTTGTCGGCCCATGCTTGCGACACGCGCGGCAAGGCCATCAGCGCCGCGATATGCGGGCGCTTGGCCATGCCCATCGGGCCGCGTGCTTCGTCGATCGTGATCGACACGCCGAACTGCTCGAACGTCTCGACAAACGCGCCCATCGGGGCCAACGAACCATAATCGACCACCGTGCCGGCCCAGTCGAAAATCACTGCTTTTACGTGTTTCATTTACTTCGATTCTCTGGAGGTTGTAAGGCTCGCGCGACGTGCCGCGCATTTGTATTCCGTACTCAAGCCGCTTCGGCCAGGGTCTTGCGCTCTTCGAGCGCGGCCGCCGGCGGTGCGGCATGCGCGACGCCCATCGCTTGCAGCGACTGCGCGCAGGCTCGCACCACGCGGTGCATCACGCGCTCATCCACCTGGCCGATGCAGCCGATGCGGAAGCTATCCACCACCGTCAGCTTGCCCGGATAGATGATGAAACCCTGCTTCTTCATCAATTCATAGAAGTGTTCGAACTTGAACGACGGATGCGCCGGCGCAAAAAACGTCACGATGATCGGCGAGCGCCAACGCGCGTTCAGCAGCGGCTCGAAGCCGAGTTCCTGCATGCCCGCAACCAGCACGTCGCAATTGTTCGCGTAACGTGCGAGACGGCCGGGCTGGCCGCCTTCGAGCTTGTGCAGACGCAATGCTTCGATAAATGCGGCCACGGTGTGCGTCGGTGGCGTGAAGCGCCATTGGCCGGTGCGGTTCATCACGTCCCACTGGTCGTACACGTCGAGCGAGAGCGAATGGCTGCGGCCCTTGGCCTCCTGCAACGCACTCTTGCGAGCGATCACAAACCCGAAGCCGGGCACGCCCTCGATACATTTATTCGCCGAGGAGACAAAGGCCTCGCACGGAATCTGACGCACATCGAGCGGCAGCGCGCCGAATGCGCTCATCGAATCGATCAGCAGCTCGCGGCCTTTTTTAGCGGTGGCTGCGGCGATTTCTTCGATCGGGTTGAGAATCCCGGAGCTCGTTTCACAATGCACCGCGACCACGTGCGTGATGCGCGGATCGGCGTCCAGCATGCTTTCGACTTCGGCGCCGCGCGGCGGCAGGTAGTCGCCCTTGTCGAGCACCGTGCAGGCGCGGCCGAGATAACCGAGGGTGGTTGCGATGCGCTTGCCGTAGGCGCCGTTGGCCAGCACCAATGCATGGCCGTCGCGCGGAATCAGGCTGCCGAGCATGGCTTCGACGCAATAGCTGCCGCTGCCCTGAAGCGGTACGCAGTCGTACTCGCCGGCGGTGTCGCCGGCAATGTCCAGCAGGCTGCGGCGCAGTTGAGCGGTCATTGCGCGGAAGTCGCCGTCCCACGAACCCCAGTCGCGCAGCATCGCTTCCTTGGTCGAGAACGCCGTGGTCAGCGGTCCCGGCGTCAACAGATACGGCTCGCCCTGGGCCGGCGCGGCGCACATCACGGTTGAAGGCAGTGCGGACACTGTCGGGGCGCTGCCGATGACGCTTTCCATGGTCGGAATCTCCGATATCGCTGTTGCGGTCATGACACAGTACATAAAGGCTGTCCATCGGTAAAACCGATATAATCGATGCAGGTATCGCAAAAACTTATCTCTCGGCGAGGCAGACGTGCAATACGCGCAATTGCGGGCCTTTCATGCGGTCGCGGAACACGGCGGATTTTCCAAAGCGGCGCAGGCGCTGTCGCTCACGCAGCCGGCGGTGTCGGATCACGTGAAGCGGCTCGAGCAGGATTTCGGTGTCAAATTGTTCGAGCGCGGCCCGCGCGGCGTCGAAACCACTGAACTCGGTCTGCGTCTTTTCACCGTGACGCGGCAGATGCTCAGTTGCGAGCGCGACGCGCGGCAACTGCTCGAATCGGCAGGTGGGCTCGAGTCCGGCTCGCTCTCGCTGGCGGCGGACGCGCCCGATCTGGCCGTCGCGCTGATCGGCGCGTTTCGCAAGCTTCATCCGGGCATCGTCGTAACGCTCTCGATCGCCAATGCCGCAGATTGCATGCAGCGCGTGCTGTCGAGCGCGGTCGACGCCGCCATTACCGCCGCTCCACAAGTGCATAGCCGGCTCGAGTCACGCGTGCTGCGGCGCGATCCGCTGGTGGCCATGGTGCCGGCGAGCTATCCGGTGGCGAAGAAACGCAAGCTGAGTTACGCGGAACTGGTGCAACAGCCGATGATTTTTCGCGAGCGGCAATCAGTCACGCAGCAGTTGCTGGAGATCGAGTTGGTGCGCGAGTCGTTGCAGGTTGAACCGGTGATGTACGTGGATGGGCGCGAAGCGCTGGAGGAAGCGGTCGCGCAAGGCATGGGGGTAGGCGTGATCGCGCGCGCCGAATTCAAGGAATCGCGGCGGATCAGGATGATTCCGCTTCAGGATTGCCAGGTGCAGATGATCGAATCGCTCACGCGGTTGGCTGAACGGCCGGGGTCGAATCTGCTGGACGCGTTGTTTGCGGTGGAGCTGATAAGCGCCGCTACTGTGACGGCTCAATAAAACAATAAGCCGCCGGGCAACGATTGCCCGGCGGCGTTTTCATCCAGTCCTGGCGCAGCGGGCGCGTATCGTGGCAATGCATGGCATTGCCACATGAACCCATCACAACGCGCTGCCAGCCAATCCTGTTACCGCATACCGCCGCTAGCAATCAGGCTTTCGCCAGTCATCCAGCGCGAGTCATCGGACGCAAGGAACACGGTGACGTCGGCGATATCGTCAGGCTGACCAATACGGCCAAGCGGTGTTGTGCTGAGCGCCCAGGTCTCGAAGTCCGAGCCGATGAAGCCGGCGGTATGCGTGCCTTCCGTTTCCACCATGCCGGGATTCACGGAGTTGACGCGAATCTTGCGCGGGCCGAGTTCACGTGCGAGCACGCCGGTGATGGCGTCCACCGCGCCCTTGGTGGCGGTATAGACCGAGCTGCCCGGCGGCGTGATGCGGCTGACAACCGAGCTGACGTTCACAATGCTGCCGCCTTCGCCCAGATGCTTCACCGCCGCTTGCGTGACCAGGAGCAGACCCAGCACGTTCACGTCGAAGTGCTTGTGGAAGTGCGCTTCGGTGATGTCTTCGATCGGCGCCATCTCATACACGCCGGAATTGTTGACGAGAATGTCGAGGCGGCCATACGTTTCGACTGCCGAATCGATGATGCCTTTCGCGTCCGCTGCCTTGGACACATCGCCGCCAACGGCCACAGCCTTGCCGCCCGCCGCGGTGATTGCGGCAACCACATCATCCGCGCCTGCCTTGCTGGACGCATAGTTCACCACCACCGACGCGCCTTGCGCAGCGAGTGCCTTGGCAATCCCGGCGCCGATGCCTTTCGATGCGCCCGTTACAACCGCAACCTTACCTGTGAGTTTGCTCATGATCGTTTCCTTTGGATGGAGTTCGCGCCGGCGTCGCTGCCGCGAAGATTCGAGGGCTGACGCCGATGAAGCGAGACATGCAGTGGCGCTGTCACTGGACACAATGTAGGCACACTGGCCGCATGGATAAAGCGGCTGGAAACGAATAGATACGTCGGATGAGCCGAACAATCGGAAAGACGTTGGGGGCGGAACGCACAGGGGAAGGTCAAACAAAGGCGCGGCGGGCGCCGACGCGACACCCGCCTGACTTCATCGCTTCGACGCAAACCCACCGAAGAAAGACCGCGCGTTCGCATCGAGAGTTTCGATGTGATACCCGCCTTCCTGCACGATCAACGTGGGCAGTTTCAGCGCGCCGATTTGGCCGCCGAGTTGGCCGAAGCCCTCGGTGGTCACCGCCACCATCGATTGCGGATCGTCCTTATAGATGTCGAAGCCGAGTGCAACGACCAGCACGTCCGGTTGAAAGCGCGCGAGAACACGCAGCGCCGCGTCGAGTTGCTCGAAGAACACGGCTTCCGACGAACCATGCGGCATTGGCAAATTGACGTTGTAGCCCTCGCCTTGCTCCGCGCCGCGCTCGTCTTCGAACCCGGCTACCACGGGATAGAAATTCGTCGGATCGCCGTGAATCGACACGTACAACACGTCGTCACGTCCGTAGAAAATCTCCTGAATGCCCTGGCCATGGTGCATGTCGGTATCGAGAATCGCCACACGCCCGTACTTCCGCCGCAGCGCCTGCGCTGCAACCGCTGCATTGTTCAGATAGCAGAAACCGCCCGCCGCTTCGGCCCGCGCGTGATGGCCCGGTGGACGGCATAACGCGTACGCCTCACCCGAACCGTCGAGAATCGCGTGCGCGCCGGCCAGCGCGCTCTGTGCCGACCAGTAAGCGGATTCGTAGGTATCCGCGCCAACCGGACAACTGCCATCGGCGAGATAGCGTGCCGCTTGTGCAAGCACGCCGCGCAGCGGATTGTTCTCGCGGATATACACGTTCGACATCACTTCGTCGCCCCACTCCGCGGGAATCTTTTTCCATTCGCGGTGCGCTTCTTCCAGGAAGCGCAGATAGTTCATGCCATGCACCGCGGCGAGCGGCGCGGCGCCGAAATCCGCCGGTTCCTGCACGTCGAAACCGAGCTTCTTCACGGCCTCGACGAGGCGCAACGCACGTTCGGGCACTTCCTGCGGTGTGCGCATCTGGCCACGCGACAGATAGCTGCGCGGATGATGCTTCAACTGCACCGGATGAAAAAACGTCTGCATAGTCCAATTCCTTTGCTTCAGGCGTAGGCCGGTGCGGCCATCATCGCACGCGCCGGCAACGTCTTTGATTTCATTTGATTCAGCGTGCCGGCAGTGCTTCGGGTGCGTCGGCACGACGGTGTTTCAGCGCATCCAGTGCGACGATGCACGACAACGAGATGCCCGCGAGGCACGTGTAAAACACGGCAAGCGGCCACCATTGCCCGGTGAATTTGTGCGCGAGCCATGTCCCCGCCAGCGGCGTCAAACCACCGGCAATCGCGCCGCACACCTGGTACGACAGCGAGATCGCCGAATAACGCACCCGCACCGGAAACACACCGCTGACAAAGCCCGCGATCACCGAATAGAAACTCGCCATGCACACCACGGCAAGCGCGATGCCGACAATCATCGAAAGCCGGCTGCCGCTCTGCACGAGCGTGAACATCGGATACGGCGAGAGCATCGCGGCGAACGCGGCCAGCTTGAGGAAGCGCGCACCACCGATCTTTTCAGCGAGCCATGCGGCGAGCGGTTGCGACAGAAACTGGATGATTGCGACCGCGAACAGGCAATCGAGAATCAACGATTTCGACACACCGATGTTTTGCGTGGTGTACGAAATCATGAAAGTGTTGGTGAAGTACACGCCCGCAATGCCGATCGTGTTCGCGCCGATGCACAGTGCAACCAGCGCGCCGGAAGAACGGAACACTTCGGCAATCGGCAACTCGACCGTACGCTTCGCTTCTTTCTCGCGCTGGAATTCCGGCGACTCGTTCACACCGAGGCGAATGAAAATGCCGACCACGAGCAACACCGCGCTCGCCAGAAACGGCAGACGCCAGCCATACGCGATGAAATCGTCGTGCGACATCGACGTGACCGCGCGAAATGCGATCAGCGAAAGAATCAGCCCGGCTGGGCTGCCCAGTTGCGCGAACGAAGCAAAGAACGTGCGCCGCCCTTTCGGCGCATGTTCGCCGGCCATCAGCACGGCGCCGCCCCACTCGCCACCCACCGCCACGCCTTGCACCACGCGCAGCAACACCAGCAGCACAGGCGCGAGCACGCCGACCTTCGTATAAGCCGGCAGCAAGCCGACGCATACGGTGGCGACACCCATCATCATCAGCGTGGTCATCAGCGCCTTTTTTCGGCCGATGCGATCACCCAGATGGCCGAAGATCACGCCACCCAGCGGCCGTGCAAAGAAGCCGACCGCGAAGGTCGCAAACGACGCCATCGTGCTGACAAACGGATCATGCGAGGGGAAGTACAACTCGCCGAACACCAGCGCGGCGGCCGTGGCGTAGATGTAGAAGTCATACCACTCGATCATCGTGCCGATGAAAGCGGCGCTGGCCGCTCGCACGGGCTGACGGGTGGCTTGGGGTGAAGCGTTCATGGCGGCTCCTCTGTCGCGATGCCTGATATCAGGCCATCTTGTGAGGTGTTTTATCGCCAGCCATAAAATATTAGTCAAATTTCGGTTTATTATCCCGGCTATAAATCTGGCTAATGTCGAAGGTGATTCCATGACTCAGTTGCGCGCGGACGTCACGCGTTTTTTGAATGACCGGCTCGACTGGAACCTGTTGCGCACCTTCCTCGTGATCATGCAGGAGCGCAGCGTCAGCCGTGCCGCGGCCCGTTTGCATCTGACGCAACCTGCAGTTAGCCAGGCGCTTAAACGGCTCGAAGACACGCTGGGGCGCAATCTGATCCAGCGTCGCGGCCCGCACTTCGAACCGACTCGCGCCGGCGAGGAGGTGTACCGCATTGCCAGCGATATTTACGGCCATATGTCGCGGCTGGAAACCGAACTCGACGACCGCAGCGACGACATCACCGGGTCGATCCGGCTTCTGTCGGTGAGCCGGATCGACTCCGGCGTCTACGACGAATTTCTCGCGGAATTCCACAAGAGCTATCCGCGCGTGGATTTGCAGATCGAAGTGATGCGCTCGTCGGACATCATCTCGTCGTTGCTGCAAAAAACGGCCACGGCCGGGCTCGGCTTGTGCCGCACGCCCGTCGATAAACTCGAACAGCGCTGCTTTCTGCGGCAACGGTATGCGCTTTTCTGCGGACGGCATCATCGGCTGTTCGGGCGGCATGCATTGTCGATCGATCAATTGCTGGCGGAAAACTTCGTATCGTTCACCAGCGACCAGATTGGCGACAGCTTGTCGCCGCTCACCGTGTTTCGCGATCAGCGCGGCTTTACCGGGCGCATCGTGGCGGCCTCGCCGAGCCTCGATGAAGTGCGGCGGCTGATCTTCGCGGGCTATGGCATCGGCTGTCTGCCCGAGCACATCGTGCGCGACGATCTCGCACAGCAACGCTTGTGGCGTCTGCCACCCGAAGAGGGTCTGGTCGACGTCGACATCGATCTGCTGTGGCTGCGCGCACGCAAGATGAACGCCGCGGAGCAGGCGTTTCTCGATGGCATGGAACGCACGATGCAACGCTACGCGCTACCTGAGCGGCTTGCGCCGCGCTAACCGAAGATAAGTCTGATGGTTCACCGATTTCCGCATTTGCGGATAAACGCGATCTGCACCGCCACACTTGCCAGTACAGCTAACGCGCCTAACGTATCCAGAATAGTCGACCACACAATCCAGCCCTCCTGCTTCACGCTTCCCACTTCCTGATCAAACGAATACGCGCGCCAGTAACTGAATACCCAAGCCGAGCAGACAAATGAAAAACCAGCGGCGGAAGGTCGCCGGACTAATGTGGCCGCGCACCCGCTGGCCGATCCACATGCCGAGCAAGGCAGGTGCTACGGCGCAAAGCGACGTGCCGAGGTCGTCGACCGCAAATGCATGCTCCCTTGTCAGTCCGATCGCGAGCGCGATGGTGGAAACGGTGAACGACAGGCCGAGCGCCTGGACCAGATCCTCTTTTTTTAACGTTAAGCCCTGAAGATAAGGCACCGCCGGCACAACGAACACGCCGGTCCCTCCGGTGATCGCGCCGGTGACCACGCCGACCGCCGGCGACAGCCAGCGCTCGTGGCGTGCCGGCACCGAGAAGCGCCACGCCATCAGCCCGGCCGCGGCATAGAGCGTCAACGCGGCGCCCAAGCCGGCCACGGCCCATTCGCCACCGCCGCCGGCAATGAACGATGCAGCCGCGAGCGTGCCCGCGACGATGCCCACCATCATCGGCCACAAACGTCTGAGCAATTCCCGCACGCTGGGCCCCGCGAACAACTGCCAGACGTTCGTGACGAACGACGGCAGCAACAGCATCGCTGCCGCCTGCGCCGGCAGCATCAGCGTGCCGAGCACGCCCATGGCGACGGTCGGCAGGCCCATGCCGGTCACGCCCTTGACGAAGCCAGCGAGCACGAAGGTCGCGGCAATCACGCTCGCATGCAGCGCAAAAGAAGAGGTCATGGGGATGAGGTTCTGGATGTCATGTCCGCGATTTTCGATTGCCGCAGCGCCGTCCACAATGCGTAAGATACGTACTGTGACTTAGGCTATAACTAAGGCTAAAACTGCATCTGCATCTGCATCTGCAACCGCAACGCCAGTCACGGTTACGACACCAACTAAAATTCGACCCCATGCGCTTCGACCTGATCGATCTCCGCCTTTTCCTGAACATTCTCGACACCGGCAGCATCACGCACGGCGCGGCGCGCGCGAACATGTCGCTGCCGTCGGCCAGCGCGCGTTTGCGCGGCATGGAAGACGCATTGGGCGTGCCCTTGCTGGAGCGCGGCCGGCGCGGCGTGGAGTCCACGGCGACGGGCGATACGCTCGCGCATCATGCGCGACTCGTGCTCAGCCAGATCGACCGGATGCAAGGCGAGCTCGGCGAACATCAGACCGGGAGCAAAGCGTTTATCCGCTTGTGGACCAATACCGCCGCGATCACCGAGTTTTTGCCTGCCCCGGTTGGGCTCTTTTTGCGCGATCACCCCAACGTGCAGATCGATCTGAAGGAACGGCAAAGCAGCGAAACCGTGAAAGCGGTGCTGACCGGCGCGGCGGAGATCGGCATCATCTCGGATGCCGTCGAACACGGCGCGTTGCAAACGGTGCCTTTCGCCGTCGACAAACTCGTGCTGGTTACCAGCCGCGACGACCCGCTGGGCGCGCGTCGCCGCGTGACGCTTGCGGAAGTGGCCGACCGTGAATTCATCGGCTTGAGTACGGGCAGCGCGTTGCACGCCTATCTCGGCGAACGCGCCCTGCTATCCGGACAGCCTCTCAGCGTCCGCGCGCATATGCGAACCTTCGATAGCATCTGCTGCATGGTCGAACAGGGCGCGGGCATCGCGATCGTGCCGGCAACCGCCGCGAAACGCTATCGCGGCACGCCGGGCATTCGCACGATCGAACTGACAGACAGTTGGGCCACCCGTCAATTGCTGATCTGCATGCGCGACCTGAACGCGCTGAAACGGCCGGAAAAGGCGCTGGTCCGGCATCTGGCGGGTGTCGAAGGATGACGAGGATGCATGGCCGACACCCTATTATCAACACACCTTATTTCATAACCGATTTTTAATCGATTTGCCTGATTGTCGGCGGCTTCTTATCCTTGACGCACAACCGGGCGCCGCGCATTGCATGCGGCGTCCGCTCTGCCCCCTCCCTGTCCTTTGGCCAGCAAGATCATGGAAAGAACCACCTTCAGCGTACGCGTCGACAGCGTGCGTGACGAAGCGCACGGCGTGCGCTCGTTCAGCGTCTCGCGTCTGGACGGACAACCGTTCGACCGCTACGAGCCCGGCGCGCATATCGACGTCACCGTGCCCTCAGGCATCACGCGGCAGTATTCCCTGTGCGGCGACCCTGATCATCGTGAAGCGCACCTGTTTGCCGTCAAACGTGAAGACGCGTCGCGCGGCGGTTCGCGCTCGCTGCATGACGACGTGACGGTCGGTTGCGAATTGACGATCGGTGCGCCGCGCAATCTGTTCCAGCTTGCGTCCGGCGCGAGCGAGCACATTCTGATTGCGGCAGGCATTGGCGTCACGCCGCTGTTGAGCATGGCCTATCGCCTGCTCAAGCAGAACGAGCGCTTCGTGTTGCATTATTTCGCGCGCAGCGCGGAGCACGCGGCGTTCTTGCCATTACTCTCACGCGCACCGTTCAGCGATTTCGTGCGGCCTCACTTCGGCGTCGAACCAGAACAGCTCGATGCGGTGCTGGCCGACTGCGTGGCAAGCGCGGGCGAAGGTTCGCACATTTATACCTGCGGCCCGGGGCCCTTCATGGAGCGTGTGGTGGCGATCGGCGAAACGCGCGTGGCTTCGGAGGCGATTCACCTTGAACGCTTCGCCGCCGAGCCCGTTTCGGCAGCTAGCAGCGAATCGAACGCGCTCGATGCATTCGATGTGCAGATCGCCAGCAGCGGGGCTACGGTTCATGTCGATAAAAATACGACCATCGTCGCGGCGCTGGCGTCGATCGGTATCGAAGTCGATACCTCATGCGGCGAAGGCGTATGCGGAACCTGTATGGTCGATGTGGTGAGCGGCACGCCCGAGCATCGCGACCATTGCCTGAGCAAAGCTGAAAGGGCTAGCGGCAAAGTGATCTGCTGCTGCGTCTCCCGCGCCACGTCACCGCTGCTGGTGCTCGATCTTTAAGACTCTTTGATGCAAACCAGGTGCTGCATTCGCAGCACCTTCTTCCTTCTGCCCTTACCGGTCGTCGTCGCGAATCGACGATGCATGCCGGCACAGTGCGCGCACTTCGATATGCATGTACGGGAACAACGGTAACTGGCTCAGCACGTCATGCAGATGCGCGGGGCTTTCCACATCGAACACGCTGACGTTGGCGTAGCGCCCGGCGATGCGCCACAAGTGCCGCCATACGCCCTCTTCCTGCAGCTTCTGCGACATGGCTTTCTCATCGGCTTTCAAGCGCGCGGCGCGCTCGGCGTCCATATCGAGCGGCAGGTTGACGGTCATCTCAACGTGAAACAGCATGCTGGCTCTCCTTCTCTGATCGGTAATGAAAAACCCCGACTACGCGGAATACTCCGCCGCGCAGCCAGGGTCAATAGATTCGTGCGGTACGTGTATGCGTTTTCAGTCATCGGCGCGTTAGAGCGCCACAGCCGCAGTTGCAGCCTCAGGCTTCGGCGCGCAGCCGGTCGATTTCGGCACCCGGCAGGTTGTCGCGCTCCTTGAACAGCGTGAAGTCGAAGTCGATCAGCGCAAACTGGCCTTCCACGCCATAAGGCTTGCCTTCCGCGCCCTCAGCCTGCTTGACCGCAGGCACGAGGCCGTCGCGCGTGGCGAACGCAAAGTCGTCCCACAGATACGGATCGCCGTCGATGTTGATCTGCGTGGTCAGCTTGCGGCAGCCCGGCGCCGACACGAAGAAGTGGATATGCGCCGGACGATGCCCATGACGGCCCAGCTGATCGAGCAACAACTGCGTCTGCCCTTGCGGCGGCACCGAGTAACCGACCGGCACCACACTGCGGAAGCTATATTTGCCTTCGGCATCCGTACGAATCGAGCGGCGCAGATTGAACGCCGGCTGCGACTTGTCGAAGTACGAGTAGTTGCCGAGATGATTCGCGTGCCACACTTCAACCAGCGCGTTGGCGAGCGGCTTGCCATCTTCAGCAAATACGCGGCCGCGCATCACCAGCGTCTGGCCGGGATCGGTGCCGGCATCGAGTCGTGCATGCCCGTCGGACACCGGTGCGCCCGCCACATACAGCGGTCCTTCGATGGTGCGCGGCGTGCCGCCTTCAATACCGGCCTTGGCTTCCGCTTCGTCCATACGCAGATCGAGAAAATGCTCGAAGCCGAGGCCCGCGGCCAGCAGACCGAGCTCGCCGCTCTTGCCTGCGTCGCCGAGATAATTCAGCGCGGTCCAGAACTCGGCCGGCTGCACGTCGAGGTCTTCGATCGTATAGAACAGATCCTGGATGATGCGTTGGACGATCTGCTTCGTGCGCGGATTGCCTTCGCTGGTGGCGCTGTCATTGAATTTCTGCAGCAGTGCGTCGATAGCTTGCTTGTTCATGGGGTATCTCCTTCGTTTAATGTTCTCGGCGGTTAGCGGATGAACCGTCAGTTCGTGGTAACGCTTGCGCCTTTGCGCGTATCGCGCCGGAGGCGGTCGATCTTGTCCCAGTCGAGCGTGATGCCGAGACCGGGTCCTTGTGGAAGATGCAACGCAAAGTTTTCGTAGCGCAGCGGCTCGGTGAGAATCTCTTCGGTCAGCAGCAGCGGCCCGAAGAGTTCAGTGCCCCACTTCAGTTCGGCGAAGGTGCTGAAGAGTTGTGCCGAGGCGATCGTGCCCACCACGCCTTCGAGCATCGTCCCGCCGTACAGGTCGATATTCGCGGCGAGCGCAATCGCCGCCACCTGTGCGGCGCCAGTCAGACCACCCGATTGCGCGATCTTGACGGCGAAGACGTCAGCCGCACGCGCACTGGCGATGGCGAATGCGTCCGCCGGGCCGTGCAGCGCTTCGTCCGCCATGATCGGCACCTGAGCGAGATCCGTCAGGCGTTTGAGGCCCGCACGGTTCTCCGCGGCAATCGGCTGCTCGATCAGCGCAACGCCGGCATCGGCGAAGCGCTTGCCGGCCCAGATCGCTTCGGATTCGGTCCATGCCTGGTTCACGTCGACACGCACTTCGCCCCGGCCTTCCAGCGCTTTCTGAATCGCCACGACGTGCGCGACGTCGTCGGCCAACGCACGCGAGCCGATCTTCAGCTTGAACACGCGATGCCGCTTCGTTTCGAAAACGCGCTCGGCTTCGTCGATATCGCGGGTGGTATCGCCGCTTGCGAGGGTCCACGCCACGTCCACCGAATCGCGTACACGGCCGCCGAACAGCTCCGACAGCGGCACGCCGAGACGCTGCGCCTGGGCATCGAACAAAGCGGTTTCAACCGCGGATTTCGCAAAGCGGTTGCCCTGAAACAGCGTGCGCAGCTTCGCCATCGCCGCGCCCGGACGGGTTGCGTCCATGCCTTTGAGCAGCGGCGCGAAGTACGTATCGATGTTGACCTTGATGCTTTCCGGGCTTTCCTCGCCGTATGCGAGGCCGCCAATGGTCGTGCCTTCGCCCACGCCGACCACGCCGTCGGCGCAGCGGATGCGCACCAGCACTAGCGTCTGGCAATTCATCGTTGCAACCGAAAGCCGGTGCGGACGAATCGTCGGTACGTCGACGAGAATCGTCTCCACGCTCTCGATCTTCACGGGTGTTGCTATCATTCGGTGCTCTCCTGAACTGCTTTCATGAGAGCCCCATAGTAGAAACAACCCGCGAAGCAGTCCAACACCGATTCCGACTACTTCCATACCTTAGGGGTATGCATGGAACTTCGCCAACTCCGCTATTTCATCGCGGTCGCCGAAGAAATGAACATCACGCGGGCCGCCAATCGCCTGCATATGACGCAGCCGCCGCTCAGCCGCCAGATCCAGCAGATCGAGGAAAGCGTTGGCCTCGCGCTGTTCGAGCGCGGCTCGCGGCCGCTGCGGCTGACCGAAGCCGGCCGCATTTTCTATGCGCAGGCCAAGCGTCTGGTCGACGATGCCGACGAACTCGCCCCGCTCACGCGGCGCCTCGCGCAACTGGCCGAGCGCATCGTGATCGGCTTCGTGCCGTCCACGCTCTATGGCGCGTTGCCCGCGGTGATCCGCGCGTTTCGCGAGGCGGCGCCGCATATCGAGTTGTCGCTGATCGAAATGTTTACGATCGAGCAACTCGGTGCCCTCAAAGGCGGCCGTATCGACGTGGGTTTCGGCCGCTTGCGCTTCGACGATGCGCAACTGGCGCGCGAAGTGCTCGTCGAAGAACGGATGATTGCCGCGTTGCCGCAAAATCACCCGCTCGCGCGGCAGAAGAAGGCGCTGACGCTTGCCGCGCTTGCTGAGGAAACGCTGATCGTTTATCCGAGCACACCGCGGCCGAGCTATGCGGACCAGCAGCTATCGGCAATGCACGACCATGCGTTGGAGCCGAAAGCGGTTCATGAAGTGAGGGAGTTGCAAACCGCGCTGGGGCTGGTTGCGGCGCAGGTTGGCGTGTGTCTCGTGCCGGAAAGCGTCGAGGGTTTGCGCGCGCATGGCGTGGTGTACCGGCCGGTTCCGGCGGCCAATATCTCGTCGCCGATCATCATGAGCCGACGCTTGCAGGACGAGTCGCCGACGACCACGCTGCTCTGTTCGCTGGCGCGGGAGTTGTTCAAGCGGGGTTGAAGGCGCGGAAGGACGCTTGAAGCGGGCTCCAAGCGCCTCTTGATCGGCGCTGCGCTATAGCGACGGCATCACGCTCGGAAACACTAGGTGACTCTCTACGCGCTTGACGCCGGGCACGCCCTCGGCCGCGATTCGGATCGCGCGCTTTTCCTCCTCGGACTCGATCACGCCCCACAGATGCGCGACGCCGTCCGTGACGAGCACGCCTTGTTTCGGCAACCCCCAGCGCTGCCCGTGCATTTCCATGACTATTGCCTCGCGCAGGCTCACATCGTCGTGCGAAGCCGAGTCCACGGCCGGTGCGACGCTCGCGAGTGCGCGAATCAGGTTCGAGCGGCTCACGATTCCGACCAGCTTGCCGTCCTTCAGTACCGGCACGCGTTTGAGATGCCGGCGCTCCATGAGGTCCGCGATCTGCTGGAACGGCATGTCCTCGGGAATCGAAATCACCCGGTCGCACATCACGTCGCCGACGACATGTCCGTGCTCCTTCACATACCTCGCAGCCTCCCCGCGGGGCGAAGACGACAGCAGTTCGAGCCACCACGAGCGCTTTCCGTGGCAGGTGCCAGTCTCCACGCGATGCAGCAGATCGCCCTGGCTAACGATGCCGACGACCTGTCCGTTCGCGTCGACGACCGGCATGCCGCTGATACGATTATCGACGAACAGTCGTGCCGCGTCGTGGATTGTCATGTCCGGTGTGGCTGTGACGACGGACGGCGTCATGATGTCGAGTGCGCGCATGGTCGCTCCCTCAGCGTGTCGCGACGGGTCCCCATCTGTTGCACTCGTCGCACGATTTCGGCAGACGCACCGGCGGCGGGCCGCGCGGTGCTGAGGCGCCTGAATCCAGTGCTTAACAAACGGCCGCTCGCGCCAGTGTCGCGCATGCGGCGATGACTGCACGCTGTTCGGACTCTCGCGGTTCTGATGGATAAAAAGACGGAAGGCCACCAACACGGCCGTCTATTCGGGAATGAAAGGCAATATCGTCGGTGACTCGATCGAGGTAACACAGTCGAGACAACGATCATAGGCTGCATCTAGAGAAATATCCGACAAAAGCGAGGCGAATTCTGACTGCGGTTCCGTAGAAAACCCAGCCGTTGCTTCTTGGAGTGCCCTATTAAGTCGACTTGCGGGCGTCGCCACTTGTCCGGCGGCGCCCGTCTTTATTCTGGGGCGTATGAAAGCGACGAAGACAAC
>NZ_JALPRH010000050.1:0-18192 GCF_030464795.1 Paraburkholderia sp. SECH2
TCTTGCCGTGGTCAACGTGACCGATCGTGCCGACGTTCACGTGCGGCTTGGTCCGTTCGAATTTACCTTTAGCCATGTTTCTCTTCTTTCAAAAAGTTAATCGTTGAATGACTTGCCGCGCGATTACTTCGACTTGGCGTTGATGATCGCTTCCGACACGTTACGCGGTGCTTCGGAGTAGTGCTTGAACTCCATCGTGTACGTTGCACGACCTTGGCTCAGCGAACGCAGCGAGGTCGAGTAGCCGAACATTTCCGACAGCGGGACTTCGGCGCGAACGATCTTGCCGCCGCCAATCATGTCTTCCATGCCCTGAACAATACCGCGACGGCCCGACAGATCGCCCATCACGTTGCCCATGTAATCTTCCGGCGTTTCGACTTCGACGGCCATCATCGGTTCGAGGATGACCGGCTGAGCCTTGCGCATTGCTTCCTTGAACGCCATCGAACCAGCCATGCGGAACGCGTTTTCGTTCGAGTCAACATCGTGGTACGAACCGAACGTCAGGTGAACCTTCACGTCAACGACCGGGAAGCCTGCCAGCACGCCAGCCTTCAGCGTTTCCTGGATACCCTTGTCGACTGCCGGGATGTATTCACGCGGAATCACACCGCCCTTGATTTCGTCCAGGAACTCGTAGCCCTTGCCCTGCTCATTCGGCTCGAGCGTGATGACCGCGTGACCGTACTGGCCGCGACCACCCGACTGCTTGACGAACTTGCCGTCAACGTCCACCGCCTTGCCGCGGATCGTTTCACGATACGCCACTTGCGGCTTGCCGACGGTTGCTTCGACGCCGAATTCACGCTTCATCCGGTCAACCAGAATTTCCAGGTGGAGCTCGCCCATGCCCGAAATAATGGTTTGACCCGATTCTTCGTCCGTTTGAACGCGGAACGACGGATCTTCTTGAGCCAGACGGTTCAGTGCCAGACCCATCTTTTCCTGGTCCGGCTTCGTCTTCGGCTCAACAGCCTGCGAAATCACCGGTTCCGGGAAAATCATGCGCTCGAGCACGATCGGGCTTTGCGGATCGCACAGCGTGTCGCCGGTCGTTGCGTCCTTCAGGCCGACTGCTGCAGCGATGTCGCCTGCGCGCACTTCCTTGATTTCTTCGCGCTGATTCGCGTGCATTTGCAGAATACGACCCAGACGTTCTTTCTTGTCTTTGGTCGCGTTCAGCACCGTGTCACCCGAATTCACAATGCCCGAGTACACACGGAAAAAGATCAGCTGGCCAACGAACGGGTCAGTCATGATCTTGAATGCCAGTGCCGAGAACTTTTCGTCGTCAGCAGCGCGGCGCTCACCTTGCTCACCGTTTTCCAGCTCGCCGGTAACCGGCGGGATGTCGATCGGCGACGGCAGGAAGTCGAGCACGGCGTCCAGCATACGTTGCACGCCCTTGTTCTTGAACGCGGTACCGCACAGCATCGGCTGGATTTCGCAAGCGATCGTACGGTCGCGCAGACCCTTGATGATCTCCGCTTCCGTCAGCTCGCCTTCTTCGAGGTACTTGTTCATCAGGTCTTCGCTCGACTCAGCAGCCGCTTCGACCATCTTCTCGCGCCATTCGTTGCACGAATCAACCAGTTCCGCCGGGATCTCTTCGTACGAGAACTTCGTGCCTTGCGACGCGTCGTCCCAAATGATCGCTTTCATCTTCAGCAGATCGACGACGCCCGTGAAGTTTTCTTCCGCGCCGATAGGCACCACGACCGGAACCGGGTTTGCCTTCAGACGCAGCTTGAGCTGGTCGTAAACCTTGAAGAAGTTCGCGCCGGTACGGTCCATCTTGTTGATGAACGCGAGACGGGGAACCTTGTACTTGTTCGCCTGACGCCACACGGTTTCCGACTGCGGCTGCACGCCGCCCACTGCGCAGTACACCATGCATGCACCGTCGAGCACGCGCATCGAGCGCTCAACTTCAATCGTGAAGTCAACGTGGCCCGGGGTGTCGATGATGTTGATGCGGTGCTCGGCGCGATCGCCGGCCATGCCTTTCCAGAATGCCGTGGTAGCAGCGGACGTGATCGTGATGCCGCGTTCCTGCTCCTGCTCCATCCAGTCCATGGTGGCAGCGCCGTCGTGAACTTCACCAATCTTGTGGTTCACGCCGGTGTAGAACAGGATGCGCTCGGTCGTCGTCGTTTTGCCGGCGTCGATGTGAGCGCTAATACCGATGTTACGGTAGCGCTCGATAGGTGTCTTGCGAGCCACTTTGATCCTCTATTGGGATGACGCGATGCGAGAAAATACCCATCGCGCTGTAACACAAACGGGCGAGGCGCTTTGTAAGCGCACCCGCCCGGAATTTCTTTCCGTTTTTTCTGCTAAACCCGGGTTCGGGAAGCTTAGAAACGGAAGTGCGAGAACGCCTTGTTGGCTTCTGCCATCCGGTGAACTTCGTCGCGCTTCTTCATCGCGCCGCCACGGCCTTCAGCCGCTTCGGAGAGTTCACCTGCCAGACGCAGGGCCATCGACTTCTCGCTGCGCTTCTTCGCGGCTTCACGCAACCAACGCATCGCCAATGCCATACGACGCGACGGACGCACTTCGACCGGAACCTGATAGTTCGCACCACCAACGCGGCGGCTCTTAACTTCGACCACCGGCTTGACGTTGTTGAGCGCTACCGTGAACACTTCCAGCGGGTCCTTGCCACCCTTGGTCTGGATCTGTTCGAAAGCGCCGTACACGATGCGCTCAGCAACCGACTTCTTGCCGGAGAGCATCAGCACGTTCATGAACTTAGCTACATCTACGTTACCGAACTTCGGATCCGGCAACACTTCCCGCTTGGGGACTTCGCGACGACGCGGCATGTTTCTTCCTTTAACTTTTCAGTTGGAGCTATTTTTTAGCCCCGCGGCCACCAACTAACCCGATTCATCTCTAACGACTTACCAGCCTGGTCGGGTGACCACTTACTCGACAGCACCGGCAATTCCGGCACCACCGCTATTACCGCCTTTAAAGGCGACCTGAAACTACACTGACCGGCTAATTACTTGCCAGCCTTGGCACGCTTCGCACCGTACTTCGAGCGAGCCTGCTTACGATCCTTGACGCCCTGGGTATCCAGCGAGCCACGAACCATGTGGTAACGCACACCCGGCAAGTCCTTAACACGGCCGCCGCGAATCAGCACGACCGAGTGTTCCTGCAGGTTGTGGCCTTCACCACCGATGTACGAAATAACTTCGAAGCCGTTCGTCAGACGAACCTTGGCAACCTTACGGAGTGCCGAGTTAGGCTTCTTCGGCGTCGTGGTGTACACACGGGTGCACACGCCGCGACGCTGGGGGCAGTCCTGCAAAGCCGGGCTCTTGCTCTTCGTCGTTTCCGACGCGCGGCCTTTGCGAACCAGTTGATTGATGGTTGGCATTGTTTATTCCTGAAATTGAACAAAATCGACGCATCTGTTTCCGGGCAAAGCAGAAACGATTGCGCATCGAACTTCCGGACCGAGGGATCAGCGCACGAATTGACTTCGCACACAGGCATTCCAAGAACCGGAACCTAGCATAATATTCCGAAAATGCTAAGGGAGTCAACAGGTTGCGATGTTTCGCACGCCTGCCGACCTGAAACTGCGCTCGCCGGCGCTCAGTCGGCGCCGACGACTTCCAGCAACTCGTCGCCGAAACGGTCCAGCTTGCGGGCGCCCATGCCTGGAATGCCGCGCAAATCCTCAATGGAATCAGGGCCGTTGCGGGCAATTTCGGCCAACGTGGCGTCGTGGAAGATGACGTAGGCCGGCACGCCGTCGCTTTTCGCAGTCTCCGTGCGCCAGGCGCGCAGGCGCTCCCAGCGGGCGCGCTCGCGCGGACCCATGCCGATCGTCGGGTCGGCGCGCTCAGTGGTGCGGCTGGAAGACTGGCGGGTACGCGTCGGCTTCACGTAGCGGCGCATTGTTACGTTCTGCTCGCTCTTCAGCACTGCTTTGGCGGCTTCGGTCAGCACCAGCGAGCCGAAGCCTTCGTGGTCGACGGCGAGGTAGCCAAATGCGACGAGCTGGCGAAAAATGGCGCGCCACTCCGGCTCGCCGAGCGCCGCCCCAATCCCGAAGGTGGTGAGCTTCTCGTGGCCGCGCTGCAGGATCTTCTCGCTGCGGTTGCCACGCAGAATATCGATCAGGTGCCCAGCACCAAAGTGAAAACCACTCGCCCGCTGCGCGCGGAACACACATGACAGCGCCATCTGCGCTTCGCGCGTCGCGTCCCACGTGTCGGGCGGTTCGATACAGTTATCGCAGTTGCCGCAGGGCTTGCTCGACTCGCCGAAATACGCGAGCAGCCGCACGCGGCGGCAGGTCGCCGCTTCGCACAGTCCGAGCAACGCGTCGAGCTTGCCGGTCTGCACGCGTTTATGCGCGTCGTCGGCATCGGACTCGTCAATCATCTTGCGCTGCTGCACAACGTCACCCAAACCGTACGCCATCCAGGCGTTTGCCGGCATGCCGTCGCGACCAGCGCGCCCGGTTTCCTGGTAGTAACCTTCGACACTCTTCGGTAAATCAAGGTGAGCCACGAAGCGCACGTCCGGCTTGTCGATGCCCATGCCGAACGCGATCGTCGCGCACATCACGATACCCTCCTCGCGCTGGAACATCTCCTGATGCTTCTGGCGGATTTCGAACTCCATGCCGGCGTGGTACGGCAACGCGCGCATCCCCTTCTCTTTCAGCCACTCAGCCGTTTCTTCGACCTTGCGACGCGACAGGCAATAGACAACGCCGGCGTCGGTCGTACCGTCCGGTTTCGAGTGTTCAGCGCGAATAAAGTCGAGCAATTGCGTGCGCGCATTGTCCTTTTCGACGATGCGATAGCGGATGTTCGGGCGATCGAAACTGGAGACGAAGATGCGCGCGTCATCCAGTGCGAGACGGTGGATGATTTCGTCGCGCGTGATTGCGTCGGCGGTCGCGGTGAGCGCGATGCGCGGCACGTTCGGAAAGCGCTCGTGCAGCACCGACAGCTGAATATATTCAGGACGGAAATCGTGGCCCCATTGCGACACGCAGTGCGCTTCGTCGATGGCGAACAACCCGATGCGCGTGCGCTCGAGCAACTCCTGGAAGCGGGGCGTCATCAATCGTTCCGGCGCCACGTATAGCAGATCGATTTCGCCTTCGCGCAGCGCGCGCTCAGTGGCCATCGCTTCGGCGCTCGACAGCGTCGAATTCAGATACGCGGCCCTAACGCCCACTTCCTTCAGCGCAGCGACCTGGTCTTGCATCAGTGCGATCAGCGGGGACACGACAATCCCCGCTCCGCAGCCCGCCTCGCGCCGCACCAACGACGGGATCTGATAGCACAACGATTTGCCGCCACCCGTTGGCATCAGCACGAGACAATCGCCGCCGCCGGCGACGTGTTCGACAATTTCGCCCTGCTGTCCTCGGAATGCGGGGTAGCCAAAAACTTCGTTGAGGATTTCGAGCGGACGGGACATGAATTGGAGAGAAGCAGCGTGATGCCGGTGACACGAATTTTACCAACGCATTCGTGCTGCGCCCGCGCTTTGCGACAACGTTAGCCGTTCGGCCGACGAATCCGCAAAAAACGCACAAAAATGAGGCACCCGCAGTGCGTGGGACAAAAAAAAACCGCTCAGTCGAAACTGAGCGGCTTCGCTGGCTGGTGAGCCCAAGCGGCTTGCGCCGCCCGGACTTACTCGCCTGAGTGCTGCTGTTCGGCGGCCGGCGTTTCCGGCGTACCGAATTCGAACGACTCTTCCGCTGCGATCTGATCGAAACGCTCGCGGTCGGACAGTTCCTTGCTCTTGCGTGCCTTGTGGAACGCGAGACCAGTACCAGCCGGAATCAGACGACCAACGATCACGTTTTCCTTCAGCCCGCGCAGATCGTCGCGCTTGCCCATGATCGCCGCTTCGGTCAGCACGCGAGTCGTTTCCTGGAACGACGCCGCGGAGATGAACGAATCGGTCGACAGCGATGCCTTCGTAATACCGAGCAGCACGTTGTCGTAGGTTGCCGGGATCTTGCCTTCCGCAGCCATCCGGTCGTTTTCGTCGAGCATATCCGAGCGCTCGACCTGTTCGCCCATGATGAAGCGCGTGTCACCGTTATCGACGATCTGCACGCGGCGCAACATCTGACGGACGATCACTTCAATGTGCTTGTCATTGATCTTCACGCCCTGCAGACGATACACGTCCTGCACTTCGTCAACGATATAGCGCGCCAGCGCTTCGACGCCCTGCAAACGCAGAATGTCGTGCGGATCAGCCGGACCGTCGACAATCATTTCGCCCTTGTTGACGACCTGACCATCGTGCACCAGAACCTGCTTTTCCTTCGCGATCAGGAACTCGTGCTGATTGCCTTCGAGGTCCGTGATAACGAGACGCTGCTTGCCCTTCGTGTCCTTACCGAACGACGTCGTGCCCGTGACTTCCGCCAGAATACCGGCGTCCTTCGGCGAGCGCGCTTCGAACAGTTCGGCCACACGCGGCAGACCACCGGTAATGTCGCGAGTCTTTTGCGATTCAACCGGGATACGTGCCAGCACTTCACCGACCTGCACTTGCTGACCGTCCTTCACGGTGATCAGAGCGCCGACCTGGAAGCCGATCTGCACCGAGTGCTCGGTGTTCGGGATCTTTACTTCTTCGCCGTTCGCGTCGAGCAGCTTGACCTGCGGGCGCACCGTCTTCGACGCTTGCGAACCGCGGCGCTTCACGTCGATCACGACCAGCGTCGAGAGACCCGTCACATCGTCGATCTGCTTGGCAACCGTCACGCCTTCTTCGACGTTTTCGAACTTCACCGTACCACCGTACTCGGTGATGATCGGACGCGTCATCGGATCCCACGTCGCCAGTTGCGTGCCGGCCTTGATCTGCGCGCCGTCCAGTTGCAACAGCGTCGCGCCGTACGGCACCTTGTGACGTTCACGCTCGCGGCCGTGGTCGTCGGTGATCATCGCTTCGCCCGAACGCGAGATGACGATCTGCTCGCCCTTCGCGTTGGTGACGTAACGCATCGTCGCCGTGAAACGAACCGTACCGTTCGACTTGGCTTCAACCGACGAAGCCACTGCTGCACGCGATGCCGCACCACCGATGTGGAACGTACGCATCGTGAGCTGCGTGCCCGGTTCACCGATCGACTGAGCAGCGATCACGCCAACTGCTTCACCGACGTTGACCGACGAGCCACGGCCCAGGTCGCGGCCATAGCAGGCTGCGCACAGACCGTAACGCGTTTCGCAAGTCAGCGGCGTACGCACGCGCACTTCGTCGATGCCGAGGCGCTCGATTTCTTCGACCGCGTCTTCGTCGAGCAACGTGCCCGTTTCGTACAGCGTTTCCTGCGTTTCCGGATTGACGACGTCAGCCACCGTCACGCGACCGAGGATACGGTCACGCAGCGCTTCGACAACTTCACCGCCTTCGACCAACGCCTTCATCGCGACGCCGTTGGACGTACCGCAATCGTCCTCGACCACCACCAGATCCTGCGTCACGTCGACCAGACGACGCGTCAGGTAACCCGAGTTTGCCGTCTTCAGTGCCGTATCAGCCAGACCCTTACGTGCACCGTGGGTCGAGATGAAGTACTGCAACACGTTCAGGCCTTCACGGAAGTTCGCCGTAATCGGCGTCTCGATGATCGAGCCGTCCGGCTTCGCCATCAGGCCACGCATACCGGC
This sequence comes from Paraburkholderia sp. SECH2, assembly GCF_030464795.1. Taxonomy (NCBI): domain Bacteria; kingdom Pseudomonadati; phylum Pseudomonadota; class Betaproteobacteria; order Burkholderiales; family Burkholderiaceae; genus Paraburkholderia; species Paraburkholderia sp. SECH2. The sequence goes on from NZ_JALPRH010000050.1 coordinate 7,686, forward strand.
CAGCTGACGAATCTGAACCGCGGAACCACGAGCACCCGAGTCAGCCATCATGTAGATGGAGTTGAACGATTCCTGACGCGTTTCGTTGCCGTCGCGATCGACCACCGGTTCCGTCGACAGCTGCTCCATCATCGCCTTGCCGACCGCTTCCGACGTTGCCGACCAGATGTCGACCACGTTGTTGTAGCGTTCTTGCGACGTGACGAGACCCGACATGTACTGACGGTCGTATTCCTTCACCTTCTTCGCGGCGTCGCCGACGATCTGTTCTTTCTGCGGCGGCACGAGCATGTCGTCGACGCAAATCGAAATACCGGCGCGCGTTGCCAGACGGAAACCCGACTGCATCAACTGGTCGGCGAAAATCACCGTTTCACGCAGACCGCACTTGCGGAATGCGGTGTTGATGAGGCGCGAAATTTCCTTCTTCTTCAGCGGCTTGTTCAGCACCGAGAACGGCAGGCCCGGCGGAAGGATTTCCGACAGGATTGCGCGGCCGACGGTCGTCGCGTACAGCGAGATCTTCGGCACGAACGCCGGTGCGCCTTCCGACTTGTCTTCGTTGTGGACCATTTCCGTGATCCGCACATTGACGCGCGAGGCCAGCTCGACTTCCTTGTTCTCGTAAGCACGCAGTGCTTCAGACACGCCGGTGAACGTCAGGCCTTCGCCCTTGGCGTTCACTGCTTCACGCGTCGCGTAGTACAGGCCGAGCACGATATCCTGCGACGGCACGATCGACGGATCGCCGTTGGCCGGGAACAGGATGTTGTTCGACGCCAGCATCAGCGTACGCGCTTCCATCTGCGCTTCGAGCGACAGCGGCACGTGCACAGCCATCTGGTCACCGTCGAAGTCGGCGTTGAACGCCGCGCAAACGAGCGGGTGCAGCTGGATAGCCTTACCTTCGATCAGCACCGGCTCGAAAGCCTGAATGCCAAGACGGTGCAGCGTCGGCGCACGGTTCAGCATGACCGGATGTTCGCGGATCACCTCTTCGAGGATGTCCCACACCACCGGCGTCTGGTTCTCGACTTCCTTCTTCGCAGCCTTGATGGTGGTAGCAACACCCATCACTTCGAGCTTGTTGAAGATGAACGGCTTGAACAGTTCGAGCGCCATCAGCTTCGGCAGACCGCACTGATGCAGCTTGAGCGTCGGGCCGACCACGATCACCGAACGGCCCGAGTAGTCAACGCGCTTACCGAGCAAGTTCTGACGGAAACGACCGCCCTTACCCTTGATCATGTCAGCGAGCGACTTCAGCGGACGCTTGTTCGCGCCAGTCATTGCCTTACCGCGACGACCGTTGTCGAGCAGCGAATCGACGGCTTCCTGCAGCATCCGCTTTTCGTTGCGGACGATGATTTCAGGCGCCTTCAGTTCGAGCAGACGCTTCAACCGGTTGTTACGGTTGATCACGCGGCGATACAGGTCGTTCAGGTCCGACGTCGCGAAGCGACCGCCATCCAGCGGCACCAGCGGACGCAGTTCCGGCGGCAGCACCGGCAGCACTTCGAGCACCATCCAGTCAGGCTTGATGCCCGAACGCTGGAAAGCCTCGAGCACCTTCAGGCGCTTCGCGTATTTCTTGATCTTCGCTTCCGAACCCGTGTTCTTGAGTTCGGTGCGCAGCATCTCGACCTGTTCGTCGATGTTGATCGCGCGCAGCAGTTCGCGAACGCCTTCCGCGCCCATTTCGGCACGGAATTCGTCACCGTACTCTTCGACCTTGTTGTAGTAATCCTCTTCCGTCATGATCTGCCGCGCTTTCAGCGGCGTCATGCCCGGATCGATCACCACGTATGCTTCGAAGTACAGCACGCGCTCGATGTCGCGCAGCGTCATGTCGAGCACCATGCCCAGACGCGACGGCAGCGACTTCAGGAACCAGATGTGAGCGACCGGCGAGGCCAGCTCAATGTGGCCCATCCGTTCGCGACGCACCTTCGCGAGCGTCACTTCGACGCCGCACTTTTCACAGATCACGCCACGATGCTTCAGGCGCTTGTACTTGCCGCAAAGGCATTCGTAGTCTTTGATCGGCCCGAAAATCTTCGCGCAGAACAAACCATCGCGTTCCGGCTTGAACGTCCGGTAGTTGATGGTTTCCGGCTTCTTGACTTCACCGAACGACCACGAACGGATCTTGTCTGGCGAGGCCAGACCGATCTTGATCGCGTCAAAAACTTCAGGCTGTTGGACTTGCTTGAATAGATCGAGCAGAGCTTTCATTGCTTTCTCTCCGTAGTCCGATTAGTTGCGGTCGAGGTCGATATCGATACCGAGCGAGCGGATTTCCTTCACGAGCACGTTGAAGGATTCCGGCATGCCGGCGTCGATCACGTGATCGCCCTTGACCAGGTTCTCATACACCTTGGTCCGGCCCGCCACGTCATCCGACTTCACCGTCAGCATTTCTTGCAACACGTACGATGCGCCGTACGCTTCGAGCGCCCACACTTCCATTTCACCGAAACGCTGGCCACCGAACTGCGCCTTACCGCCCAACGGCTGCTGCGTCACGAGCGAGTACGGGCCCGTGGAACGCGCGTGCATCTTGTCGTCGACCAAGTGGTGCAGCTTCAGGTAGTGCATGTAGCCGACAGTCACCGTACGTTCGAACATCTCACCCGTGCGGCCGTCATACAGACGCACCTGGTTCTTCGACGGCGTCATGCCGAGGTTCTTCGCGATGTCGTCCGGGAATGCCAGATCCAGCGCGCGCGACATTTCTTCTTCCGTCGCACCGTCGAACACCGGCGTGGCAAACGGAACGCCTTCGCGCAGGTTCTTCGCCAGTTCGACGATTTCGTCGTCCGTGAAGCTGTCCAGCTCTTCAGCGCGGCCCGACTCGTTGTAGATCTTGGTCAGGAATTCGCGCAGTTCTGCGATCTTCGCCTGACGTTGCAGCATTTCTGCAATACGCCAGCCGAGACCCTTCGCGGCCCAACCCAGATGCACTTCGAGAACCTGACCCACGTTCATCCGCGACGGCACGCCGAGCGGGTTCAGAACGACGTCAGCCGGACGGCCATCGGCCATGTACGGCATGTCTTCGATCGGAACGATCTTCGACACCACACCCTTGTTACCGTGACGGCCGGCCATCTTGTCGCCAGGCTGCAGACGACGCTTAACAGCCAGATACACCTTGACCATCTTCAGCACGCCCGGCGGCAGTTCGTCGCCTTGCGTGAGCTTCTTGCGCTTTTCTTCGAACGCCAGATCGAACTGGTGACGCTTCTGTTCGATCGAGTCCTTGATAGCTTCGAGCTGTGCCGCTGCTTCTTCGTCCGCGAGGCGGATGTCGAACCAGTGGTAGTGGTCGAGATCTTCCAGGTAAGCCTGTTCGATCTTCGTACCCTTCGCGAGCTTCTTCGGACCGCCGTTTGCGACCTTGCCGGTCAGCATACGTGCGAGACGCTGGAATGCATCGCCTTCCACGATACGCAGCTGGTCGTTCAGGTCGAGGCGATAACGCTTCAGTTCATCGTCGATGATCTGTTGCGCACGCTTGTCGCGCTGAATACCTTCACGCGTGAACACTTGAACGTCGATGACCGTACCGCTCATGCCCGACGGCACGCGCAGCGACGTGTCCTTCACGTCCGAAGCCTTTTCACCGAAGATCGCGCGCAGCAGCTTTTCTTCCGGCGTCAGCTGGGTTTCGCCCTTCGGCGTGACCTTACCGACCAGCACGTCGCCTGCTTCGACTTCAGCGCCGATGTAGACGATGCCCGACTCATCGAGACGGCCGAGTTGCACTTCAGCCAGGTTCGAGATGTCGCGCGTGATTTCTTCCGGTCCGAGCTTCGTATCGCGAGCTACGACGTTCAGTTCTTCGATGTGGATCGACGTATAACGGTCGTCCGCAACCACCTTCTCCGAGATCAAGATCGAATCTTCGAAGTTGTAGCCGTTCCACGGCATGAACGCGACCAGCATGTTCTGGCCGAGAGCCAGTTCGCCGAGGTCGGTCGATGCACCGTCAGCCAGCACGTCGCCACGCGACACGATATCGCCGACCTTCACGATCGGGCGCTGGTTGATGTTCGTGTTCTGGTTCGAACGCGTGTACTTGATCAGGTTGTAGATGTCCACGCCGACGTCGCCAGCAACAGCTTCATCGTCGTTCACGCGGATCACCATACGGCCTGCGTCGACGTAATCGACCACACCACCGCGGAATGCCTGAACCGTCGTACCCGAGTCGACTGCCACCGTGCGTTCGATACCCGTACCGACCACAGCCTTTTCAGGACGCAGACACGGCACAGCCTGACGCTGCATGTTCGAACCCATCAATGCGCGGTTCGCGTCATCGTGCTCGAGGAACGGAATCAGCGATGCTGCCACCGAGACGATCTGCGACGGCGCCACGTCCATGTACTGGATGCGGTCCGGCGTAACCATCAGCGTTTCGCCTGCTTCACGCGACGACACCAGTTCGTCGGTCAGCGAGCCGTCAGCAGCAACCGCCGCGTTCGCCTGAGCGATCACGTAACGGCCTTCTTCGATCGCCGATAGATAATCGATCTGATCGGTCACCTTGCTGTCCACAACCTTGCGATACGGCGTTTCGAGGAAGCCGTATTCGTTCAGATGCGCGTACAGTGCCAGCGAATTGATCAGGCCGATGTTCGGACCTTCCGGCGTTTCAATCGGGCACACACGGCCGTAGTGGGTCGGGTGCACGTCGCGGACTTCAAAGCCAGCGCGCTCACGCGTCAAACCGCCCGGGCCAAGTGCCGAAACACGGCGCTTGTGGGTGATTTCCGACAGCGGGTTGGTCTGGTCCATAAACTGCGACAGCTGCGACGAACCGAAGAACTCGCGAATCGCCGACGAAATCGGCTTCGAGTTGATCAGGTCGTGCGGCATCAGGTTTTCGCTTTCGGCCTGGCCGAGGCGTTCCTTCACAGCACGTTCGACACGCACGAGACCTGCGCGGAACTGGTTTTCCGCCAGTTCGCCGACGCAACGCACACGACGATTGCCCAAGTGGTCGATGTCGTCCACTTCGCCCTTGCCGTTACGCAGTTCGACCAGGATCTTGATCGTTGCGAGAATGTCGTCGTCTTGCAGCGTCATCGGGCCGACGATTTCGTCGCGACCGACACGGCGGTTGAACTTCATACGACCCACCTTGGACAGGTCGTATGCGTCTTCGCTGTAGAACAGACGGTTGAACAACGCCTCAACCGCTTCTTCGGTCGGCGGTTCGCCCGGACGCATCATGCGGTAGATCGCAATGCGTGCAGCCATCTTGTCCGCGGTTTCGTCGATACGCAGCGTCGACGAGATGTACGGACCTTGATCCAGATCGTTCGTGTAGAGCGTCTGGATGTCTTTGATCTTCGATTCGCGGAGCTTTTCGAGGACGGTTTCGGTGATTTCGTCGTTCGCGTTAGCGATGACTTCACCCGTGTCGCCGTCAACGACGTTCTTCGCGAGCACGCGGCCGAGCAGATAGTCTTCCGGCACCGAGATGAACTTCGTTTTCGCGTTGTCGAGATCGCGAATGTGCTTGGCGTTGATCCGCTTGTCCTTCTGGACGATCACGTTGCCATCACGGTCCGTGATGTCAAAACGCGCGACTTCACCACGCAGACGCTCCGGCACGAATTCCATCTGCGCGCCTTCCGGCATCAGCGTGAAATTGTCGAACACGAAGAAGTTTGCGAGGATCTGTTCCGGCGTCAGGCCAATCGCCTTCAGCAGGATCGTGACCGGCATCTTGCGACGGCGGTCGACGCGGAAGTACAGCACGTCCTTCGGATCGAATTCGAAGTCGAGCCAAGAACCGCGATAAGGAATGATACGTGCCGAGAACAGGAGCTTGCCCGAGCTGTGCGTCTTGCCCTTGTCGTGTTCGAAGAACACGCCCGGCGAACGGTGCAGCTGCGAAACGATCACACGTTCCGTGCCGTTGATGACGAACGAACCCGTCGGCGTCATGAGCGGAATTTCGCCCATGTACACTTCCTGTTCCTTCACTTCCTTGACGACCGGCTTGCTCGGCGATTCCTTGTCGAGCAGCACCAGGCGCACTTTCGCGCGCAGTGCTGAGCAGTACGTCAAACCGCGCTGCTGACATTCCTTGATGTTGAATGCCGGCGGCGACAGCATGTAGCTGACGAACTCGAGACGCGCGAAACCGTTGTGCGAAACGATCGGGAAAACGGATGTAAACGCAGCCTGCAGGCCTTCCGGCTTGCGTTGCGTAGACGACGTGTCTGCTTGCAGAAACGTGCTGAATGATTCAAGCTGGGTAGCCAGCAGGAAAGGTACTTGGTGAACGATGGGGCGCTTCGCAAAACTCTTGCGAATGCGCTTCTTCTCGGTGAAGGAATATTGCATACGATCTCCGAATCACGGCGGGCATTGTTGTCGAGGCAGGATACCTTGATGTGACAACCCGAGTGTTCACCGACTGAGACCCGATGGCCGTCCGATGGCTTGAACGAGCCTAGAAGCTTGGTGGTTGGCCGCTACCAACCGCTGGCTGACGGCAGCGGATGCCTATGTTGCCCGCTACCCGACCAAACTTGCCTTCTGCAGTCGCTTCAGAAGACAAAGAGAAGCGCCGGTCAATATTGCCGACAGGCGATTTTCTTTGGCTTCTGGGACCCCTGTTCTTGCCGAAACTAGCTGACAAAAACATGGTTCCCACAAAGCACAAAAAGGCCGGCGGTGGAAAACCGCCAGCCTTCGCACAACGCGCCGAAACTTACTTGATTTCAGCCTTCGCGCCGGCTTCTTCCAACTTCTTCTTGGCTTCTTCAGCAGCAGCCTTCGGTACCGACTCCTTAACAGGCTTCGGTGCACCGTCGACCAGGTCCTTCGCTTCCTTCAGGCCGAGACCCGTCAGTTCACGAACAGCCTTAATAACCGAAACCTTGTTCGCGCCGACTTCCGTCAGGTTGACCGTGAATTCGGTTTGCTCTTCAGCAGCAGCAGCAGCGCCGCCGCCTGCCGGGCCCGCCACTGCAACAGCAGCTGCCGACACGCCAAACTTTTCTTCGAACGCCTTGACCAGCTCGTTCAGTTCCAGAACCGACATCGAGCTTACTGCCTCGAGGATGTCATCTTTTGCGATTGCCATTTGAAATACTCCTAAATTGAATTCGGATACAGCCAGCGATCAATCACGCTCGACTGAAGTGCGTTACGCAGCAGCTTCTTCGCCTTGTTTCTTTTCTGCCAGCGCGGCCAAAGCGCGCGCAAAGCCGGAAACAGGTGCTTGCATAACGTACAACAGCTTGGAGAGCAGTTCTTCGCGGCTCGGGATGTTTGCCAGCGCTTGCACGCCAGCCTTGTCCATCACCTTGCCTTCGTAGGAACCAGCCTTGATGATCAACTTGTCATTGCTCTTGCCGAAGTCGTTGACGACCTTAGCAGCGGCAATGGCATCTTCCGAGATGCCGTAGATCAGGGGACCGGTCATCTGCTCTGCCAAAGAAGCAAACGGGGTACCTTCAACAGCGCGACGCGCCAGCGTGTTTTTCAACACGCGAAGGTAAACCTGTTGCTCACGCGCTTTCGCGCGCAGCTTGGTCAGATCGCCAACCGTGATCCCACGATACTCAGCCAGAACCACGGTCTGGGCTTTCGCGACTTGCGCGGCAACCTCAGCGACGACGGCCTGCTTGCTTTCTTTATTGAGTGGCACGGTTAACCTCCAGATTCGATACACGCAGCGTGCGCCTTGTGTACCGCGTTCAATAACGGCGTCCGACCAGTCAGGAGTATTTCGACCGCTCGATGCACACATTGCTGCGGACATCCAACGGTTTCATCACTACAAAACCTTTTCGGGTTCGCCATCTGCGTTGGCTTTGCATTAAGGGTTCGCCTACCTGCTGCGTTCCCGCCAACGGTCTTTGACAACCGGTCGCTCAATGCAAACTGCCATCTTGCGACCGCCCAAAGCCCATAAAACCGCCTCGACTCACATCGAGGCGATGAAATTTATTACTGTGCTGCGAGCGATGCCTGGTCGACGCGAACGCCAACGCCCATCGTGCTCGACAGTGCAACCTTCCGCAGGTACACACCCTTGCTCGTTGCCGGCTTCGCCTTTTGCAGGGCGTCGACGAGAGCGTTCAGGTTGCTACGCAGAGCCGTCGGCTCGAACGAAGCACGGCCAATCGTGGCGTGGATGATACCGGCCTTGTCGACACGGAATTGCACCTGACCAGCCTTGGCGTTCTTAACTGCAGTCGCGACGTCCGGCGTAACCGTGCCAACCTTCGGGTTCGGCATCAGGCCACGTGGGCCGAGAATCTGACCGAGCGTACCGACAACGCGCATCGTGTCCGGCGAAGCGATCACGATGTCGAAGTCCAGCTTGCCGGCCTTGACTTGTTCAGCCAGGTCTTCCATACCGACGACTTCTGCGCCGGCTGCGCGAGCTTGCTCAGCCTTTTCGCCTTGTGCAAACACAGCCACGCGAACCGACTTACCGGTACCTGCCGGCAGCACGACCGAGCCACGAACCACTTGGTCCGACTTCTTCGCGTCGATGCCGAGTTGCACTGCAACGTCGATCGACTCGTCGAACTTCGCGCTTGCGCATTCCTTCACGAGCGACAGAGCTTCGTCGATCGCGTACAGCTTTTGACGATCAACCTTGGCTGCAAATGCTTGCAGACGTTTTGAAAGCTTAGCCATTTACACGCCCTCCACGGTGATGCCCATCGAGCGGGCGCTACCAGCGATCGTACGAACCGCTGCGTCCAGATCAGCTGCCGTCAGATCGGGCATCTTGGTCTTGGCGATGTCTTCAGCTTGAGCGCGGGTGATCTTGCCGACCTTGTCGGTGTGCGGCTTGGCCGAACCCTTGTCGATCTTCGCTGCCTTCTTGATCAGAACCGTAGCCGGCGGCGTCTTCAGAACAAACGTGAAGCTCTTGTCCGCGAACGCGGTGATCACGACTGGAATCGGCAGACCCGGTTCCATAGCTTGAGTCTGCGCGTTGAACGCCTTGCAGAACTCCATGATGTTCAGGCCGCGTTGGCCCAGTGCCGGACCGACCGGCGGCGACGGGTTGGCTTTACCTGCAGGAATCTGCAGCTTGATAAAGCCGATGATTTTCTTTGCCATTTTGAAAACCTCTTAGGAACGCCGCCCTAGTACAAGCGGACATTCAGTGAGTAGTAGCGCGCGTTCGCCGAAAGCCGACTACTTACGCTCCTCAACGGCCATTACGCGGACCGTAAGCGCGAAATACGGAACGCACCGATCGGTGCGCCCGTAGAATTCTGGATTACAACTTTTCGACCTGGCCGAATTCCAGCTCGACCGGCGTTGCGCGGCCGAAGATTGTAACGGAAACACGGACGCGCGACTTTTCGTAGTTCACTTCTTCGACGCTGCCGTTGAAATCCGTGAACGGACCGTCCTTCACCCGCACCATCTCGCCTACTTCGAACAGGGTCTTCGGACGCGGCTTTTCCACGCCTTCCTGCATTTGCGACATGATCTTCTCGACTTCCCGCGGGGAAATCGGGCTCGGACGATTACGCGCACCGCCTACGAAACCCGTCACCTTTGCCGTGTTCTTCACGAGGTGCCACGTCTCGTCTGTCATTTCCATTTCCACAAGGACATAGCCCGGGAAGAAACGACGTTCGGTCACTGATTTGTGACCGCCTTTCACCTCGACCACTTCTTCAGTCGGAACGAGGATTTGACCAAACTGGTCTTGCATGCCAGCACGTTCGATGCGCTCTTGAAGCGCACGTTGCACGCTCTTCTCCATGCCGGAGTAGGCGTGCACCACGTACCAACGTTTGCCGCTCGGGGATGCCGGAGTATCGCTCATATCATTTCCAACCCAGAATCACCGAGAAAATCGCCCATTCGATGGATTTATCGCTAATCCAAAGAAAGATCGCCATGACGAACACGAAGCCGAACACTACGAGCGTTGTCTGGGTAGCCTCTTTACGAGTCGGCCAGACAACCTTGCGAACTTCTTTGTACGAGTCTTTGGCGAAAGCGATGAAACCCTTGCCAGGCGCGGAGAGAAGACCGACTGCAACACCCGCGATAGCGCCAACAGCCAAGGCGGCTCCGCGGACGTACCATTCCTGGCCGCTGAGCCAGAAGAACCCCACGAACCCGGCCAAGACCAACAATACGCCCGCGACGAGCATCAGCTTGTCGCCGGATGTATTTACAGTTTCGACGGAAGGATTCGCCATAACACCTTAACGAAGCGCCATATACGGCGCGAGAGTTGGCAGGGGCAGAGGGAATCGAACCCCCAACCTTCGGTTTTGGAGACCGACGCTCTGCCAGTTGAGCTATACCCCTAAACCATTTTGGGGTTGACGACACCGCCAACCCCGAAACCACCGATCAACGAGAACTTTCTGGCGTTACTCGAGAATCTTGGCAACCACACCTGCGCCGACCGTACGGCCACCTTCGCGGATTGCGAAACGCAGACCTTCTTCCATCGCGATCGGGTTGATCAGCTTCACCGTGATCGACACGT
>NZ_JALPRH010000051.1:0-16949 GCF_030464795.1 Paraburkholderia sp. SECH2
TAAGTGCCGCCCCGCACAGGGGCAACACTAATAGACCACTAACAATTCAAGGAAAAGCCAACGCCCCAGGAACACGGCCAATGCCCCAGGAACACGGCCAATGCCGCCGCAAAAGGCAAAACCCCCTAACTGTCCTTATTAATAATCCACTCATGCGCCGGATCATTCCGAAAATGCCAGGTCCGCTGCCCCCCAGCCATCACATTCAAATAATAAGACTCATACCCATAGGGAACAACAACAGGATGATACCCACGCGGCACCATCACGACGTCGTGATTCTCCACCGCCATCGACTCATCGATATCCCGCATATCCGTATACACACGCTGAAAAGCAAACCCTTGCGGCGGATCGAGCCGATGATAATAAGTCTCTTCGAGCGAACTCTCATGAGGCACGTTATCCGTATCGTGCTTATGCGGCGGATAGCTTGAAGCATGCCCCCCAGGCGTCCGAACCTCGACAACCAGCAAAGACTCCGCAAGCTCAGTCTGCGGAAGAATATCGCATACGTAACGCGTATTCAGCCCCTTCCCACGCGTGGAACGCTTCATCGTAGAAGGCTCGATCAACCTCGCCGGATACGCCCCTTTGCCGGGCGCACTCGCCACACCAACCTCCGCATCGCGACAGGCGCGAACCGTCACCCGCACGCCAGGCGGCAAATACACCGCATACGGCGCGGAATCCTCGAACACGCTATCGCGTGAACCCAGCGAACTCCATTTCGCATCAGCAGTTTCAATATCCACCGCGCCCGTCAGCACGACGACACACACCTCGCGAGACGGCTCAAACACATGCACGACTTCATCCGCGCCTAGCCGGTAAGCCGCAAATCCCACATACCGCCAGCACGCCGACTCAGGCGTCACCCGCGCGATCGTTTGGCCCTCGCGCTGCGCCTTGACCAATAAACTCATGCTGCCTCCTGCTCAGTCCCGCCACCGGCGTCGAGCGGTGCATCGACCAGCGCTCGCAAGGTCCGGAATCCTTTTTGCGCATACTCGTACGATGGCGCCACCACCGGGTCCTGTTCCGCTTCAACCACGAGCCAGCCACGATAGCCATGCCGCTTCAATCGATCGATGATCGCCGGGAAGTTCACCGCGCCATCGCCCGGTACCGTGAAGGCACCAGCGATCACGGCGTCGAGGAAACTCCAGTTGCGATTGCGCGCCAGTTTCATTACCGCGGGCCGTACGTCCTTGCAGTGGACGTGGCACACGCGTCCGATGTGTTTGTCGAGCACCGCGAGCGGATCGCCACCGGCAAACGTGATGTGTCCGGCGTCGAATAGCAGGCCGACGGCGTCGCTCGTGCGCGACATCAGCTGATCGACGTCTGCCGGTGTTTCGACATACGCGCCCATGTGATGATGGTACGCCAGCCGCACGCCGCGGCTCAACGTATAGCGTGCGAATTCATCGACGCGCGCCGCATACGCGGCCCACTGCGCTTCGCTGAAAAAACGCGGGCGTTGATAGAGCGGTTGCGGTGCGCCCTGGATCGAATCGGCGACTTCGCCATAGACCATCGCGGTCGCGCCGTTCTGCGCGAGCAGTTCGAGATGCGGGCCGACGGAGGCGATTTCTTCTTCCACGCTGCGTCGCGCGAGTCGGCCGGAGTACCAGCCGGAGACCAAGGCCAGATCGTATTGGGCCAGCAGCGTTTTCAGCGCCTGCGGCTCGCGCGGAAACTTGTTACCGAGTTCGAAACCCTGGTAGCCGATCTGGCGTCCTTCGGTCAGTGCAACTTCAAGCGGTGTCTCGCCGCCGAGCGAAGGCAGGTCGTCGTTCATCCACGATAAGGGATTGATGCCGATACGTACGTCGAAAGCAGTCATGCGGGCGTCCTCATTCGTTGTCGATGTGGCCGGGGCGGTCGCTGGGGTCGGTGGGCGCCGCGCGGGCGGCGAGTTGCGCGTCGTATTGCGAGCGCGCAGCGCGCACGGTGTCGCGCGCCGATACTTCGGGCACGGCGACCTCCCACCACCAGCCGCCGTCGTTCGTGGTGCGGGCGGGATCGGTGTCGATACTGATCACGTAGGTGCGATCGGCGGCGCGCGCTCGTTGCAGCGCGTCTTCAAGTTCGGCGATGTTCGCGACGTGTTCGGCCTCCGCGCCGAGCGCGCGTGCATGGGCGGCGAAGTCGATCTTCGGCGCGCCGAGCGGCCCCTGCATGCAGTCATCGAGCAAGTTGTTAAACGGTGCGCCACCGCAAGCCTGCTGCAGGCGGTTGATGCAGCCGTAGCCGCGATTGTCGAGCACCACCACGATCAGCTTCGCGCCGATCATCACCGAAGTCGCGATCTCGCTGTTCATCATCAGATAGCTGCCGTCGCCGAGCATTACGATCACTTCACGCGCGGGCCGTGCGAGCTTGGCGCCGAGGCCGCCGGCAATCTCGTAGCCCATGCATGAGTAGCCGTATTCGACGTGATACGCGCCCGGTTTGCCGGCGCGCCACAGCTTGTGCAATTCGGCCGGCAAGGTGCCCGCTGCGCACACGACGATATCGTCCGTCGCGGAACGCGCGCTCGAACGCTGCACCGCGCCGATCACGTCGCCTTCATACGGCAGCACGGTGTCGCGTTGCGGCGCATGCGTGAGCGTGCTCACGGTGTCGCGCCAGCTCGCCGCGAGTTTGTGTGCGCGCGCGGTCCATGTACGGTCCGCGTGCCAGCCTTGCATGGATTCGGCGAGCGCATCCAGCGCAAGACGTGCGTCGGCCTCGACCACCAGCGCGCGATGCTTGAGGCCGTCGAACGGATTCGCGTTGATGCCGATCACGTCGGCCTGCGTGAACAACGTGTTCGAGCCGGTCGTGAAGTCCTGCAAGCGGGTGCCGATTGCCAGCACGCAGTCTGCATCGTGGGCGAGTGCATTGGCGGCGGGTGAGCCGGTCACGCCCAACGCGCCAGCGTTCAGCGGATCGTTCCATGCGAGTGAACCTTTGCCCGCCTGCGTTTCGGCCACCGGAATGCCGTGCGCGGCGGCGAAGCGGTGCAGCGCGTCGGTCGCACGGCCATAGAGTACCCCGCCGCCCGCGACGATCAATGGACGCTTGGCGCGGCGCAGATGGGCAATTGCCGCGTTGATATCGTCAGCGCGCGGCGCGGGGGAGTGGAACGTGACGACGCGCGGCGTAAAGAAGTCGGCCGGGAAATCCCACGCTTGCGCTTGCACGTCCTGCGGCAGCGCGAGCGTGACAGGGCCGCACAACGCGGCGTCGGTGAGCACACGCAGGGCGCGCGGCAACGCATTGAGCAATTGCGCCGGGTGCACGATGCGGTCGAAGTAGCGCGACACCGGTTTGAACGCATCGTTGGCAGAGACGCCGCCATCGTGGAAATCTTCAACCTGCTGCAACACTGGATCGGGCGCGCGCGAAACGAACACGTCGCCGGGTAACAACAGCACGGGCAGACGGTTCACATGCGCGAGCGCGGCCGCGGTGACCAGATTGGTCGCGCCGGGGCCGATCGACGTCGTGACGGCCATCATACGGCGACGGAAATGCGCCTTCGCATAGGCAATCGCGCTGTGCGCCATCGCCTGTTCGTTGTGAGCGCGCAGTGTGGGCAACGCCTCGCGGTGCTGATACAAGGCTTCGCCTATTCCGGCCACATTGCCGTGCCCGAAGATCGCGAATACGCCGCCAAAGAGCGGCTCGGTGCCGCTGCCGTCTTCCGTCGTGACGCGTTGTGCGGCGAGGTAGCGGACCAACGCCTGGGCGGTCGTCAGGCGGACGGTGCCGCCCGACGGCGCGTGGGCCTGGGTGGCGTCGTTGGCGGACGCCGCATCGTGATGCAATACGCGCTGGTTCATGCCGCCTGCTCCTGATGTGCATGGTCCGCCGTGGTGGGCTGCGTGCTTGTCGTTCCACGCGTCGCACGCCACGACGCGATCAGCGTTTCGAATGTGCGGCGCACGCGCGCGATCAGCTCATCGTCGCCGATCTCACCGGCGAGCCACGCATGGCTCGGCTCGTGAAAGATCGTGCGACCCACGGTAAAGCCGCGGCATGTCGCCGATTGCGCCGCCGCGCGAAAGCCCTCGTTCAATTGCTCGACACCCGCTGACAAACCGAGCAACACCACGCCCCGGCAGTACGGATCGCGCTCGGCGATCAGCGCGTCGACGGCTTGCCATTGCGCGGCGTCCATCGGTTCGAGTTTCCACCATTCCGGATAGATGCCGATGTTGTACAGCCGCTTCAACGCGCGATAGACGATGTCCGGTGCTTGCGGCAGATGCGCGTGTTTCGGCGGAATCACTTCGAGTAGCAATTCGTGGCCGCTTGCTTGTGTCGCGTCGTAAAGCGCACGCAGCTGCGCTTCCTGTTCGAGGCGTTGTTCGATCGGTTCGTCGGGATGGAATTGCACGAGGCACTTCGCAATGTGTTCCTGCGGCCATGCAATCAGCGTCGTGCCGATCGAGCGTCCGTGGTCGAACACGAGCGGCACGGAACCGGGCAGCTCAACCGGCCGGCCGATCCACCAGCCGCGTCCGGTGGCGGCGTTCAATGCGTCCTGACCGTAGCGGTCGTCGCTCAGGATGCCGATGCGGCCTTGTAGCCCCAAGGCGGCTTCCGTCTGCGCGACAGCTTCGACAAACAGGCCCTTCAGTTGCACGATACGCGCTTCGTCGGCGCCGGTCTGCTGCGCGAGTTCGAAGAACTGATTGCGATGGTCGAACGCGAAGCCGAGTACTTCGTCCCATTGTTTGCGGGCAGGGGACACACGATGCAGGCGTGCGAGCGTTGCGTCGCGGTCGGGACGGCGCATGCGTTGCGGATCGGCCTTGGCTTCGCGCAGGAAGTAGTCCAGTTCGGCGGGCGTCGGCATTGCAGGCGCACAGCCGTGACGCGACACGACCAGCGCGCCGCTTGCATTCGCCGCACGGGCGCACGCTTCGAGTGGCTGATCGCGCAACCATCCGGAGAGAAAGCCCGAGGCGAATGCATCGCCCGCGCCGAGTACGTTGAGCACTTCGACTTCCACGCCGCCGTGAATAGGCAAATCGTCGAGCGTTGCGGGTACTTTGCCGTCGATGATCTGGCAGCCCATCGGCCCGCGCTTCAGAACCAGCGTGGCCGGCGTCACAGCGCGCACCATCGCGAGTGCGTCGACGAGCTCGGTCTTGCCGCCGGCGATGCGAAACTCCTCCTCAGTGCCGATCACCAGATCGAACAACGGCAGGATGCGCTGCAGGTGGGCCGTTACGCCTTCGCTCGCGACGAAACGGGTTTCGCCATCCGCCTTGCCCGTGAGGCCCCACAACACCGGGCGATAGTCGATATCGAGCACGGTGCGCACGTTATTGCGGCGCGCATAATCCAGCGCGCGGCGGCTCGTGCGATTCACCTGCTCGGTCGAAAAGTGCGTGCCGGTAATCAGCAACGCTTTCGACGACGCAATGTACGCCTCGTCGAAATCCGCCTCATCTACCGCCATATCCGCGCAGTTCTCGCGATAGAAGATCAGCGGGAAGGTATCGCGATCTTTCAGGCCGAGCAGAACGAGGGCGGTCAGGCGTTCCTGATCGACGCGGACATGACTGACGTCACAGCCTTCCTTCGTCAAGGTCTCGGTGAGAAAGCGCCCCATGTGATCGTTGCCGACACGCGCGAGCATCGACGATGCAAGCCCGAGCCGCGCGCAACCGAACGCGATATTCGCCGATGAACCGCCAAGATACTTCGCGAAGCTCGACACGTCTTCGAGTCGCGCGCCGACCTGCTGCGCGTACAGATCGACGGCAAGACGGCCAAGACAGACGATGTCGCGGCTGCGGTCCGGTGCGAAACGGCTGGCCGTTGTCGCTGACGTTGCCCCTGAAGCGGAAGTGAGCCCGCCACCGTTCACAATCCCGGTCCCGCTGGATGTGCTGGAATGATTCATGAATATTCCTGAATAGCTGAGCGCGGGCGTGAGGCGCAACATGCGCCGGAAGCCCGCGCGAATGAATCAGATCGTCGCGCCGTCGAGTTCGCCGATCATCTTCTGCATTTCGGCGCCGCCGGCCATCATGTCGAGTACTTCGTCCTTGCTGATGGTGTCCTTCGTGAACGTGCCGAGCGATTTGCCGCGATTGAGCAGCGTGAACGAATCGCCGATCGGATAGGCGTGGTGCACGTTGTGCGTGATGAAGATCACCGAGATGCCTTTTGCACGCGCCGTGTGAATCAGTTTCAGCACGTTGAAGCTCTGCTTGACGCCGAGCGCGGCAGTCGGCTCGTCGAGAATCAGCACGCGTGCGCCGAAGTGAATCGCTCGCGCGATCGCAAGGCACTGCTTCTCGCCGCCGGACATCGTTCCAATCGGCTGATGCGGGTCGCGCACGTTGATGCCCATTTCGGCGAGCTTGTCGCGTGCGGTGGTGGCGCTGGTTTCGAGGTCCATCACGTTGATGAAACCGAACAGTTTCTTCTGAGGCTCGCGGCCCATAAAGAAGTTGCGTGCAACCGAGAGCAACGGCACCAGCGCCAGATCCTGATAGACGGTGGCGATGCCGAGATCGAGCGCATCTTTCGGCGACTCGAACAGCACCGGTTTGCCATCCACCAGATATTGACCGGAGGAGGGGCGATGCACGCCGGCGAGCGTCTTGATCAATGTCGATTTACCCGCGCCGTTGTCGCCGAGCAGGCAATGCACTTCGCCGCGCTTCAGACGCAAGGTCACGCCGCTTAGCGCGATGACCTGGCCGAAGTACTTGCTGACGTCTTCGAGTGCGAGGATCACGTCGTCCTGCGGCTTGGCCGCGGTGTTCACGGTATTCGTATCGGACATGGTCGTCTCCTCGTTACGATTGCGCGACGCGGCGGCGCACGTAGTGATTGAACAGCACGGCGATCAGCAGCATCACGCCGAGGAACACGCGGAACCAGTCGGAATCGACATTCGTATAGGTGATACCGATCTGCACGACGCCGAAGATCAATGCGCCGAAGCAGGCGCCGATAACCGAGCCGTAGCCGCCGGTCAGCAGCGTGCCGCCGATCACCGCCGCGATGATGGCTTCGAATTCAGCCTGCAAGCCACGGTCAGCCGCGGCCGAGCCGATGTCGCACACTTGCAGCACGGCGAAGAGGCACGCGCAAAACGCGGTCAGCACGAACAGCGAAATCTTCACGCGCCGCACCGGCACGCCGACGTTCTTTGCTGCGTTGGCGTCGCCGCCCACCGCGAAAATCCAGTTGCCGAAACGGGTCTTGGCGAGGGTGAAGGCACAGACCGCGGCCAACGCGAACCACCAGAGCAGCACTTTCGGAATACCCGGCACGAGCGGGTTGCCGTTATCGAGCAGCTTCACGACCCCGATGTGCCCCAGCCAGACGAACAGGCCCTTGAACGCGACGCCCTGGAACAGGGTATGGGCGAGCCAGTCGTGAGCGGCGACGTCGCCCACGCCGGAGATGATCGTGCGGTCGGCGAACATGACCGACAGGGCCAGCGTGAGCCCGCGCAGGATGAACAGGAACGCCAGCGTCACGATGAATGACGGCAGCCGTGTACGCATCACCAGATAGCCGTTGAGTGCGCCGAGCAGCATCGATCCGGCGAACGCGAACACGATCGACAAGGCAATCGGCCAATGGAAGTACATCGTGGGCAGCGCGACCATCATGCCCGAGAAGCCGATCATCGAACCGATCGACAGATCGAATTCACCGGCGATCATCAACAGGCATGCACCGACTGCAATCAGGCCGAGATACGCGGCCACTTGCGACCAGTTCATCACGCCGTCGAGGTTGAACATGCCGGAGTTGCCGGCGGCAATTCCAAACACGAGGAACACCATCACTGTGCCGGCGAGGGCGGCGAATTCCGGACGGTTCAGCAGGTGCCGGAACCACGATTCCTGGCGCACGCGCTCATCGGCCGCCCCGGGTGCACCGCCGGACGTTGACGTCGTCGCGGTGTTCGAAGGGGGCTGCTTGCGGGGATGAGGGTGGAAGGGGTTGGCTACGCCCATTGAAGCTCTCCTTGATGCGCCCGGCTTTTCGCAGTCATCAAAGGACTGCAATCGGACCGCATGGCGCGTAATGCACGTAAAACGTGGTGAATGCAGGCGTGGGGCGGCCTGGCCAGTTGCGGCCGGCCGCGTCCACTTTCTTCATACCTGCCGGAACGGTTCTCCCGTGTCCGTACGTCCAGCGAAATGCGTTAGCGGTACTGCCCTGCGTACTTGACCACCTTGTCGATGTTGGCCTTGGTGATGAAACCCGGGCCGGAACCGATATTGCGCGGCCCATAGGCGGGCTGCAGGCCGTACGTGGTGAGACGTTGCTGGAACTTCGGATTGGCCTGCAGGATCTGGCGGATCTTCGCCGGATCTGTGGTGTGTTCCTTCTTCACGATGGCCAGTACGGCAACCGGGATATAGCCCTGCAGGTAGGGTTGCTGGTCGATGGCGAACTGGATCGTGCCGTCCTGGATGCCCTTGGCGATGTCATTGTCGAAGTCGAACGTCGCGAACCAGACTTTGCCGGCGAGGCCCATCTGCTGCAGCGCCTTCATCGTCGGCGCAGCCGACAGCGGACCGAGCGTGAGCACCGCCTGGGTGTTCGGGTGATTGCGCAGATACGCGCTCACTTTCGATTGCACACCAGTCGGGTCCTGGCCCGCGTCGAGCGTGGAGGACTTGAAGTCGACCCCGATCGCCTCGGCAAAGCCGCGGCAGCGTTCGAACGAAGCCGGGTTGGTTGCGTAGTGGTTCACGCACAGGAACGACTTGATGCCCGCTGCCTTCGCTTTCTGGCCCGCCGCTTTGCCCGCGGCGTATTCAGGCTGACCGACGTGCATGATCGCGCCAAGCTGCGCGCTTTGCTCCTCAGTGCCGGAATTGATCGTGACGAGCGGAATGTGCTTCTCGGTGACCTTGGCGAGCGAACTCTTGAGCACGTCGAAGTCGGCGATGGAAACGATCACGCCGTCGTAGTTGCGCGCGGCGGCCTGTTCGACGAGGCGCGCCATATCGGCGATGTCGCCGTTCGGCGGATTGCGGTAGTCGGTCTCGACGTTGAAATCCTCGTCGGCCTGTTTGATGGCGTTCTTGATGGTGTTCCACCACGAATCCGAATCCGGCGCGTGGCTGATCAGCACGAAGTGAGCGTCAGCCGCGCGGGCGGCCGACGCCGCACCGAATCCCGTCGCCAACGTCAATGCCGCCACCAGAATCCTGAGCGTAGCCTTGCCCTTGCAAAGTCTCATTGTCTCCACCTTTCTCGGTCTGTCGTTATTGAAGGGAGCGTCTGGCGGGCGGCTTTCCGATTGCGTGCGTTGCGGCAGACGTCAGCCGATGCACCATCGCTCACGACCAAGATTAGGCCATCTTCCGAAGCGTTGCAATGAAAATTTCATGACAAATAAAAATGGAAAATACATTCCATTTGACGGGGCGCCTGCCTATAATCGGCAGCGTCAGGATGCCGTGTGGCGCGCGCTGGAAGCGTCTTCTGCACTGCAATAAAGCAACGAAGAGAGAGCCATGGCGGAAGAGAGCACCGAAGACTTGCCGAGCGTCGAAGAATTGATGCAACGCATCGCGGAAAACTACGAGGCGCTGCCGCGGCAATTGAAGAATGTCGCGACGTATATCGAGCAGCATCGCTCGAGCGTGATGGTGGATCGCACCAGCGATATCGCCGCGAGTTGCGGCGTGCATCCGTCCGCGGTGGTGCGTTTTGCGCAGCGCTTCGGCTTTTCCGGTTTCTCCGATCTGCAGGCGGTGTTTCGTCAGGCGTACACGGGCCAGGGGACGTCCTCGCCGAGCTATCAGCAGCGGATTCGCAAGCTGATCGACGAGAAGCCCGGTGCGTTGTCCGGCGGCTCCGTGGCGCGCGAATTCATCGCGGCCTCGCGCGGCGGTCTTGAAGAACTCGAAGCCGGCCTCGACGACCAGCAGTTCGACGCCGCCGTGAAGATGCTGCAGCAGGCCGACAACATCTACGTGATCGGCGTGCGGCGTTCGTTTCCGGTGGCAAGCTACATCGTCTACGCGTTGCAGCACACCCCCAAGCGCGTGCATCTGGTATCCGGCTTTGGTGGCATGTACCGCGAACAGATTCGCAGCGTGAAGAAGAGCGACGTGGTGATCGCGATCAGCTTCGCGCCGTATGGCAAGGAAACGCAGTACTGCCTGCGGGTGGCGCATCACCATCAGGCGAAGACGCTGGTTATTACGGATAGCCAACTATCACCGCTGGCGCGTTATGCGACCACCCAACTGTATGTGAAAGAGGGCAGCGCGTTTGCGTTCCGCTCGCTGACCAGCACGATCTGTTTGTGCCAGGCGTTGTTTATCGCGCTCGCGTACAAGCTCGAACTGAACGTAGAAGAATCCAAAGAGACTGGAGGATACGATGACTGAGGCGGTAAAGACGATCGACGTAGCAGTATTCGGTGCGGGACGTATCGGCAAGATTCATGCGGCGAATCTGGCGCGGCAACCGGGCGTGCGGCTCAAGTATGTGGTCGATGTGAATCGCGAGGCGGCCGCGGCGCTCGCTGCAGAACATGGCGCGCAGGTTGCGGATATCGACGGCGCGATGGGCGATGCATCGATCGGCGCGACGGTGATCTGTTCGAGTACGGACACGCACGCGGATCTGATCATGAAATCGGCTGCACAGAAGAAGCATGTGTTCTGCGAGAAGCCGGTCGATCTGACTTTGGAACGGGCACGTGCCTGCGCCGAAGCGGTGGAGCGCGCGGGCGTGGTCTGCATGATCGGTTTTCAGCGCCGCTTCGATCCGACCTTTTCCGCGTTGAAAGCGCGCATCGATGCGGGCGAAATCGGCACGCCGGAAATGCTGGTGGTGACGAGCCGTGATCCGGGCGCACCGCCGGTCGAGTACATCAAGCACTCGGGCGGCATCTTCAAGGACATGCTGATTCACGACTTCGACATCTTCCGCTGGATTCTGGACGACGAAGCCGACACGCTGCACGCCACGGGTAGTTGCCTTTCGGATCCGGCGATTGCCGAAGCGGGCGATATCGATTCGACCGCGGTGACGATCCGCACGAAGCACGGACGTCTGTGCCAGATCAATACCGCGCGACGCGCGGCCTATGGGTATGACCAGCGTTTCGAAGTGCTCGGCAGCACCGGCATGCTGCAGGCGGGCAATGTGCGACCCACCGAGGTCACCGCGTACTCAAAAACCGAAGTGTCGAGCGACGTGCCCGAGGCATTTTTCCTCGAGCGCTATCGTGCGGCGTACGCACTGGAAATCGCGCATTTCTTCGACGCGGTCACGCACGGCAAACCGGTACGAACCACCGTCGCCGACGGTCTGAAAGCGCTCGAACTCGCCGACGCCGCGACGCGCTCGTGGCGCGAGGGTCGCGCGGTGAAACTCGGGGAGGCATTGTGATGAATGCGACGACTGGGCGACTTCGTTTGGGTGTGGTGGGCTTGGGACGGTTGGGCAAGCGCCACGCGGAAAATCTGGCGTATCGCGTGCCGGGTGCGACGCTCGTGGCCGCTTGCAGTCCGGTGGAAGAGGAGAGGGCGTGGGCGCGCGAGACTTTACCCGAACCGCGTCTCTACGCCGACTATGCGGACCTGCTCGCCGATCGCGACGTGGACGCGGTGTGGCTTGTCACGCCGTCGTCCTTGCACGCGCAGCAGATTATCGATGCATTGCGCGCCGGCAAACATGTGTTCTGCGAGAAGCCGCTGTCGCTGGATCTCGCCGAGTGCGAGCGCGTCTTGGTTGAAGCCGCGCGCTATCCGCATCTGCAGGCCACCATCGGCTTCATGCGGCGTTTCGATCCGAGCTACAAGGATGCGTTCGACAAGATCGAAGCCGGCAAGATCGGACGGCCGTTTCTGGTGCGCTCGCAAACCACCGATCAGAACGACACCAACGGTTTCTTCGTGCGTTTCTCGGCGACCTCCGGTGGGATCTTTCTGGATTGCACGGTGCATGACATCGACGTCGCGCGCTGGCTGCTTGGCAAACCGCGCGCCAAACGCGTGTTTGCGGCGGGCGCGGTCGCATTGCACGAGGGGCTGCGGGAATTCGGCGACGTCGATAACGGCGTGGCGATCTGCGAATTCGAGGATGGCAAGCTCGCGATGTTCTACGCGTCGCGCACGCAAGCTCACGGTAACGACACGCATAGCGAGGTGATCGGCACGGCCGGCGCGCTGGCAATTGGCCACAATCCGCGTGCAAATCGCGTCGAGATCTACGATGCGACGGGCATTCGCAACGAATGCACGCCGACCTTCTTCGATCGCTTCGAGGACGCGTTTTTGCATGAGGCGCGCGCCTTCGTGGCGGCAGTGCAGGGCGGCGCGGGATCGAGTGCGCAAGCAGGCGCCACACTGGCCGACGCGCTCGAAGCGACGCGGATCGGCATGGCACTGCGGCAGTCGCTGCAGAGCGGAGAGGCGGTCACGTTGTAGCGCCCAAGGCACCAAAGCGCCGCCGGATGACGGAAATCGACATGACAGCGTCACTTCCGGCGGCTAAACGACACCTGCTGTAGAATTTGACCCTCTGTCCGGCGTCGCTTATGACGCCTCATCCCGAAGGTCATCGTCGATGCAAATTCAGGTTCACAAGGAAGTCGATGCGCGCGGGCTGATGTGCCCGCTGCCCATCTTGCGCGCCAAGAAGGCGCTCGCCGACATGGAAAGCGGCCAGATTCTCAAGGTGTTAGCCACCGACCCGGGCTCGCAGCGTGATTTCGCCGCATTCGCGAAGCAAACCGGCAACGAAATCGTCGAAAGCTCGTCGCACGACAAGGTTTTCACGTTTCTGATGAAGCGTCGCTGAAACACGAACGAAAATACCAAACAAAAGGCGCTGTGCCCGCAATTGCGGGGCACAGCGCCTTTTTTACGTCTGACTAACCTGACTACTGCTTAACGCGAGAGGCTAACAGCGCAAGGGTTCTGCGCGGCTGTCCCGTTGCTCAGCCTTCCAGCACCGGCGAACGGGTACGCAGATATTCTTCGAAATCGGCTGCCACTTCCGGGTGACGCAACGCGAACTCGACCGTCGCTTTCAGATAACCCAGCTTGCTGCCGCAGTCGAAACGCGTGCCGTGGTACTTGTACGCCAGCACTTGCTCATCGGCGAGCAGCGACTGAATCGCGTCCGTCAGCTGCAATTCGCCGCCTGCGCCCGGCTTCAGCGCACGCAGATGTTCGAAAATACGCGGCTTTAGCACATAGCGGCCCACCACGCCGAGATTCGACGGTGCGACGTCCGGCTCCGGCTTTTCGACGATGCCCGACATTTTGATGATCGAGTCTTCCCACTCCTTGCCGTCGACGATACCGTACGACTTCGTCTCCGAGTGCGGGATCTCTTCGACACCGATCACCGAGCTGTGATAGTGGTCGAACACCTCGATCATCTGCGTCATGACGGGCGGCTTGCCGTACAGCAAGTCGTCCGCGAGGATGACGGCGAACGGGTTGTCGCCCACCAGCTTTTCGGCGCACATCACCGCGTGGCCGAGGCCCAGCGCTTCCGGCTGACGTACGTAGAAACAGTCCACATGGCTCGGCTTGATGCTGCGCACCAATTCCAGCAGCTTGTCCTTGCCGCGCGCCTGGAGTTCGGCCTCGATTTCGTATGACTTATCGAAATGGTCCTCGATCGCGCGCTTGCTGCGGCCCGTCACAAAGATCATTTCGGTGATGCCGGCCGCCATTGCCTCTTCCACCGCGTATTGAATCAGCGGCTTGTCGACGATCGGCAGCATCTCCTTCGGGCTTGCCTTCGTGGCAGGGAGGAACCGGGTGCCAAGACCTGCTACCGGAAAAACCGCTTTTGTAACTTTTAGCATGTGATTACCCTGAATCCTCTGGTTTAGCTTTGCGCCCCGTCAGCCCGCAACGGGGCGGACAAGGCGCGTCGATCAGGCCGGCAAACGCGCCAACTGGGCTTTCAGCTTGCCGATAGTGGTTTCGAATTCTGCCAGCCTTTTCTGCTCCTGCTCAACGACTGCCGGTGGCGCCTTAGCCACAAAGCTTTCATTCTGCAATTTGGCATTGCACTTGATGACTTCCGTGCCAAGCCGCGCAATCTCCTTCGACAGACGCTCGCGTTCCACCGCAACGTCGATTTCCACCTTCAGCACAAGCTTGTCATTCCCTACGATAGCAATTGGCGCGCCATCTGCCTGCGCGTCCAGCGTTGCCTCGTCGGCAATGATCTGCACCTCCGACAAACGGGCCAATGCCTGAGCGTACGGAGCGAAAGTTGCGAGGCGCTCCGCGTTGCCGGTAGCGAGCAACGGCACCTTGACCGCCGGCGACAGATTCATCTCGCCACGCAGATTCCGGCACGCATCGATCACTGCTTTCAGGTCGGCCGCCCATTGCTCAGCGTCTTCGTCAATCTTCGACGGCTCCGCAACGGGGTAGGGCTGCACCATGATGGACGCTTCGCCCTCGGCTTTGCCTTCGGGATAACGTCCAGCCAACGGCGCAACTTTTTGCCACAGCGCTTCGGTGATGAACGGAATCACGGGATGCGCGAGGCGCAACACCGTCTCGAGCACGCGCAGCAGCGTGCGGCGCGTTGCGCGCTGCTGGTTCGGCTGACCCGTCTGGATCTGAACCTTGGCGAGTTCGAGATACCAGTCACAGTATTCGTCCCATACGAACTTGTATAGGGCGTTGGCCACATTGTCAAAACGATAGTCGGCGAAACCCTTGGCGACTTCCGCTTCCACGCGCTGCAGGCGCGAGACGATCCAGCGATCGGCCGCCGAGAAATTCAGATGGCCGTCCGGACCGCATTCGCCGCATTGCTCCGGCTTGCCGAAACCGCAATCGTGGCCTTCGCAGTTCATCAGCACGAAGCGGGTGGCATTCCACAGCTTGTTGCAGAAGTTGCGATAGCCTTCGCAGCGCGCGAGGTCGAAGTTGACGTTGCGGCCGAGCGTGGCCATCGACGCCATCGTGAAGCGCAGCGCGTCCGTGCCGAACGCCGGAATGCCGTCCGGGAATTCCTTGCGGGTTTTCTTTTCGATCGACGCAGCCTGCTTCGGATTCATCAGGCCGGTGGTGCGCTTGGCGACCAGCGCGTCGAGGTCGATGCCGTCGACGATATCGATCGGGTCGAGCGTGTTGCCCTTGCTCTTCGACATCTTCTGGCCTTCGGCGTCGCGCACCAGACCGTGCACGTAGACCGTGTCGAACGGCACCTTGCCGGTGAAGTGCGTGGTCATCATGACCATGCGCGCGACCCAGAAAAAGATGATGTCGAAACCGGTGACCAGCACCGACGAAGGCATGAAATGCTTCAGCTCCGGCGTCTCGGCAGGCCAGCCGAGCGACGAGAACGGCACCAGCGCCGACGAGAACCACGTGTCGAGCACGTCTTCATCGCGTTTGAGCGGGCCCGTGTAACCAGCTTCCGCGGCCTTCTCGCGCGCGCCTTCTTCGGTCTTGGCGACGAAGATTTCGCCGTTTTCGCCGTACCACGCCGGGATCTGATGGCCCCACCAGAGTTGGCGCGAGATACACCAGTCCTGGATATTTTCGAGCCACTGGTAGTACGTGGTGGACCAGTTTTCCGGCACGAACTTGATTTCGCCGCTGCGAACCACGTCCAACGCCGTTTCGGCGATCGATTTGCCCGGATTGAAGGTGCCCTCCGGCGCCGGCTTGCTCATGGCGACGAACCATTGGTCCGTCAGCATCGGCTCGATCACGACGCCCGTGCGGTCGCCGCGCGGCACCATCAGCTTATGCGGCTTGACTGATTCGAGCGCGCCGAGCGCTTCGAGGTCGGCCACGACCTCTTTGCGGGCTGCGAAACGGTCCTGGCCGCGATATTTTTCCGGCGCGTTGTCATTGATCTTCGCGTCGAGCGTGAGGATCTCGATCATCGGCAGCTTGTGGCGCAGGCCGACCTGATAGTCGTTGAAATCGTGCGCGGGCGTGACCTTGACCACGCCGGTGCCGAATTCGCGGTCGACGTAGTCGTCGGCGATGATCGGGACTTCGCGGCCGGAGAGCGGCAGCGTGACCGTCTTGCCGATCAGGTGCGCATAACGCTCGTCTTCCGGATGGACCATCACGGCGGTATCGCCGAGCATGGTTTCCGGGCGCGTGGTGGCGACCGTCAGATGGCCCGAGCCGTCCGTGAGCGGGTACTGGATGTGCCAGAGGTGGCCGTTTTCTTCTTCGCTGACCACTTCGAGATCGGAGACGGCGGTGAGCAGCACCGGATCCCAGTTCACGAGGCGCTTGCCGCGGTAGATCAGGCCTTGTTCATACAGGCGTACGAACACGTCGCGTACGGCGGCCGACATTTTGTCGTCCATCGTGAAGTATTCGCGCGACCAGTCGATCGACGCGCCGAGGCGGCGCACCTGATTCGTGATGGTCGAGCCGGATTCCTGCTTCCATTCCCAGACGCGTTCGGTGAACTTTTCGCGGCCGAGGTCATGACGGGAGACGCCTTTCGCATCCAGTTGGCGTTCGACGACGATTTGCGTGGCGATGCCCGCGTGGTCCGTGCCCGGCACCCAGAGGGTGTTTTCACCGAGCATGCGGTGATAGCGGGTGAGGCCGTCCATGATCGTCTGGTTGAACGCGTGGCCCATGTGGAGGGTGCCGGTGACGTTCGGCGGCGGCAACTGGATCGAGAAGTCTTTCTTGTTTTCGTCGAAGGTGGCCTTTGCGTAGGCGCGCTTTTCCCATTCGGGGCCCCAGTGGGCCTCGATGGTGTGGGGCTCGAAGCTTTTGGCAAGTGTGGAGGTGGGGTCGCTCGGGGTCTCGCTCATTTCTGTCCGTCTGCTGGTGGATGCAAAGAATGTTCAATTATAAGCGGCGATGCCGGTGGGGGCCCCTGGGGGGCGGTTTTTGCCTGCGGGGCGCTTGTTTGTCAGTGCTCCAGAGGCTTTGGCCTTTCCTTGCATTGTTAGTGGTCTATTAGCGTTGCCCCTGTGCGGG
>NZ_JALPRH010000052.1:0-16279 GCF_030464795.1 Paraburkholderia sp. SECH2
CGTCAGCCATAGACCTGTGCCCACCTCCCACTACCGCGTCAGCGGTTTAGTACAAGATATGTTATCAAGAGCAAGAGGTTATGCCGAGTATGGCGGGCTGTCGGCCGGTTGGCCTGAGTGATCGCCCGAAATTTCTCGGCATAACCAAGTGCAGCATGACGCATTTCCTCCCTATGTACCATTGCGAACTTCGCTGAGCATCGCGATGAGTTTGTCAGATGGGGGGCGAAACTTTCCAGGCTTGATGGAGGGCGACATTTGCGCGCTCAGCACTGCAAGCTTCTCCGCCGGATCCACGCGCAAGTAGGCCTCAGTGGTCGAGATGCTGGCGTGTCCGAGCCACAACGCTACCTTCCTGATGTCACCTGTGGCAGCGAGCGTATGCATCGCACAGCTGTGTCGTAGAACGTGTGGCGTCACGTGCTTGTCCAGCAGCGAAGCATGCGTCTGAGCGGCGACTGCCACGTGCTGCGCAAGCCGATGAGCGAAGCCATCCCGGGACATTGGTCTCCCGTTGCGGTTGAGAAACAACTCAGGAGTCGGCGCCGTGGGGCGAACCGCAATCCACGCTCGCAGGACAGTCTGGGTTTCGCGCCACAGCGGTAGTACACGTTCACGGCGACCTTTGCCGAGAATCCGCACCGTAGCGAACGATCGATTTGGAAAATCGTCAGTGCGCAGCGACAGCAACTCCGAAACCCTCAGACCCGCTGCATACGTAAGATGCAACATTGCTCGATCACGCGTGCCGCTGATGGTGTCAGTGCGCGGTGCGGCCAATAACGCCTCGATCTCTTCTCGGGTCAGGTAATCGATCAGTGCGATATCCGTCCGCTTCTGAGGCAACGCCCGGATGCGCATTACCTGGTCGAGACAAGTTGGAACTTGATACTCAAGATAGCGAAAGAAAGCCCGGATCGCAGCAAGCCGAGCGTTGCGTGTACGGGCGCAGTTGCCGCGACCAATCTCTATGTCGTCGAGGAACTTGCGCACGAGATCCGGAGAAAGGTCTTCAACGCAAAGCTCACTCGGACGGCGGCGGAGCCGATTGGCCGCAAACCGAACCAGCAGTGAGAAGCAGTGGGCATAGGTTGCGACGGTATGCGGACTGGCATTCCGCTCGCGCGGCAGGTGCTCCCGCAAGAACGCGGTAAGGTGCGGTGCCAGAGTTGTCATGACATCTCTCCCAAGAATAAATGCTCGCTTGCCTCAGCGATGTGGTTCAGCAGAACCGGCGTCGCTTCTAGATACCAGTAGGTGCTTGTGACGTTGACATGCCCGAGGTAGGTGCTGAGTGCCAGCATGTGGTTGGCGACCACGTGTCGATCATGCACACAGGATTCCAGCGAACGTACTGCAAAGGTATGCCGTAGGTCATGAAGGCGAAGCCCTCGCGTCGGACTGGGTGGGCGCAACTCTAACTCTCGGACTAGCTGGACAAATACGCGACAAACTGTGGATTTATCTGGAGAGCGGCCGGTCGTGACCACAAATAGATCGTCAACATCGGCGGCGCATTTGTTGCGAATAGCAAGGTAGCGGCCCAGTGCCAGCCGTGTCGTGAGATGTATCGGGAGGAGTCGACTCTTGCCGAACTTGCCGCCGCGAACGACAAGGCCTTCCTCGTTGAGGTCGCTGCACTTGAGCGCCAAGGCCTCGGATATGCGCAAACCGGTGGCTGCCAGGAGGCCGAACAAATGATGGTATGTGTGCGGCCTGATCGAATCTTTGGGCGACAGTTCGAGTGCGGCCTCCATGATGGCGCGGACGTGATGAGAATCAAGCAGGTGCGGCGTCGGGCGTGGCAGTTGACTGGGTCCGAACGCCCCGACCGGAAGAAGCTCATGACGTGTGTCTTCGACATGGAGAAAGACACACAAGCGTCTGATGGCATTGAAGAAGGTACTTGCCTGGGTTGGTGTGGAGGCAATCCGGCACCAATCGAAGACCCGTTGGGTCAGGATATATTGATCACCGTGCTCCTCAGCGTAGCGGGCGAACTGCAGCAAAATCCGGTACGGCGCATCAAACTTAAGGCCGAAACCACGTTGCATGGCAACGTAACGCTTGACGTCGTCACTCAGCATGATGAGTCTCCTGGCCATGGCTGAGCAACACGCATAAGCATGTCGATATCGGTCTTGGCATAGATCGCCGTCGTGTCGGGCGAGCGGTGACGAAGGATTGCGCCCACCTGCTCCAGGCTGCAGCCAGCTCTCACCATGGAAGTTGCCAGCGAATGGCGAAACACATGCGATCCTGTCGGGACACCTTCAACACCGGCTCGTGTGCGCGCCTTTGCGACGAGGCAAGCGATCGTCGATGGCTTCAAGGACCTGAACGGTGCGTGAACACGTAGGAACATGTGATCGTCACGTGCGGGCGGGCGAGCATGCTCGATATAGGCCAACAGTGCGTCACCTGCATCTTGCGGCAACGGCAAGTGTGA
Organism: Paraburkholderia sp. SECH2; assembly: GCF_030464795.1. Lineage (NCBI taxonomy): Bacteria > Pseudomonadati > Pseudomonadota > Betaproteobacteria > Burkholderiales > Burkholderiaceae > Paraburkholderia > Paraburkholderia sp. SECH2. The sequence continues at coordinate 2,450 of NZ_JALPRH010000052.1, forward strand.
CACCCTGCGGTTCTTACTGCCGACGCGCAGACGCCCATTCCTCCAATCAATGTCTGCCAGTCGAAGTTGGCAAACATCTCCAGCTCGCAGCCCGAGTCGCGCCAAGAGGAGCATGATCGCGCGATCCCGCAGGCCCACTGGCGTGTTTAGATCGCAGGATGCGATGATCCGCTCGATGATTGGTGGGCTGAGGAACCGCGGGAGAGCGGCATTACGTGGTCGTCGTGCGCAAGGGACGGCATACACAAGTTCGGGACGGCACGCGTCGTTGGCCACGAGGTACCGGAGATAGGTCCGCAACACTGTCGCAGTCAGCTGCACCGACTTGTCAGATCGACTTGAAGGTTGATGCAGCACGATACTGCGAATCGTGATGGCGTCGTAAGTTCCAGGGTCCGGGGAAAGATCGAACAGCCAACGCGCTGCCTCGGCCAGATAGCGCACAGCGGTCTGCGCAGTGACCCCACACTGGTGGATAAGCCAAGATCGAAAAGCGACAAGACGCGAATCTTCTTCAGTGACACTGCCTTGAGGCAACAGATTGCAGCCACGCAGATATTGAAGGAATGTCACTCCCGCACGGCGTCGTCGAGTCGCGCCTGAATTAGTCAGTGTCCCGTGCTTCCGACAGAGAAAACAACGACAGTTGTGCTTCGCAAAGCGTTCGATATCACAATTGTCTACATCCCGCGCCGGAATTCGCGACAATCGAAGCCAATGGACGAAGTGCTCAGCTCCGGACGAGAGCATGCTTCTGGTTCCACAGCTGTATCCCAAGGCAACGAGATGATTCCCGTAGACTGGGAGCTGGAGGATGATTGGATCAAGGTCATCGGGAATGCGAATCGTACCGCGATCTTCGAGGAAGCTGACGAACCGACGAACATTCGTCATGTACCTAGGTCGCTGAAGCTCTCTTGGGCTATAGCACACGCCACCATGCCCCATGCACTGACATCGATGGCAAGCAAAGCGCTCAACGACGGCGGCATCCACTTGACTGAGTGGAAGGCGATGTCGCTGCAGCCAGTAGAGAAAATGACGAGCAGCGCTGGCGCGGGTTTCGAAGGAAGAAAAGCTGATTTGAGTCTTGAGATACTCGGCCAGAAGAACAGCGCTATCGGTCGTCACGCGACGCGCGGGCGTCGCATCCGACGAAGCATATGAGCGGACTGTCATGTTGACCCCTTTCGACTGATGACGAAGGGATTATTGTTATACCGAGCGATTACAGGGATCACTCATGGCAGCCGGCGGGTGACCCGCCATACTCGGCATAACCTCTTGCTCTTGATAACGCCTGTGGTTTGACGCCGCCCAGACGTGGCAACGCAACCCGGCGCAGCTGCGCGACGCGATCACGAACAGCGAGATCGATGTGTCCAACAGCAACCTGGTTGCGTTCGTCACGCTCGACGCGTATGAGGCAGCAGGCGGTCATGTTCGTCGGGACCTCTTTAGCGACGAGCAGAACGCCGGGTATGTAACCGACGCAGAACTTTTGCACCGTCTGGTCGCAGAAAAGCTGGTTTCTGTCGCGCAGACCTTGAGCAACGAGGGCTGGAGTTGGGTCGAAACACGCGTGCGCCGTGACTTTGGCGAAATGGCCCGCTTTGGCCGGTTGCCGTCGGCGTCGCGCGAGTACACGAAGAAGGAAAAGACCGGGCTTCGCGCGCTGAAGAAGGCGAGCGAACAGGCCGCAGCGGAACTGAACGCGTACTACGACGCCGAAGACGAAGCCGAGGACGACGCCCGCCGCGGCGTACTGGAAACCGCTGCGGACGCCGCTTCCCAGGCGCTGGACGACTTTGCTGAACGCCTCGAAATCTGGAGCGACGACCAGAAGGCGCGTGCCGGTGCATTCGTGACGCTCGACCATGACGGCAATGCCGTAATCGAGCGCGGACTGGTCAAACCCGAGGACCGGGCCAGCGTGAACCGCGAAGGTCTGACGGGCGCAGACGAACTGCCAGCGCCAGCAGAAAAGCCGCTGCACGGCAAAGACCTCAGCAAGCGATTGACGGCACACCGCACCGCCGCCGTCCAGATCGAACTTGCGCGGAACCCGGTGGCCGCACTGGCGGTACTGATGCACCGCCTGATCCCGGTTGTGTTCGATGACCGCTATGTCTGCGTCTACGACCAACATGCCGCCGACGTGCGGGCCACATGCTCACACAGCCGCCTGTTGCAGGCAGCGGACGACATGGAAGGCAGCGCGGCATGGAAAGAGATTTCGGCCGAACGCGAAAAGTGGGCCGCGCTGCTGCCGACGCGTTTCAGTGATTTGCTGCCCTGGCTGATGACGCAGAGCGAAGATGTGCTGAGCAACCTGTTCGCTTTCTGCGTGGCCGCGACCGTCAACGGCGTGAGCGAATCGGATGGCGCACACCCGGTGAACGTGCTGATGAATCTGCTGAACGTCGATATGACGCAGTACTGGAAGGCGACGCGAACGAGCTATCTGAACCACGTTTCGAAAGCACGCATCGTTGACGTGGTAGCGCAAGCGCTCTCCCCCGAAGCTGCGGCACCGCTGGAGAAATTGAAGAAAGACGCAGCGGCAGAGACAGCAGAACGGTTGCTGGCCGATGCACGCTGGTTGCCCGAGGTGCTGGTGAGCCGGGAAACGCCTGTCGTATGGGATGACGACGAAGACGAGGAGGAGGAAGCCGCCTAAGCGAGCCGAGCGCCGCGCCCCGGAAGAAGCTGTACCGAGGCGCTGATCGATACCGGCTCATTTTCCAGAATCCCTTTTTAGGCCTTCGGCGCGTCGTTCCCCACGACGCGCTTTTATTTTCCTGGAAGCCCGAAGCCACGCAGACCGCTGCGATATCGCGCGCGCCTGCGCGCCCGGATCGAGGCGCTCTCCCCGCGCCAACAGGTGCGGGGAGAGCGAACCGCCCCGGAGCGCAGCGCAGGGACGATCCGGCTGGGCACCCGCACACTACGCCGGGGTTTGCTCCGCAGCAGCCCTTTCCGCGCTGGACTGCGATTCTGCCTTCTTCTCATTTTCGCGCTCAGCGATGAAAGCATCGCCACGTTTCTTGAGCGTGTGCTGCAAGTCATCCTCAGTCTTGAACTGATCGAGCGCCCACAGTAGCGCGCCGGTCAGTGTGCCGCGATCCACCGGAAAATCAACCATCGAGACGATGCCGCCGAGTTCGATCAGTTCGCGCGTGCGGGCCTTGCGCTGATCCTCGCGCCGCGCGCTCAGCATGCGGGCTGCTTCGGCCTTCATCGCGTCAGCCTTCTGGTTAATTTTCTCCAGTCGGACCAGCTTATCTAGCTGGCGGGACTCCTGTGCGGACGGATTCGGAATCGCGGCCAGTTCAACCAGCAGCGATTGGGTGGCGGTGGGTGACTTCAAACCCTTGATGTACTGGACGTGTTCCGTGAGCCATTCGGCCTTTGCCATCATTTTTCTCCTGGATCAAATTCACGTTGCATCGAGCGACAGCGCAGACCGATCATTCGGCCCCTTCCTGCACGCTATTCCGGTTATGAAAATCACAAAAGCGGGCTAGTAGGCAGGCGCGACCCGGCAGTATCTGGCGAGCAAAGCGAGTCAAAGCGCGCTTCCGCGTTTCTATGCTAGCATAGAAACAGCTTATGATAAGACGAAAGCCAAGCCGCCAATGCCAACGTACCATTTGAGCGTGAAAGCAGGTGGGAAAGCCGCCGCAGGGGAACACGCAAAGTACATTGCGCGGGAGGATCACTACGCCTACATTTCTCGCGGTGGAAAATACGAAGAGCGTGGCGACCTCAAGACGACCGAGAGCGGCAACATGCCAGCATGGGCCGCGCACGACGCGAGCATTTTCTGGCAGGCAGCGGACACCTACGAGCGGGCAAACGGGCGGCCGTACACGGAAATTGAGGTTTCGATTCCGCGCGAACTGGACGATGAACAGCGCGTCGCGCTCGTGCGCGAGTTCGTTGAACACACACTCGGCGAGCGGCATGCGTACACCTGGGCAATCCACAATCCGGCAGCGAGCGACGGACTGGAACAGCCGCACGCGCACATCATGTTCACGGAACGGGTGAACGATGGCATTGCCCGCGATCCAGGGCAATATTTCAGGCGCTGGAATGCGCAGGAACCGGAAAAAGGCGGTGCCGGAAAAGACCGCTATCTGAGCAGCCGGCAGTTTGTTCGCGACGTGCGCGAAGAATGGGCGGTCACAGCCAATCACTTCATGGCACGGGCGGGTATCGAGGCCCGTATTGACCATCGCAGCTACCGGACGCTGGGCATCGACCTGGAGCCGTCCGTGAAAGTGGGCGTCGCGCGCTACGCGGGCGAGCGTGGTGTGATGGCCGGATTGCTCGAAGAGAATCGCCAGCGCGCCTACCGCAATGGGCAGCGGCTGCTCATCAATCCGGCGATCGGTGTCGCCGCGCTGACGATCAATCAGTCCATCTTCTCGCGACGCGACGTCGAGCAGTTCGTCTTTCGCAATACCGACGGTGCCGAACAGTTCCGGCAGGTGTACGCGCGGCTGATGAATTCGAAGGAACTGCTCGCGCTGAAGGATTCCGGTCGCAATGGCGAATGGTTCACGTCGGCGGATCTGCGTGCGATTGAGGTGCGCCTGGTCGATCGTGCTCGCGCAATGGGTCGCGCTGACGACAGCGCAGTGGGCGACACCGCGGTGCGTGAAACGCTTCGCGCGACCCGAAAGTTCAATGCGGGACAGGATGCGGCTTTTGTTGCGCTCGCGGGTGGCGGCCAGCTGGTGGTCGTGAATGGCGCAGCGGGTACCGGCAAAAGCTATGTGCTCGCGGCCGCACGCGAAGCGCTCGAGGCGGACGGACTGCGCGTGATCGGCGCAGCGCTACAGGGCAAGACGGCCGACGACATGCAGCGCGACGCGGGCATCGCGAGCCGGACGCTGCACAGTCTCCTTTCGGGCATCGAGCGCGGCACGGTTACGCTGGATGCGAAAACGGTTCTTGTGATCGACGAAGCCGGCATGGTTGGATCGCGGCAGATGGAAAAACTGCTCGGCCATGCGCAGGTGGCCGGTGCGCGCGTACGCCTGGTGGGCGATGCGTGGCAGCTGCATGCGGTCGCCGCTGGCGATGCCTTCCGCGCAGTGTCGCGTGAGACGGCCGCCTCAGACCAACTCGAGAGCCTGACGGAGATCAAGCGGCAGGACGAGCCCTGGCAGCGCGAAGCAACTTCGGCGCTGGCCCGGCACGATGTGCAAACGGCTGTGTCCACGTATGCGGAACACGGGGGCGTGCAGCTGTATTCGACCGTCGCGAATGCGCGCGAACAGCTGATTGCGCAGTGGCAGGATGATCGCCGGACCCGTCCGGGCAAGACCCAGCTGCTGCTGACGCATACCAACGCAGAGCGCTGCGCGCTGAATGCGGGCGTGCGCGAATTGCAGCGGGCCGCCGGCGAGCTGGGTGCCGAACAGACCGTGCGAGCCGAAGACCGGCAGATCGCGATCGCCGCCGGCGAGCGCATCATGTTCCTGCAGAACGAGTACGTGATGCAGGTGAAGAACGGAACACTGGCCACCGTCGAACGGATCGATGCAGCGGCTGACAGGAAATCAGGCGGCGTCGTGCTGCATGTGCGCCTCGATGACGGCCGGCGACTCGCGGTCGACACGGCGCAATATGGCCATTTCGATCACGGCTACGCGCTCACGGTCCACAAGAGTCAGGGGGTGACGGTCGATCGCACGTATGTGCTGGCCACGAAGAGCATGCACGCCGAGCTGGCCTATGTCGCGATGACCCGGCACAGGGAAAATCTGGTTGTGGCGGCCGGGCGGGACGAGTTTGTGGATGGCGCGGCCCTGATGCGCAGCCTGTCGCGTGCTGACGAAAAATCGTTCAGCGCGCAGCACGAACTGAGACCGGAGCGCGATCATCGGCCTGAGCTGGGCTACCGGCACACGCTGAATCAGCGTCGCGTCGAATTCTCGAATGCGCCGAGGCCCCGACGGGCCGAAATGACGCTCGGCCGGGCCGTTGAACAGTATGCCGACGCGCTATACGTCGCGTCGACCGCGAAGGGCGACGGCAGGCCGCTGATGGCAAGGGAGCGCGCTGCCCTGAAACGGGCAGGGGCAGTACTTGATCGGCGCGACCTCACGATGCGACGCGAAATCCGTTACGTGGTCGAGCGGGACGATCGTGCCTGGCGGGCACTCGTTGAACTCAGCGGCGCCGAGCGGGCAGTCACCCTGGTGAATGAGGTCGCCGCCGCGCGGGCGCGGCAACGGGGACCCAGTCTACAGACAACTGAACGTACGCCACCTGGATCGCGTAGCGGAACGGCCGGACTGTTTGCTGAGATGACGCGTGAGGAACGGCAGGATCGTCGTAACCCATTCAGGGCGCCGCTGCGTGAGGCGGCTCGTCAGCCAGTCGCGCGCGACAGGTCATCGGGGCAAAGCACAAAAGACCGTGGTCGAGGCGGGCCGGAAATCGGTGATTAACTTCGAATATCGGAATCACTGAGTGAGATCGAAACCACGTGATTTGCGTGAATCCTCAATTCAGATCCGATCCATTACCCCGGCGAGGCTGGGACCAGGTCAATCTCTCGCACAGATGAACTGCGCAGAGGAGGTGGCTTTCTGCATTATTAACATTGGAAATGAAACGATTTGAATAATCGCACGGTTTGCGAGCCGAGCCTGATCGGCGTCACTGGGTTCAGGTCATGACCCGCCGGTTTTCACGATTGAATTCGTTGAACTGGTTCGCTCCAATAAACGCAACGCTGATTAGTGATGTTATCAGGATTGGAATGGCGAAAAAATGGGTTGTGTCGCGTTAAGGATGATGGGGTGAGAAAGCATCTTCAATCAAGAGGACTGCTTATATCGCGAGAGAATAGAATTGCTCTGCAGCAGTCGATGCAATACCATCGTCATGCATCTGTCCCTTGCGGATCATGTGCACAATCTCGATGCCGGACAGGATGATGCGCGCGCAGCGAAAATCCTTGAATCCCATCATCGGTTTGATGATGCGTTTGACGGCGCGGTGGTCCTGCTCGACGATGTTGTTCAGGTATTTGTTTTGCCGGATCTTGATCGGTGTTAGCCGCTCAACATTTAACGCTTCCAGGGCGGCCAGGTTAGCGCCGCTCTTGTCCACCGTGATCGTTTCGGGGTCGCCGTTCCGATCAATCGCTTTGTCGAAGTAACGCTGGGCTGCGGCCTTGTCACGATGGGCGCACAGCAGGAAATCGACCGTATTGCCCGCCTTCGACGGCGCGATACAGAAATTTCCATTGGCCCTTGATCTTGACGTAGGTTTCGTCGACGCGCCAGCTCCTGCCCACCGGGCGTTTGCGGTAGCGAAATGCCTTTTCAAACACCGGTAGCAGCTTGATGTCCCAGCGGTGCACGCTCGAATGATCCACCTCGATACCCCGCTCGGCCGTCCTTCGAGGTTACGCAGGCTCAGCGAGTACGCCACATACCAGCGCACGCACAGAAGTATCACATCCAGCGGATAGTGCAGTCGCTTCAGTACCTTGCCAATGCCGGTGGGCAACGCCTTGCGTGGCGTCTTCGTCTTTGCCATCATGCTCGTCATGCGTTGTGATTCTACCGATTCCACTTCTCCGCGTTAGCGCGACAGAGCCTTTCATAACCTCAAGCTCCCGAACCGCCCGGTGCGGGCCCGCATTCCGGGCGGTGTGGCAGGGGCACGGCCTCATGGCCGTCCCCTATGCCGATTTCTGAAGCGGAATATCGGATCCGATGGCGGAAACTGATTGTCGCGGGAGGTCATCAAGCGCGGGCCGAGGTGCACACCTGTCAGAGCGAGCGAGATCACATTGCGCTGGCGACATTGAGCGAAATACTTTTTCCGTATCGTTCTGCCGTCGTTGCCCTTAACCTTTCGTCATCTTGTTCAGAGTGCTGGCGCGTCCATTACCGGCACTCAATAAAACCCGGAGACGAAGGCAATGTTGACCGATTACGATCTGATAGTGCATATAAGAGAACTCAATCGCATGACGGGCGCGCAGCCGCCACGAGACGACGGTGTTGCCGACGCAAAAATACGTGAGTTCGAGCGTGCCCATCTCGTAGCGCGTTCCTGGTCGCTATGGTTAAAGGCCTTTCGCGCTGTCCTGCTCCGGCCGCTGCGCGCGGTGAGGTCGTCCAGTTCCTAGTCGGGTAGCCGCCCGCAAAACCTACAGCCGGATCCGCTCGACCTCGTCCAGCGTGATGTCGTCGCGCCGCCGGTCGTAGAGTTGCGTGGTGCGCTCGACGGGTGGTTGGCCATCGCCGCGGCGTTCCCTAGCGTGCCGCCGCACTTCATGTACGCGGTGATGCCGGCCGCCCGGAACGTATGGTTGCCGATGGCCGTGCCGATACCCGCCGCGAGTGCACGGCGCCGCACCATCGCGTAGGCGTTCGCCTGAGGTAGTGGCGTGGCGCTGAGCAGGCCGGAGCCGCGCCGGATCGTGCGGAACAGCGGCCCCCTCGGATCGTCGCCGATGCCGGTGCCGTCGGGGTGTGCATGCAGATACGCTTCAAGCGCGTGATGGCACGGCATCTCGTGCCGTTTGCCGCCTTTTTCGCGCAGGTGCAACTACAGCCGCCGGTGCTGCACATAGACATCCTCGATCCGCATCGCGAACACCGCCCCAACGCGGGCGAACGAGAACACCATCGGCGCGCGGTCGCGTAGCCCGACCGGCGAGCTCCACATCGATACTGTCTTGATGCTCTGCCGCTCCGTTATACCGCGCGTTAAACCGGTTTCTGGCTGTGGTAGTGCTCTTCGTACGGTTGATCATGCGCGAGAATTGCCCACATTGTTCGCGCCATCTTGTTGGCCAGCGCTACAGTCACTACGTTTAGCGATCGACGCTTCTTCATCTGCTCGATCCATTCGTTTGGTTTCTTTGAGTGAAACAGCACGCTGCGGGCACCGTGGATGAGTAAGGTTCGGGCATAAGTGTCGCCCCTCTTGCTAATCCCCAGAAGTTGAACTTTCCCTCTCGAACCCGTCTGCCCCGAGACAAGGCCCAGCCATGCCGAGAATTCACGACCTGATCTGAATGCCTTGGCGTGTCCCATAGTCGCGACCGCCGCCGTCGTCGTGAGCATACCCACCCCAAGTATGGCGGCGATCGCTTGGCATGCCGCGTGTTGCCTCATCCAGTCCTGCAAGCTTCGTTCGATGTCGACGATCTGCCGGTCCAGATCTGACAGGCGACTCCATTGCTCACGAAGGGTATCGATGAGTATTGCTGGCAAGCGGTCAACCAGCTTCCCAAGGACGCCTGGCATCCCCCTTGTCCAGCGCAGCCCGGCTCTTGCCAATCACTTCGCCGTACTCAGTCAACAAGCCCCTCAGGCTGTTGATCTGCATCGCTCGGGACTTCACGAGTTGCTGCCGCATACGATGCATAGCCAGGACCGCCTGCTGTGCCTCGGTCTTTACTGCGACCGCTTTCCCTGGTTGCTGCAGTGCCATCCAGATCGCCCGGGTACCTGCTACGTCACTCTTGTTTCCTGCCACGAACGCCTTGACGAACTTGGCCGGCATTCTCTTCACGTGATGCGCACCACCGTAGGCTTCCATTCCGATCAGACCAGGCGCGCGATTCGCGAAGTGTTCGAGAAACGCCGCCCGCTTGATCTGATCGCAAACAATTTCGCCGGTTTCGAGCTCGACCCAATGAAGCTGGAAGACGTTCTTCGCGATATCAACACCGATTGCCGAATGCGTCATCTCTGATTCTCCGGTTCGCATGTCTGGACACTGATGATCTCCCGTCTCGAAGGGTTGCCTGAATCTGGCCGCGATGCCCGACGTCCACACGGCTGTCAGCGGTGGGTGGGGACCGTTCACTTCATTCCATGATACCTTTGTGGACACAGTCACATTTGTGCCCCGGGACAGGGCCATCGCACGAAGCGGCGTTAACAATCAAGCACTTGCATGAGGGGCTTGTAAACAAAGGCAGACGCTCGTTAACCATCGTTTTTGTGTGGCGAAACGATGGACGACGACATCCTGAGTATTGAAGAAGCCTTCGGTATTTTGAAAGATCGGCGCAGCCGCACGTCGGCGCACGATCTAACCGAAATGCTGATGGTGGCGTTGTGCGCGATTCTCTCGGGAGCAGATAGCTGGATCGGCATTGAGCTATGGGGACAGGCAAAGCTGGAGTAGCTGCGCCGCCACATTCCGCTGGAACAGGCATTCCTTCCCCTTGACACGTTCGGGCGGGTATTCGCGGCGCTCAATCCGAAGCAGTTCGAAACATGTCATCCTCTGGATGAGCAGCTTGTGCCCGGTGCTGGCCGGTCAGGTGGTGGCGATTGACGGCAAGACCGTACGCGGCTCGCATCAGCGTGGCCAGCGCGCGATCCATCTGGTTTCAGCTTATGGCAGTGGACTGGGCATGGTACTCGGGCAGGTGCGCACGGCCGACAAAAGCAATGAAATCACGGCGATCCCGGAACTGCTGGATGCCTTGCTGCTCAAGGGCGCGATCGTCGCCATCGATGCGATGGGCTGCCAGAGCGCGCTCGCCGCGCGCATCGTGAAGGCCGGGGCCGACTATGTGCTCGCGGTCAAAGGCAACCAGCCCTCGCTTCTCACGCACATCCGCACGACACTCGAGGCCATCGAGCGTATCCCGGCAGCTGAGCGCGACGTGTTCATCACCGAACACCGCCAAGTCGAAAAAGGCCACGGACGCATCGAGACGCGACAGTGCATCGCCAGCGACATCCTCACGCGCTGGCAGCAGCCGGCCCTGTGGCCCGGCATGCGCTCAATCGTGATGGTGGAGGCCACCCGCGAGATCGGCGACAAGGTCACGACCGAGCGTCGCTTTCACGTTTCCAGCCTGCCGCCCGACGCCGCACATATTGCGCAGGCAGTGCGCTCCCACTGGGGCATCGAGAACGGTATGCACTGGTCAATCGATATGACCTTCGGTGAAGATCAGTGCCGGGTACGCGTGGACCACGCCGCACAGAACTTCGCCATCCTGCGACGCATCACCATGAACCTGCTACGGCAGGATCGGACCGCCAAAGGCGGCCTCAAGATCCGACGTATGCTCGTCTGTGCAAATGACAAATATCTCGCTCAACTCCTTGGTTGGCGTGACGTGGGCGTTTAACGTTCATGCAATGGCCCTGTGCCCCGGGAAAGCATGGCGTCGCCTTCATCAGACGTCTATACCGTCACGGTCGGACGGTTACTGACAAAAGCATCCTCGCCGCCGACATCCTGATTGATGACAATATTCGCCACTTTGCACGGTTCCAAGGGCGAGGCGTACTTGTTTCCGCACCCTTGGCTCTACCGGGCGTCAAGCTGGGATGAGGGCGCAGCGCTCCTGGCCAAGTGGGAGCCGTCGGCGCGAAAAGGTTAGCGGGCACTTGAATGTCCACGTAGGGTCGCAAACTGCGTTTATATCATCGCGTCGAAGCCGACCATAACACACTCGTTATTGGCGTCACATCACATTCAAATTTCCCCGCCATTTATCTCTGAAATTCATAGATCTGACCGAGCTGTTTTCGGCTTCCCGCTCAACCATGTACCGAACCCTCGTTCATCAGCCAGAAGGGACTAGCGCGGCCTCGATAGGTCATTACCCCAAAATCTACGTCAGGCGACGTCCGCCGGGCTTAACCGACTTCTCTGTTCCATTGCTCCCCAGCCCCCTAATCTGACTTGTTGTTTCGTGGTATTTCATGTTCGCGTTGCCGGTCCTGCGCGTGAGGCGAGGTCGGCCTTTTCATGCCGTCAGGCAGCCCTGTGCTTCACGCACCGGCTCGACCACGACGCGCACCGGGAATAGTTTCCGACCTTTTACGCCTTGCCACTAGCTGGAGCGGACTCGCCCGCCAGCAACCGGTTGATTTGGCCGACAACCTAATGTGAGGTGATCAGCGTAGAGCACTCGTACTGGCGGTTCGGGCCCTTGTGACGCGGGCACCAGAAAAAATCCTGGTGATCAAACTGGTGCCGCACATCGTTCCAGCACCCGTGCAGGTATGCACGTTGAACACCCGGTACGGTGTCTGGAACTCGTTATAGGGCAGCGTGAAGCCGCTGATCATCACCACCGGCGTGCGGCATGCCCACGCCAGCCACGCCAACCCGCTGGACATCCCCACAAACGCCGAGGCGTGCTGCAGCAGCGCCACCCGTTCGGCCAGCGGCCGGTTGCCCGTAAATCCTCCGCACCCGGCGGGCAGCTCGTCCATGCAGGTGCCTGACCGTGCAGATCTTCCCGGTCGATGCACAGCACCCGGTAGCAGCGCGCCTTGAAATGCGCGATCACGCCGCGCCAGCCCGTCGGGTTGTTCCACTTCTTGCACTGCGTGGAGGCCTGGACCGCAATGCACACATAACTCTCGGCGATCGTGCGCGGGGCACGCAGCGAGAGCTGCGGGCGCAGCTCCGAGTCGTCCACCCCGAGAATGTGGGCGGCCGTGCGATGCAGCCCCACCAGCCGGAAGTCCATCGGCTGCAGGTCGTTCTCCGCGTCATCGAAGAAGAGCCCCATGCGGTCGCTCGCGTAGTACTCGCCTGCCGCCTGCACGTCGACGTGCTTCAGTTGCGGATAGCTGCGTGCAAACAGCGACGCAACGGTTTCCGCCATTGTGTAGACCACCTCGCACCCGTGCTGCTGGCGAAACCGCTCCACGTACGGGAACCACGCCAGGATGTCACCCAGCGTACCCATCGGGAAATACACGCACACGCGCTGGCTGGCCAGGTTCATGTCGTGCTCGAAGACCGGCTTCTCCTCACCCTTTTTCCACACCCGAATGCCAAAGCGCACGTAGAACTTCTTGCTGCTTGTCACCATCCCATTCGGCAATGTCGGTACGAAACAGCACGTTGCCACTCTCCAAATCGCGCAACTCCACACGCCATTCGCCTTTGGGCAGCAGCACACGTACGCCATCGTTAAAATCGTAGCGGAGCCCGCACGGGCCCATTCGCGTCGGCATCACCACCTGTGTCACGCCAGGCTGACCCGCGGCAGGCCGCTTCACCAGCTTCTGCGCGGCAGGCTTCTTCGTCACTGACTGGAAGTTCACGGTCTGTTTCATGGCTTCTCTCACGTAGGGGCTCACCTGTCGCGAAACATCCGGCAGGAAACTTGAGTGAGCTTCCGAAAACCTCGATCGACGGCACGCCCTGCGGACAGGAATAGTCAGGGCGCTGATGGTCTGAATGCGAGACGCATGATAAACGTCAGTGTCATGCAGCGGGACAGCGCGACACGATTTGAAATAACTTGGGGTATCCCCTGCCATTCGTCAAAGGAGTAGCGGCATGCGCAGAGTGGGGCAACTCGGCTGTCTCAGAAACCGGCCCTTCACATCTCACACCGCTTAAGCGATGCACTCGAAGACCACACAGGCAGGACGTTCGTGCCGGTCAATCAACGCGAAGCGATATCGGCGTCCACTTGCTCTGTCATCCGAATGAATCCCCTGCACGGCTCCTGACGGATCACTGGTCGAAGAACATCCGCGCATAGAGCGATGTGTCGGTGTGAAACGCTTGGGGCTTACCGTGCCGGAGGACCTTGATGGCGCCCGCAGATTCTTGCGACGCGCTCGTGTGTTTCAAGAAGAAGCGACCCTACGTATTCCCTTTGCCGACATGCTCACAAGGCACGACGCGCTTCCATCGCGAACCGGAGACGGGCCGTCCTCGTCATTACGCAATGCGTGTCATGGCAGGGCACGCGATGCTGGTTACGTTTTCCGCGATGAATTCCGGGTTCGCACGGCTTTGTTCAGCAGGGTCCTTGCGCGGCGGCCTGGGAGCGGGTAGAAAGAG
>NZ_JALPRH010000053.1:0-16238 GCF_030464795.1 Paraburkholderia sp. SECH2
GTGCCGCCCCGCACAGGGGCAACACTAATAGACCACTAACAAATCAAGGAAAGGCCAAAGCCCCAGGAACACGGCCAAATGCCGCCGCCAAAGGCAAAAAAACTACTCACCGGCAGGCCAAGGCAACCCCACCACCGACCAATCCAACTCCACCCCAATAACCGACCGCTCAGCGGAAAACTGCACAGCCAAAGTAACCGCAACACAAGGCCGCCCACTAGCCAAAGAAAGATAAGGATTACTAGCCACAGCCACCCCAGGCAACAAAACAGCGTTACGAAAATAAGGCCGATGATCCCACCTGGCATCCTGCGGATTAGCCACAGGCTGCAACGAAGCCCCATCACCACTCCACGCGGGCCCGCGCACTTCATGCCCAATCTGCCGCCCCGAATCATCAAGAACAAAGCAACTGATACACCGCTCAAACGTAGCCAGAAAAGCAAACGCCTCACCAACGGAAACACCGGCAATCAAAGCATCGGCAGCCCGCCTCAAAGCAGCCCGATACGGCTCAACCTCCGACTCAAACATCGCATACTGATGGGCCCTCCCCTGGGCGATCACATCGAACGCATCATCAATTCGCCTATGCACCGAATCAGGCGGCACAATCTCAGCCGCCGGCCGCCCAAGCAAAAATCCTTGCGCAAAATCCACATTCGACTCCACAGCAAGAATCAATTCCTCCGTGGTTTCCACGCCCTCAACAACAACCAGCATCCCCGCCAGGTGTAACAAAGAAACGAGCTTCGGCAAGATCGGCTGCTCGGTGCCATGACCCGTCGCGCGAATCAGCTCGCCATCGAGCTTTACAAGATCCGGCCGAATCCGCAGCAACCGGTCGAGGTTCGACTGCCCCGCACCGAAATCGTCGACGGCGATCAGAAAGCCATGCTCACGGTACAAAGCCGCCACCCGCGACATGTCGTCGACGCTGCCACCATGCGATTCGAGAATCTCGAGAACCACCCGCTCAGGTTCGAGCCCCACCGCCCGCACGATCCTGGCGAGCTGGTCCGCATAGCCCTCGGCGATAAACGTCGCAGGCAGAATATTCAAGAATAGCCAGGCATCGCTCGGCAGCGACTTGCGCGCGTTGGCCAGATGCACGGCATGGCTCGCGCGATCGAGCGCGCCTTCGTCGCTGGAGGGCTTCGGCGCGAACAGCACCACGGGCGGCACCAGCGTGCCGTCGTCCTGCTCGCCGCGCAGCAAGGCCTCGAACCCCACCTGCTTCTGATGCGACAAACTGTAGAGCGGCTGGAAGTGCGAGGTCAGGGAGTACTCGTCCCAGCGATGCCGCGGCACCAGCGCCCCGTCCTCCGCGAACACATCGCCGGCGAGCATCTGCAGCGGTTCGATCGGCAACGCACGTTCGGCGCACACGCGGTTTCTGCCCGAATGCTTGGCGCGCAGCAAGGCTTCGTCGGCGCGATCGAGCAACACCATGATGTTTTCGCCGCTCCGGTGTTGAGCCACGCCGAAGCTCGCGGTCAGATGGCCGTCCGGGCGCTCGAGCGCGGCAATCGCGGCGCGCAGGCGCTCGGCCAGCGCCAGTGCGCCAGTCAGGCCGTCACGCAGCAGCACGGCAAACTCCTCGCCGCCGATCCGGCTCACACTGTCGTCCGCGGAGGTCTCCTCCATCAACACCTGGGCGACCTGGTACAACGCATGGTCGCCGACTGCATGGCCAAAGCGGTCGTTCAGCGATTTGAAACTGTCGATGTCGAGAAAAATCGCGCTGACCCGCGCCTCGGGCGTCATGGTTTCGAGGCGGCGCTCGGCCTGCTTCACGAATGCACGGCGGTTTTGCAGGCCGGTCAGCGGATCGGTCGCGGCGAGCTGCGCCAGTTGGCTCTCGAGCAGAAAGTGGTTACGACGGAACCGGTAGAAACCGAAGTGAAACACAACGGAAGTCGGCACACCGATCGCCAGGATCCACATCCACACGACGATGTCGACGTCATGCGTGCGCGGCCCGCCGAACAGCAAGGCAAACGCCGCCCCATAGAAGAGCGCGCTGCCGACGAAGAAATGCAGCGGCGTGAGCCACAACGGCGCAGCGCAGACGGGGATCACCACCATGGCCGGCAGGATCCACAACAACGGCTGCTCGACGCCGGAGACGTTCAGCGCGAGACCCACCACCAGCACAAGAGAGTAAGCGACACCGATTGCACCGAAGGTCCAGGTCGAGCCGGTGCGTGGAATCGCCATCACCAGCAAGGCGAGCACCAGCGCACAGGCAAGCCGGTAGCCAAGCGGCGTTGCCGGCCCGTTGACCATGTTGCGCGCCCCCACGAGACACAGGAACGCGACAACCGTAAATGCCATCGTCACCGTCGAAAGGGGACGCTGGTGTTCCAACGATCGTCGATGGAAGCGATCGCGCAAACCGGAATCGGACAGTGGCTTCGTTGAGGTGGAAAGCATATTGATAGATATCAGGCTGGCTCCGGTTACTCTACCGATGTATAACGGCAACCGTCTGACAAATATTTATGCCCCACCCGTAAATAGAATTTCCCCCCGCTCAGGCAGGGCTACGCCGCCATCACGCGACACGAGAGATGCCCCGCGCATAACAGCACCGCCGTTAGCATGAGGGACTCGCCACCCTCTCGACGGCCAATACCTGGCTCATTCCGCGCAACCCAACTCAAACCGTTGCATTTGACACGAAACCAAAAAGCTAAAAGATCGGCGCAATCGACCGTTAATAAAATTATTGAAAACAGCTTAGCGACGGACATCCTCGGTGGAGAAGCGAACAAGGCAATTCCGGCAGCAAAAATTACGTGGCGGACAAGCATCTGCAGCAATCGTTTGCGCGTATAAAGCAGACGAATGTAAAGTGGCTAAAAGTTAATGTCTTAAGTAGACTCCTCCGAAGTGTGGCGGATAGAGCAGACGAACTCGGTAAAAGTAACCTAAGACGCGTGCAACGCGCGCCTTCCCGTAACACTTTCAGTTATTCGGCCGTCGGCACCCGTTTTGTACGCGGTTTGAGCAGCGGCTATTTCCCGGAAAACATGGTCCAAATTCTCGATTACCTGCTGGAACGCCAAATCTCGCCACAATGGCGCGGCATGCTGACCGCACTCGCGACGGAGTTCGAAGCGCAGATCGGTCGCGACGAACTGCGTCAATTGATGTACCGGGTCGGTTGCCGGTTTGCGGCGGCGCATCAATTGCCGGCGTGCGGGTCCACCGCCGAGCTCGCTCAGGCGTTGAATCTGTACTGGCATGACATGGATTGGGGCTACGTCGAACTGTCCGACGAAGCAGACGCGCTGCGCATCGTTCATTACTGTGCGCCGCTGCAGGCATTCGGCAGCGCGGCGCTCGCGTGGACCCCGGCGTTTCTCGAAGGCGTCTATCAGACGTGGTTGAGCGCGTTGGGCGCGCAGGGCCTTTCGGTAGCGCAAACGAGCGCGTACGGCACGGACACCTCGATCGAGTTCCGGCTGGGGCGGCATTCTGTTTGAGCGGTCCGGGTAGCAGACCAGGTAAGCGAGCCAGGTAAGCGAGCCAGGCGAGCGGACCGATCGGGGCAACGCAAGTCATTAAAAAGTCGGCGGCACTATGAGTTCATCTAGCGACATCGAAAAACTATTCGACCATTTTGGCGGCGACGCCAGCGCGTACCAGGAAATCGGCCGCGAAAACGAAGCGCGTTCGGCGCGCACGCGTTGGCCGTTGCTGGTGACGCTGGATCTGACACAGCCGGCGATTCCCGCGATCGGGCAACGCCGCGAGGTTGCTGGCGAGGCATCGCAGCAAGAAGCGGCGCCGGAAGTCGATCGTCAGGACATGACGCCCAAAGACGCTGCCTCGGTCACGCGCGCGAAGGCGCCGCTGTTTACCCGCTCGCATCGTCGGGACATTCCGCCGGTCGCCGTCGCCGCTCAGCCTGGCGCACCGCGCGGCGCTTCACGTTTCGGCGCGTTCGAAACGAAGGGTGACGCTGCCGTACCGATCGATGCCGTGACGCCAGTGGCCGCACAGCCTGCGGCTGCCGTCGCCAAGGTACAGGTGCCGCCGATTGCGACCGCACCTATTCCCCCTGTCATGCCAGCTGTAAGTATTCCGCCCGTGGCTCAGTTCCGCACGCCGGCCATGCCTGTAGCGCAACCTACGGCGAGCATGCCGTCAGCAGCGGTGATGCCGCGCGCCGAGATCCCTGCCCTCACGCCGCGCAGCACTGCGCCGGCGCCGGTCTCCGCATCCGCGCCGACGTGGGCGCAAGCACCGGCTCCGGTCCCGGCATGGACGCAAGCTCCCGCCCAGGCGCACACCCCGACGTGGGCACAAGCACCCGCACCCACCTACACGACTGCGCCCGCAGCGCCAAAGCCGCCCGCGTCGATCCTCGGCAAACTGTTCGCTCCGGCATCCGAACCGACGCCGCCGCAACCCGCCGCGCCCACCGGCGAATCCGCACCGCTGCAATCGGTCTTCGACCGTCTGCGCGGCACACCCGCACAAACGGCCCCCGCGCCGGTCCGCGCTCCCAGCGTCGCCGCGCCCGCCCCCTCCAACTCGTGGCTGGTCAACGGCCCTCGTCGCTCATGAAAGTCATTGCGGTCGTGTCCGCCAAAGGCGGGGTCGGTAAAACCACCCTCGCCGCCAATCTCGCTTCCGTGCTTGCCGCCAGCGGCCGCCGCGTGATCGCGCTCGACCTCGATCCGCAAAACGCGCTGCGTCTGCATTTCGGCGTGCCGCTCGACAGCATCGACGGTTTGTCGCGCGCGACATTGACGGGCGATCCGTGGCAATCGGTCATGTTCGACGGCGTAGACGGTGTGACCGTGCTGCCCTACGGCGCCGTGCTCGAAGACGATCGCCGCCGCTTCGAAGCTCATATCGATCAGGACCCGAGGTGGCTCGCGCACTCGCTGCAAACGCTGCGGCTCGATGCGTCCGACATCGTCATCATCGATACGCCGCCAGGTTCGTCCGTGTATGTACGCGCTGCGTTGTGCGCGGCCACTTTCACGCTGAACGTAGTGCTCGCCGACGCGGCTTCCTACGCGGCCATTCCGTTGATGGAACGGCTAATTGAAGCGTACGCGGCGCCGCGCCCCGAGTTCGGGGGCGAAGGTTACGTGGTCAACCAGATCGACCAGTCGCGCCAGTTGACCAAAGACGTCCTCAAGGTCTTGCGACAGATGCTCGGCGACAAGCTCTTCCCGGGCGTCATCCATCTTGATGAAGGGGTGAGCGAAGCGCTCGCCTGCGACACCACGCTGATTCACTACGATCCACTCAGCCAGGCGGCCGCCGATTTTCGTTCGTGCGGCAACTGGCTGATGGCGGCGGTCGATGCGATCGCCGTCTCGCCGAGGAACGTCGCATGAGTACGCCCCAGTCGCAGGACATCGAGGCCGGCGAACCGTCGCGGCTCGAACGCATCGTCGACGCGCGTTTCTGGAACAGCCGGATCGTGACGGGTCTGGTCACGCTGTTCGCGCTGATGATGCTGTACTTCGTCTTCACGGTGCCGCTCGCGTTCTACGAGCAACTGACGTTCGCGACCTGCTGCTTCGTCACCGCGCTGCTGTTCCGACGGCTGCAAGGCCGTTACGCGACGATGGTGATGATCATGCTCTCGGTGGTCACGTCGGGCCGCTATATGTACTGGCGGCTCACTTCGACGACTTACTGGGAGCATCCGCTCGACGCCGCATGGGGTCTGCTGCTGGTGTCGGCCGAAGTCTATTCGACCGTCGTGCTGATGCTCGGCTACTTCCAGACCGCCTGGCCGCTCAAGCGCACGCCGATGCCGCTGCCCGCCTCGCGCGATCTGTGGCCGACCGTCGACGTCTTCATCCCGACCTACAACGAGCCGCTCGCGGTGGTGAAGCCGACCATCTACGCCGCGCTCGCGCTCGACTATCCGGCCGACAAGATCGCGATCCACGTGCTAGACGACGGCCGCCGTCCCGAGTTCAAGGCTTTCTGCGAGGAAGTCGGCGTCAACTGGACGATCCGCACGCACAACCGCCACGCGAAGGCCGGCAACATCAATGAAGCCCTGAAGATCACCCAAGGCGAGTACCTCGCGATCTTCGACTGCGATCACATTCCGACCCGCTCGTTCCTGCAGATCGGCCTCGGCTGGTTCCTGCGCGACAAGCTGCTGTCGATGCTGCAAACGCCGCACCACTTCTTCTCCGCTGATCCGTTCGAACGCAATCTCGGCACCTTCCGCAAAGTGCCGAACGAAGGCGAACTGTTTTACGGCCTCGTGCAGGACGGCAACGATCTGTGGAACGCGACCTTCTTCTGCGGCTCGTGCGCGTTGCTGCGCCGGACCATGGTCGAAGAGATCGGCGGCATCGCGGTCGAAACGGTGACCGAAGACGCGCACACCGCGTTGAAGCTGCACCGCCTCGGCTACACCACCGCCTATCTGGCGATCCCGCAGGCAGCAGGTCTCGCCACCGAAAGTCTGTCCGGCCACATCGGCCAGCGGATTCGCTGGGCGCGGGGCATGACGCAGATTTTCCGGATCGACAATCCACTCACCGGCAAGGGCCTGAAAATCGGCCAGCGGCTCTGTTATCTGAACGCGATGATGCACTTCTTCTACGGCATCCCGCGTCTGGTGTTTCTCACGGCGCCGCTGTCGTATCTGTTCTTCGGCGCGCACGTGATCGAAGCCGCCGCCAGCACGATCGCGATCTACGCACTGCCGCACATGATGCATGCGAGCATCACCAACTCGCGGATGCAGCGCTCGTTCCGCCATTCTTTCTGGGCCGAAGTTTACGAATCGGTGCTGGCGTCGTACATTACCGCCCCGACGCTGCTCGCGCTGATCAACCCGAAGCTCGGCAAGTTCAACGTGACGGCCAAGGGCGGTCAGATCGAAAAGAACTACTTCGACTGGGCGATCTCGCGGCCGTATCTGTTTCTGCTGTTGCTGAACCTGATCGGCTTCGTGGTCGGCATCGTGCATATCTATCTGAACTGGCACACTCGCAGCGTGGTGCAGACGACCATCCTGAACTTGGGCTGGACCACCTACAACATGCTGATTCTCGGCGCGAGCGTGGCCGCGGCCAGCGAGCGCCGGCAGATTCGCGCAGTGCACCGCGTGGCGATGACCATGCCGGTGATGCTGAAGTTCTCGACCGGCCGCACGCTCGCTTGCGAGACCATCGACTACTCGGAAGGCGGCGTCGGCGTGGCGCTGCCCGCCAAGATCGAAGTGCCGATGCACGAAAGCGTGACCGTATCGCTGTTTCGCGGCGACGAGGAATACGCCTTCCCCGCCACCGTCGGTTTCACGGAGCCGGGCCGCGTGGGCTTGCGCTTCTCGGCAATGACGCGCGAACAGGAATACGAGTTCGTCAAGACCACGTTCGCGCGCGCCGACGCATGGACCGGCTGGGCCGAAGGGCGTCAGCAGGACACGC
The DNA here is from genome assembly GCF_030464795.1 of Paraburkholderia sp. SECH2. Lineage (NCBI taxonomy): Bacteria > Pseudomonadati > Pseudomonadota > Betaproteobacteria > Burkholderiales > Burkholderiaceae > Paraburkholderia > Paraburkholderia sp. SECH2. The sequence goes on from NZ_JALPRH010000053.1 coordinate 7,428, forward strand.
CGTTGCGCGGTCTGACGCATGTGCTGACGGTCGGCGCGCGCGGCATCGTGGGGCTCTTCGAGCATCTTTATGCCGACCTTCGAAGCTCGATGAAAAGCCGTCCGGTGGACGTCAAGAAGCTAAAAACCAAAGACTGATCAATGGGCAACAGGATGGCGAAGGGACACGTCGAACGCTCGAATCACGGGCGCAATGGGATGGAAACGGAGGCACGCCTTTTTGGACGCCCTCGCTCAAAACGGCTGATGCGCGGGCTTGCCTGCTGGCTCGCGTTGCAAACCGCGTTGGCGGCGCCACTGGCTTCGGCAGTTGAAGTGGCTGCAGCGGCCATGAGCGGCGCGAGTGCGTCGCAAGCGTCGCCGGCGGCAGGCGCCCCAGGCGCGGCGGCTGCGCGCGTCGCCACCGGCGTGGGCAGTGTGCCCGCGCCGAGCGCGGCCGTCCTCTACGATCCGAACGCGCTCGCGCAAGCGCAACTGGCCACGCCCACGCCGGCGCTCGCCGCGTCGTCGGTGAAAGCCTTGGGGATCAAAACGCCGACCACCGCCGAACCGGGCACGCTGGTGCCGGGGGGCCGCCGTCAAACGCTCACGTTCGCCGACCTCGGCGCGCGCGATCCGCTGCAACTGCGCGGCACCGACGGCCAGAACGGCGTCGCGTTCTCCGTGCGCGGCGACGAAGTGGTGACCGGCGCGATCCTGCATCTGGTCTACAGCTACTCGCCGGCGCTGCTCGCGAATATTTCCCAGCTGAAAGTGCTGGTGAACGGCGAAGTCGCCGCGACGCTGCCGGTGCCGCACGAACAGGCCGGCATGCTGGTGGCGCGCGACGTCTCGATCGATCCGCGTTTCATCACCGAATTCAACCATCTGAACGTGCAGTTGATCGGCCACTACACGACCAGTTGCGAAGACCCGGCGAATTCGTCGCTGTGGGCCACCGTCAGCAATGCGAGTTCGCTCGATCTGACTTACGCGTCGCTCGCCAGCAAGCCGGATCTCGCCGCCCTGCCGCAGCCGTTCTTCGACCGCCGCGACGTGCGCCGTCTCGAGCTGCCCTTCGTGTTCCCGCAAAAGCCCGGCGCCGCGACGCTCGAAGCAGGCGGCATCGTCGCATCTTGGTTCGGCGCGCTCGCCGGCTATCGCGGCGCGGTGTTTCCGGCGCAACTGGATAACGCGCCGCTGTCGGGCAACGCCGTCGTGTTCGCGACCGACGACCAGCGCCCGGCTGGTGTAACGATTCCGGCGATTTCCGGCCCGACGATCGCGGTGGTGGATCGCGAAGCGCCGGCGCGCGGCAAGCTGCTGCTCGTGCTCGGCCGCACCGAGGCCGAACTGAAAACCGCCGCCAAAGCGCTCGGCATCGGCCAGAACACGCTCACCGGCCCGAGCGCGACGATCACGCAGTTGAACGAACTCATGCAGCGTGCGCCGTACGACGCGCCAAATTGGCTGCCGACTAACCGTCCGGTGCGTTTCGGCGAACTCACCGATCCGCGCGACCTGACGGTGTCCGGCTATGACGCCGACGCCGTGCGCGTGAATCTTCGCGTGCCGCCGGATCTGTTCATGTGGCACACCAAGGGCGCGCCGATCGATCTGCGCTACCGCTATACGGTGCGTCCGCTGCGGGACCGTTCGTCGCTGAACGTCAGCGTCAACGACGGCTTCGTGCAGGCCCTGCCGATTCCGGCCGAGTCGGCCTCGGTGTTCGAGTTGGGCCATTACTTCGAGCGCGTGTTACCGGATAAGACCGCCGAAGCGCGTCGCACCGTGCATATTCCGCCGCTGCTGCTGACGCCGCGCGCCCAGGTGCGCCTGCATTTCTTCTACGACATTCCGAACACCGGCGAATGCCACGGCCGTCTGCTGGAAAACGTGGTCGGCGCCATCGATCCGAACTCGACCATCGACCTCTCGTCGTTCCCGCATTACATGGCGCTGCCTGATCTCGCGGCCTTCGCCAATAGCGGCTTCCCGTTCACGCGGATGGCCGATCTCTCGGAGACCGCGGTGGTCTTGCCGAACGAGGCCGATTCGAGCGACTACAGCCTGTTCCTGCTGACCATGGGCCGCATGGGCGCATCGACGGGGTATCCGGTGAATGGCGTCACCGTCGGCACGGCCGACGATGTCGACAAGTACGCGAACAAAGACCTGCTGATTTTCGGCGCGCCGGGCAAGCAACCGCTGCTGCAACGCTGGGCCAAGTCGATGCCGTTCTCCAGCGACGGCGATTCGCGCACCTTCGCGCTCTCGGACGTGGTCTTCAAGCTCGAGGACTGGTGGCATGGCGAACGCGGCGTCGAACGCTCGCCGGCACGCGCCGACCTGACGCTCGTGAGCTCGAGCGGCGATGCGCTCCTGACCGGTTTCGAATCGCCGCTGCAGAAGAACCGCAGCGCCGTCGCGCTGGTGAGCGCGGCCGGCCAGTCGGACGCCGATCTGTCCGCCGCCCTGCTCGACGCCGACGTGCTGCAGGAAATTCAAGGCGCGATGGCTGTGGTCCACGGCCGCACCGTCACCATCACGTCGAACGGCGAAGCGTACTATGTCGGCCATTTGTCGCCGCAGGAGTATCTGCGCTGGGCGCTGTCGTCGCATCCGCTGTTGCTGATGCTGGGCGGCGTGCTCGCCGCGCTGATCATCGCCGGCCTGTTCTACCGGACGCTGCGCTCGATCGCCGCGCGCCGCCTAAAGGACTGATAGGACTGATATGCGGGTTCGAAACATCAAGACACACGTGGCGCTGACGCTCGGGCTTGGCTTTGGCCTTGCCCTTGCGGCGGCCACGTGCTTTGCCAATATCACCAAGGTGGCGCAGACCACTTCGGCACCCGGCCAAACGGGTCCGTGCAATACCGACTGGCCGGCGTACCGCATTTTCGTCGAGCACTTCGTGCAGGCCGATGGCCGCGTGATCGACTACTCCTCGCCGCAGTTGAAGACCACCTCCGAAGGTCAGTCATACGGCCTGTTCTTCGCGCTGGTCGCGAACGACCGCGCAACCTTCGACCGGCTCCTGAACTGGACCCGCACCAATCTCGCGGGCAATCAGTTCGATGCGCAAAACGTGCGGCTGCCGTCGTGGCTTTGGGGCAAGAAGCCGGATGGCTCGTTCGGCGTGCTCGATCCGAATTCCGCATCCGACTCCGACCTGTGGATCGCCTACGATCTGCTGCAAGCCGGCCGCCTGTGGCATGAGTCGAGTTATACGCAACTCGGCGAGGCGCTCGCCGCCCAGATCGCACGCCAGGAAATGACCACGCTGCCGGGTGTCGGCCCGATGCTGCTGCCCGGCCCGCAAGGCTTCAAGAATGGTGGCGTGACGCGTCTGAATCCGAGCTACCTGCCCTTGCCCGTGCTGCGCGCACTCGCCAAAGACATGCCGAACGGCCCGTGGGCCAAGCTCGCCGACAGCGCCTACAAGCTCATCAAGACCACCGCGCCGCAAGGTTTCGCGCCCGACTGGGCGGCGTGGCAGAACGGCCAGTTCGTAGTCGATCCGAAAGAAGGCGACACCGGCAGCTACGACGCGATCCGCGTCTATCTGTGGGCCGGACTCACCTCGCCCGCCGACCCGCTCGCCAAACCCTGGCTCGCGGCGCTCGGCGGCATGCGCGCGAAGGTTGCGCAAAGCGGCATTCCGCCCGAGAAGGTTTCGTCGACCACCGGTACGGCGAGAGGCGAAGGACCGTTGAGCTACTGGGGCGCGCTCGCGCCGTACTTCAAATCGCTCAATGACGAGCGCGGCCTCGGGCTCGCGCGCACCCATCTCGCCGCGCTCGACACCAATGTGCCGGGCCGCGAACCTGTTTATTACGATCGTGTGCTGGGCTTGTTCGGCACCGGATTCATCGACGGACGCTATCGTTTCGACGAAGCCGGCCGTCTCGTGCCGAGTTGGAGAAATGCATGCGATTGAGCGCCCTCGCGTTTTCATTGCGGTTCGCGCTGAGCCTCACGGCCGTCTGCTGCGTGGCGACGGCTTCGCCTGACGCATTGGCGCAGGCGTCCAAAGACCCCTTGAACGTGCTGATTGATCAGGGCAAGTACTGGCAATCGCATCATCGCGGCGACCTCGCCGAGCAGGCGTGGCAGAAAGTGTTGCGCATCGACCCGAAGCAACCCGATGCGCTCTACGGCATGGGCATGGTGCTCGCCGACCGCAAGGACGGCGCCGGTGCGCAGCAATATCTCGCGCGTCTGAAAGCGGTCGCGCCGAACTATCCGAACCTCGACGAACTGGGCCGGCGCCTCGGCGAATCGAGTCTGCGTGACCAGACTGTCAACGACGCGCGGCGGCTCGCGCAAAGCGGTCAGAGCGCGAGCGCGGTAGAGGAGTATCAGCGCGCGTTGAACGGCAAGCCGGCCACACCCGCACTGCAACTCGAGTATTACCAGGCGCTGTCGGCCACGCCGCAAGGCTGGGACCAGGCGCGCCGCGGCCTCGAACAGCTCGCACGCGATAACCCCGACGACCCGCGCTACGCCCTCGCCTACGCACAGCATCTGACGTATCGCGATACGACGCGCCGCGACGGTATTGCGCGGCTGCAGAAGCTCGCAGGCGACAGCACGGTCGGCGCGTCGGCGAAAAAGAGCTGGCGGCAGGCTCTGTTGTGGCTCGACGCACGGCCGTCGGATGCTGCAATGTACGAAGCGTACCTGCAAGGCGCAACCGACGACGCCGCGGTCAAGGCGCGCTTCGAGTCGATGGTTCAGCAGGACAAGGTGGCCCGCGATCGCGCCCAGGAAAATGCCGCCGTCGACGCCCGCGGCCGCACCATTGCCGACGGTTTCGCCGCGCTCGATCGCGGCGACCTCGGCGCGGCACGCGCGAAGTTTTCGTCAGTACTGGCGAATAGTCCGAACGACACCGACGCGCTCGGCGGCATGGGTATCGCCGCGTTGAAGCAGGAAAAATTCGCCGAAGCCCGCAACTATCTGGAACGCGCGTCGCGCAACGGCAATCCGGCGCGCTGGAAAACCGCGCTCGATAGCGCGACCTACTGGACCTATACCAGCGACGCCATCGGCGCTCGCAGCAATGGCGAGTTCGCGAAGGCGAAGTCGCTGTTCGAACGCGCGATCGCGCTGAATCCGTCCGACGTCACCGCGCAGGTGCTGCTCGGCGAGATGCTGCTTACGAACGGCGACGCGGTAGGCGCCGAACAGGCCTACCGGATGGCACTGCGCCGCCAGGCCGACAATCCCGATGCGATTCGCGGCCTCGTCGGTTCGCTCGCCGCGCAAGGCCGTGGCGACGAAGCGCTGCAATTCGCCAATCAGCTGAACAGCGAACAACAATCGAAGGCGGGCGGCATCAACCGTCTGCGTGGCGAAGCGCAGGCCGCGCAGGCGCGCGCGGCCGAAGCGCGCGGCGATCTCGGCAGTGCGCGCAGCCTGTTCGAAGACGCGCTGCTGAACGATCCTGACGACCCCTGGCTGCGCCTCGACCTCGCCCGTATTTACGTGCGCCAGGGCGCGGTTGCGAATGCCCGCAGCATGATGGACGGATTGCTCGCCGCGCATCCCGACATGACCGACGCGCTGTATGCGAGCGCGCTGCTGTCGGCGGAAACACAGGACTGGACGGCAGGTCTCGCGCAACTCGAACGGATTCCGGCCGCGCAGCGCACCGACGCGATGACGACCTTGCAGCATCGCCTGTGGGTGCATCAGCAGGCCGATCTCGCGACGCGGATGGCGCGCAACGGTCAGTCGCAACAAGCGCTGGCAACCTTGCACGCCGCCGAACCGGTTGCCGGCAACAATCCCGAACTGATCGGCGTGATCGCTGCCGCGTATCAGCAGGCGGGCGACCCGAATCGCGCATTGGGCCTCGTGCGCAGCGCGATGAACGCGGCGCCTGGCAACACCGATTTGCTGCTGCAATACGCGGGTATTCTCTCCGCCACGCAGCAGGAAGCCGAACTCGGCATGGTGATGCGACGCCTCGCAGCGATGCAGTTGACGCCGCAGCAGCGCACGGATTTCGGCAATCTGAATCTGGGCATCGTCATCAAGCAATGCGACGCGGTGCGTCAGCGCGGCGATCTTGCCAGCGCCTACGACGTGATCGCGCCGTGGCTCGCGGCGATGCCCGACAATCCCGATCTGCAAGCCGCTCTCGGCCGCCTCTATTCGAGCGCCGGCGACGACCGCAACGCGCTCGCCAGTTACCGCGTCGCGCTCCAGCGCAAGCCCGACGACCTGAACCTGCTGCAAGCGACGATCTCCGCGGCATCTGGTGCGAAACAGTTTAGCTATGCCGAATCGCTCGCCAATCAGGCGCTTGCCGCGGCGCCGAGCGACCCCGGCGTGCTGGCGACGGTCGGCCGCATGTATCGCGCCGAAGGCAAGCTGTCGCTCGCGTCGACTTATCTGCAACGCTCGCTGATCGCGGCCAATACGCCGCTGATGGCCAACGGGCCGCGAACCAATGCGGCGAGCAACGTGCCGCGCGGCTGGGAAGTCGCGATGCGCCGGATCGGCGCGACGCCGCTGCCGGGCACCAATCCCTTCGAAGGTAAAACCGCAACGATCTCGCCGACCGACGCCGACAACGCCGCGCTCGCAGGTGGCGGCTCCAATGCCGCGCGTGCATCGCTCCCGTACTCGCAGTCCTCCTTGCCGTCCCAGACCGTGCCGAACTATCCGCCGCCCTCGCAGCCCGCGCCGTACGTTGCGCCCTATACCGCGCCTGCACAGCCGTATGCGCCGAACGCCGCGCCTACCGCCGTTCCCTATAACGCACCACGTCCCGGCACCAACGCGGATGGCTACGGCCAGGAGACCAACGGGTCGAGCCAGTCCGGCGCGCCATTGCAGCCGTATCCGGGGCAGGGGCAGGCGCAGATGCAGCAGGCGCCGCAGCAGCAGTACAACCCGGCGTATCCGCAGCAATCCGGTTACCCGCAACAAGGTGGATATCCTCAACAGGCGCAATATCAGCAGCAGGCGCCCTATCCGCAGCAGCCGGACGGTTATGCGACCACGCCGTGGCCGATGTCGCCTGCGGCACGCGATGCGCAGGCCAATGCCGGTTCGATGCAGCAACCGCGTTATACGAATTCGGCCACGAGCACGAAACGCTCGACCAGCAAGAAGCAAAGTGCGTCGAAGAGCAACCGCAACGCGCAAGCCTATGCGCAGGCGCCGTATGGGCAGCAACAAGCTTATCCGCAGCAGCAACAGCCCTACTACGGCCAGCAGCCTTACCCGCAGCAACAACAGGGATACGCGCAGCAGGGTTACGCGCAGCAGCCTTACCAACCGGTGCCGCCGCAACAGGCCTACGGTCAGCAGCCTTATCAGCCGTATCCGAATCAGGGTTCGGGGTATTACGCGCAGCAACAGCAGCCGTATATTCCGCAACCGCCGACCGGTTACGCGCAGGCGTACTACCCGCAACAACCTGGCGCGAACGGTAACGGCGGCACCTACCCGCAACCGAACGTCGCCAATACGCAGACGCTCGGCGTGGCTGAAGAACTGGCGCAGGTCAATCGCGAGCAGTCGAGCACCGTGTCGGGCGGGGTCGTGTTCCGCAATCGCACGGGCGAGGACGGCCTGTCGACGCTGACCGATATCGAAGCGCCGGTTCAGGGGCGCATCAAGGCCGGCAACGGCCACATCGTCGTGACGGCGACGGCGGTAACGCTGGATGCCGGCACGGCCGCGGGCAGTCTATCGACGCTCGCGCGATTCGGCTCGGGGTTGTCCAATAGCACGTCCGCTACGGCGGCGGTGGCGGGCACCAACACTTATGGCAGCCAGACCGCCAACGGCGTAGGTTTGTCGCTCGGCTACGAAGGCCGCAACCTTAATGGTGATATCGGCGTAACGCCGCTTGGTTTCCCCGAGAAGAACATTGTGGGCGGCTTGCAATACAACGGTGGCATTACCGACAAGGTGTCGTATTCGCTGGCCGTCGCGCGCCGCGCGGTGACTGACAGCTTGCTGTCGTATGCCGGCGCGCGCGACTCCGGCTCCGGCCTCGAGTGGGGCGGCGTCACTTCCTTCGGCGGCCTCGCCAGTCTTGCATGGGATGACGGCACCAACGGCCTGTATGTGAACGCCGCGTACCAGAACTACCATGGCTATCACGTCGCAAGCAATAACGCAGTCAAAGGCGGCGGCGGTATCTACACGCGTGTTTACAAGGATGCCGATCAGACGCTCACTGTCGGTGTGAACACGACACTGATGGCTTATAACAAGAACCTCTCGTACTTCACGTATGGTCAGGGCGGGTACTTCAGTCCGCAGCAGTACATGATTCTGAATTTGCCGGTGGAGTGGACTGGGCGCAATGGTCAGTTTACTTATGACGTGAAGGGCTCGATCGGCGTACAGCATTACCGGCAGGATGCATCGGATTACTTCCCGCTCGACGGCACGCTCCAGGCCAATGCGGCGGCAGAAGCCAAGACCCTCGGTTCGAATCTGGACAGTGGTGCGCAGTATCCTGGGCAGAGTAAGACTGGGGTTTCTTATTCGCTTAGCGCGGTGGGGGAGTATCAACTGGCTCCGCAGTTGGCGTTTGGGGCGACCGCTTCGCTCGGCAATGCTTATGAGTATCGCGAGTGGCTCGCGGCGGTTTATTTGAGGTATAGCTTTAGTAAGCAGACTGGGTTGCAGCCGTTTCCGCCTACGCCGGTGAGTTCGCCTTATTTGTCTTTGTCGAACTAGAGGGGTTTTTTGCCTGCGCGGCGCTTGTTGTCAGTGCTCTTAGCGCTTTGGCCTTTCCTTGTTTTGTTAGTGGTCTATTAGCGTTCCCCCTGTGCGGGGGGGCACCTACTTTTCTTTG
>NZ_JALPRH010000054.1:0-11476 GCF_030464795.1 Paraburkholderia sp. SECH2
GGCTCGAGCCCATAATCATGAGTATGGCAGCGTCGAATCCTCGCATCGCTATCTGAAGGATCAGGTCGATCAGGCTCTGGAATTGCGCGGTCACCGCGATTTCACGGACTGGCCCGCGTACGACGAGTTCGTGCGCGGGGTGGTGATGCGCCGCAACCGGCGCAATGCTGCAGCGTTCCAGATCGAGCGCGAACACCTGCTGGACCTGCCTGAGCACCGTACCACTGACTTCGCTGAGGAAGAGGCGCGCGTGACACGCTGCGGCACGTTCACCGTGCGTTGTGTCCTGTACAGCGCCCCGTCGCGGCTGATCGGTCATCGCCTGAAGGTACGCCTCTACAGTGACCGGCTCGATTGCTATCTGTCCGGCGCGCTCGTGCACAGCACGGCGAGAGCCACACACACGAGCAAACGGCGCGGTCGCGGCATCGACTACCGGCACTTCATCGACGCACTCAAACGCAAGCCGCAGGCCTTCAGGGGTCTCGCGTTCCGTGATGATCTGTTTCCGCGTGAAGCCTATCGTCGCACCTGGGAACGACTGGATCAGGCACTGACGCCGCGTAGCGCCTGCAAGACCATGGTCGGCCTGCTTGAGCTCGCCGGGCACCACGGCGTCGAGGCGCAACTGGCCGAGCGGCTCGATGTATTGCTCGAACTCGGTGAACTGCCCGATCTGAAGGCGTTGTTCGATGAGTTCGCGCCGCGCCAGGCCGAGTGTCCGGTGGTTGTCGTCGAGATGCCGTCCGCCGCGCTTTACGACACGTTGCTCGATGAGGAGGTGCTCGCATGAGCGCCGCCTACGATGCTGGTCGTATTGCACTTATGCTCAACGAACTGCGCCTGCCAACGATCGGCCGGTTGTGGTCGGACTTCGCTGAACGTTCGGACAAGGAGAGCTGGCAGGCGTCCCGGTTACTCGGTGCATTGCTCGAACATGAACTCGCCGAGCGCGCCAAACGAAGAATCGAGCGTCATCGTGCCGAGTCACATCTGGATCCGACCAAGACGCTCGCCACCTTCGACTTCGGTGTTGTGCCTATGGTCTCGAAGGCGCATGTGATGGCGCTGGCCACCGGCGATTCGTGGCTTGAGAAAGGCGCCACGATCCTCCTGTTCGGTCCACCCGGCGGCGGAAAAAGTCACTTGGGATCCGCCATCGGCCATGCGTTAATCGACGCCGGCTATCGCGTATTGTTCACGCGCACCGGCGAAATCGTGCAGAAGCTCCAGGTCGCGCGCCAGAGTCTGCAGCTGCCTTCGGCGCTCGCGAAGCTTGACCGGTTCGACCTGATCATCCTCGATGATCTGTCGTATGTGAGGAAAGACCAGGCCGAAACCAGCGTGCTGTTCGAGTTGATCGCCGAGAGGTATGAGCGGAAAAGTCTTCTGATAACGGCCAACCAGCCGTTCTCCGGCTGGAACGACGTCTTCCCGGACCCCGGCATGACGGTGGCCGCCATCGACCGGCTCGTCCATCACTCGACGATCTTCGAGCTGAATGTCGAAAGCTATCGGCGCCGCACAGCCAGCGACAAACAGAAAGAGCGCCGCCGTCAATTACCCACTGACAACCCGAGCGGAGCGACAACCATGCCCCCCTGACGCAGCGACAATCACCTCGGCCGACCGGCCAAGACGTTTGTCGGTAAACCGGACTTCCTGCTTGACGCTATCCAGTGCATAGACGTCCGGAACCATCGTTGCCAACCGGTCCATCAACTCCTCAACAGCAACTGTGGGCTCGGCGATCAGCCACCCTTCAATGTGACCGGCCACACGTCGGCGAACGGATCCACCCGGGTCTTCCACCAGTGCTTTGCTTTGAGTTGCTTGCGGTGCGTCGGACGTGCTTCCCCTTGCTCCCATGCCGAAGAGAGGCTCGCGAGGAAAACGGCAACATCTGATTCGCCTGCTGGCGTTGCTTCAGCGGGCACACCATGGGCCGCGAACTCGCTCAAAGTCTGCTGAGCCATTCGCATCTCCTGCAGCAGTCATACAGGATCGAGGCTGTTGAACTGCGCCTTCAGCTTTTCCTTGATCGCGGGTTCGACGCTGTCGCGCGCCTTGGACTTCAGCTTGAATGAAGGCTGGAAGAAGTTAATGTATAGACGCGATGACGCATATAGCTGCGCGAGCGCGTTCTTCGCATGGGTACCGCTCAGACGACCATAACCAACCAGCCGTCGCACGACGGCGCCGTTCTTCTGTTCCACCCAGGCCTGATCGTTCTTCTTGTACGCACGCGAGCGAGTCTGCTCAAGGCCATGTCCCTTGCAGTAGTCGAATACGCTCTGGTTCATGAATGCGGTGTCGTTATCCGAATCCACCCCAAGCATTGAGAATGGCAGATCGGCGGCCACCTTCTCAAACGCTTCGATAACAAGCATCTGGTTGCGCGTGCGCATGGCCACCCATTCTGTCCAGCCGCTGGCAATATCGGTCAATGTCAGCGTGTGAACGAACTCACCGTCCGTCTTCGAGCCGCCGCAGTGTTCGACCATATCGAACTCGAAGAAACCCGGCGGTGGATCACGCCAGTCGGCGAACGTGCGCACCGGGATGCTACGCCGGATGGCCGAGCCCACACCCTTGCGGCGTTTGCGCTGCCCGTCAATGTGCAAACGTGCATTGGCCAGCAGGCGATCGATGGTCGCCGCGCTGACCTGAAGGAGTTTGGCCTTGATGACCGGATCCAGATCGAGATGGCCGTGCGGTTCCATGGCGTCAACCAGCTTCGGAATCAACGCCTTCAGGCGCTTGCCACAAACCCGGTCGGCCCCTTCCAACAACACCGTCAGCGCCTGGCGTACCGCCTCGTCGTATAACCGGTTGCGCTCGCGGGTCTCCTTCGTTGCGCCGGGTTGCTCCCGCAGCAGCCGGATGGCGTGCTTGCGGTGATAGCCGGTCAAAGCCACGAACTCGTCGAGAATCCTGATCCGGTCACCGAACGTCGCGCTTCTATACCGCGATTGCAATGCTGCGACCAACTGCTTGCGTGTCGTCATGCTGATTTGCCTCGTCACCTCGTGCCGCTCCCGCCGGACAATCCGACGGGTAGCAAACTACGTGAGGCAACAGGTCAACGCGAGTTGCAATTCTGATGAGTCAATGCGCCGGCCAAGATAGTTGTCGCTGACCGGCCATGCTGCTTGACGCTGTCTAGCGATGCGGGCGTGACGCCCGTACGGGGTTGTCGAGCCTTTGCGATATGTTCGGCTGTGAATCGACGTTCGGGTCGCCGTAGTCGAAAAGCCACGATCTGCGCCGAGACAGGTTTCGTCAATTCCCAGTGGCTAAGCGTTTTGACACGGTCTGGGCCGAACGTTGCCGATCGTCTAGGATCGAACGATGCGTGCCAAGAGCGGCAGCACGCGGACACATTGCCTCCGTTCGGACCAACGTCGCTACCCGTCCGCTTAAGAAGCGAACCGGCCTCAGTCTTTTGACGCCCTTCCCCTGGTGCTGGGCCGACGAGTGCCCTAGTTCGGCGCGGTCTGTCAAGATGCGCACCGCCCCCACGAAGCGTTTGTGGCGAAAATACACACCGCATTTTTTGCTCTGAATACGCCGCAAACGATTGCTTATAATCTGTGCACCTCTTTCTCCGAGGCGCATCGTATGCGGCAGGAATGGCTTGAATATCTCCAGCTACTTGGCTGGAACACTCCGATGACTTTGGCGCTGGCGTCAGGGGCAGTCGGCTCTGTCGTAACGCTCGCGTGGATCTCAGCAAGGGATGCCAGAGAGCGCCAGCGTCAGCGATGCGACACTGCACTGGAACTTGCGTTATCGCTGGAAAGCTGCGCTCGAACCTGTCGGACAATGATGCATAAGGCCGCTTGGGCAGCAGCGGAGCCCGCCGGCCCCAGAAGCCGCGAAGCCAGCGAGGGCGTCTCCATCCCCGCCTTTGCCTATCCGGACAAGCTTCAGTGGCACGTCCTGAGCCGCAAAGCTATCTCCGAACTGCGCGAGTACTCGGCAACGGTGCACGCCGCTCGGGAGTATGTGGAAGCGTTCCGCGAATTCGGTGAGCCAATCGACGTTTGTGGCCAGATTGAATACGAATGTGCGAAGGCAGCGTTGGCACTTGCTCGGACCACGCGCCGGCGGCACGGAGCCGCGACGTGGAAGCCGGGCGCCAAGGATTCAGCCATGGAACGCGAACTGTCCGACTTCATCGCGAACGCGGAAGAAAAGCGCAAGGCGTCGCTCGAGCGTCGAACGGAGTCCACAGTTGATCGGCGAGCTGACGCGCAACCCTTCAATCAGGCGCTAAGCGCCTGAAACCTAGGCCAGACAAGCGGATATTCTGAAAGCCTCTCAGGTTCTGGCCGGCCTCAAAATGTAGCCAGGACATTCAGCCGGCGCGCTTCGGTGCGCCGGCTTTCTTTTGTGCGCCCAGCATGGGCGCACTCTTGTGGGTGAAAGTCCCATCGTAAGTTGATCACAGCGAACGAAGCGAAGCGCAACTGCATGAGGGTGACCGAGTGTGGGGAGGAAGCGTGGAGCGAAACTGCGAGCCGATGAACAAGAACCGGATAGAAGGCGGCACTGATCAGGGCGAGCGGGCAAGAAACCGCAAAGCTCTAGTGATCAAGGAGCGGTGACGTAGATCCGGCGGTTGTGCAGTGAAGGAGTGCGTTCTTACCTGGGGAGATCTCGCCTCACGCCTGAAAGGGCGACGGCGTCGAGCCGCAGCGAGAAGTCAGCAGAGGCTGTAGTAGTTACAGGATAGGCCGGTGAGGCTGAAGCCGGTGACGAAGGGCCGAACGGGAAGGAGTGTTCAGCGTCATGTCGATGCAACAGGCATTGCGTCAGAAGCCCGTGCAAATGGGGCGGGTAGGAGCCGCGCGCGGTGAAGCCGCACGGGGTACGCCTGCCTGCGACGAAGCCGGGCGTCCGCGACATGAATCGGGGAACACAGGGTCGGCGTTGCTGGAAGCGGCGCAGACGAGAGAGAACCTGAAGCAGGCGTTCAAACGGGTGCGGTCCAACAAGGGAGCCGCTGGCGTGGACGGTCTGGACATTGACCAGAAGGCGCATCATCTGGTGACGGCGTGGCCCGCGATCCGAGAACAATTGTTGAGGGGGACGTACCGGCCCAGTCCGGTACGACGGGTGACGATTCCGAAACCGGATGGAGGCGAGCGCGAGCTTGGCATCCCGACGGTGACGGACCGGCTGATCCAGCAGGCACTGTTGCAGGTCTTGCAGCCAGTTCTGGACCCTACCTTCAGCGAGCACAGCTACGGCTTCCGGCCCGGACGGCGTGCGCACGACGCGGTGCTTGCCGCACAGTCGTACGTGCAGTCGGGGCGGCGGATCGTGGTGGACGTGGACCTGGAGAAGTTCTTCGACCGGGTCAACCACGACATCCTGATCGACCGCCTACAGAAACGCCTGAACGACGCCGGAGTAATCTGGCTGATCCGGGCATATCTGAACAGCGGCATCATGGATAACGGAGTGGTCCAGCAGCGGGATCAGGGCACACCGCAAGGTGGGCCACTATCCCCGTTGCTGGCCAATGTGCTGCTCGACGAGGTGGACAAGGAACTGGAGCGGCGGGGCCACTGCTTCGCACGCTACGCCGACGATGCGAATGTCTATGTTCGTAGCCGTCGCGCGGGTGAACGGGTGATGGCGCTGCTGCGACGTCTGTATGGGCGATTACGGCTGAAGGTCAACGAGACCAAAAGCGCCATGGCCAGTGTGTTTGGTCGCAAGTTCCTGGGCTACAGCTTGTGGGTAGCTCCGGGCGGAGTGGTCAAACGCAAGGTGGCGGCCAAACCGCTGCTGGCGTTCAGACACCGCATTCGTGAACTGACGCGTCGCAGTGGCGGGCGCAGCATGTCCGAAGTGGTGGAATGGTTGCGGTCCTATGTGCAGGGCTGGAAGGCGTACTTCCGTCTGGCGCAAACGCCCAAGGTCTGGCGCAAGCTGGACGAGTGGCTGCGTCACCGGTTGCGTGCGATCCAGCTTAAGCACTGGCGCCGTGGCACGACCATTTACCGGGAACTGCGTGCGCTGGGTGCACCGGATAACGTTGCGCGACAGGTGGCGGCTAACAGCCGCTGCTGGTGGCGCAATAGTGACCGGCTGCTTAACAGCGTGCTGACCATCGCATACTTCGACCAGTTGGGTGTACCCCGACTCTCGTAACCTCAACTTCCCGAACCGCCCGGTGCGGACCCGCATGCCGGGTGGTGTGGCAGGGGTACGGCCTCATGGCCGTCCCTATGCCGATTCCGCGCAACGTGGTGACAGCAAAACGTAACGCCCGGTCATTCGTCGTCGGGCGCTGATTCAGCCATACCACTCAACCCCAATGCAAGGGTTTTGCCACGCCAGATTGTGCCAAGGCCCGCCATATCACAGAGAATCGCCCACGCTATATAGGGGACGGGCGTTTCTCCGCTGATCCAGCGCCTGACCTGGCGGCCGCCATGCTCACTCAGCCCGAGCACCCGGGCAAGAGCCCGACCCGACAGGCCGGTGCGTCGCACCACCTCCTGAACCTCAGCGCCCCGAGGCCGCTCCCAGCCCTCATCCGCCGGGAGCAAGCACTCGGCCCGAATGGGTGTATGAATATCAACCGTCATTTTTCTGTCGCCTTTTCTCTTAGTCGTACTTCCTGGATCGGCCGGATCTTCGCGCTCGGTCGATCGCGTCCGCAGCGATCTTTTCCTCCAGCCGTAATCGATGCGCGCGGAACTCATGCTCTGGCCACCGCGCTTCGCACTCCTCGAGCGCCTTGACTGCCTGATCGCGAGTCATCGGGTGCGTATAGCCCGGCCATGGTTCGTACACGTCGCCCCCTGCATTCGCCACCCGTATACGCACGGCACGCTGGATGATCCAGTCGTCCGTCCAGATTTTGGGGGCCGCCGAAGCTTCACTGGCATCAGCGCCAACCTCCGGCAGGTTGCGCTCATCAAAGTGTCGCTCTCCCGTCGACGTGTCGAGCAGCGTAACGATCGCGTCGCCGAATCGTTCCTGCAGGTCAACTGCATCGCGCCATGCCTCACCTAGGTCGTCGTATTCCGCCGGCGTATCGCCAAGCTGCGCGTGCCTGAATCCGCCCGCCCCCCACTGGTCAAAACTGAGCACCACATCGACGTAGTGGTTCGCGTCGTCATCCCAGACCTGCACTCGAAACATGGTGCCCTCCTGATCCTGAACGATTCATTGGTGCCTCTGTCCTCGATCCAGCCCCCACGGCTTCGCCGCGGTGGAAACACGCAGCCTGCGGCTGCTTGACGACCCCGGCCACAGTTGCACGGCGCCTCACCGGATCGTCCCTCCGCTGCCGCTGCGGGTCGGCGCTCTCCCCACGCCTCCCGGCGCGGGTCCCTATAAGGACCTCCCGTTAAAACCAAGTTCTAACTTTTAATTCCATTCCATAGTCATCTTTCAATCATCGCGACGCGGCACGAAGCGGCTGGCAGACTGCACACCTACAATCGGCCTCTCGATGTCAGCATTGCTGACCGTGGCCCGGATAATAACCGCGCAGCGGGACTCCATTCGTGCGTCGGCACATGCGGGATCGCATTGCCTGGGGACCCGTCGAGTTCTCCCGCTGCCGGTCTGACCTGTCGCTTATCCTTACCGGGTGTCTGCGATGAAGTACAACATGGGCTGCTTCAACTTACGATGCTATCGGTCCTTCATTGTGCTGCAACGCCGTGGGGCTGCCCGTCGTAGGACGGATCAAATCGCTGACCTTTCGCCAAGATCGCCCAGAGCACACGTGCGTGCTTGTTGGCGATCGCAATCAGCGCCTTGCCGTAGCCGACGCGTTCAACTAGCTGGGTAACCCATCGCGCCAGTCGGTCCTGTCTGCGTCGGGCTGCCGTCAGCGTGACCCGCGCGCACTGGAACAGCAGCGTGCGCAGATACGCATCGCCCTGCTTGGTGATGCGGCCGAGCCGCTCCTTGCCGCCGCTACTGTTCTGCTTTGGAACGAGCCCGAGCCATGAAGCGAACTGTCGGCCGTTGCGGAACTGGCGGGCATCTCCTACCGTGGCACTCGCGGCGGAAGCAGTGATCAACCCGACACCGAACATTTCCGTGACGCGTCTCGCGTCGGGATCATTCTTTGCATGCTGGGCGACCTGTTTGTCGAACCAGTCGATCTCTGCGTCAAGCTCGACAATTCGCGTCCACCCTCGCAACAATGCCACCCGCGTGAGTCCGGGCAATTCGTTCCCCCCGTCCTCCACTGATTCGGCGAACCTCTCCCTGAATCGGTGAATGCCCTGCGGAAGAAATATCCCGAATTCGGCAACCAGGCCGCGAACCCGGTTGACCAGCGCAGTACGCTCCTCAATCAGACCCTGGCGCATGCGATGCAACACGAGCGCGCCTTGCTGGGCTGGCGTCTTGACCGGAACGTAACGCATATGCGGCCGACTGGCTGCTTCGCAAATTGCCTCGGCGTCCACCGCATCGTTCTTGACGGAGCTGCCGCCCTTGCGATACGGCACCACAAACTGCGGCGGAATAAGCCTTACATCATGTCCGTATTCGCGAAGTCGGCGCGCCCAGAAATGAGAAGCTGTACAGGCCTCCATTGCGACCACGCAAGGTGCCAGATTCGCGAACCACTCAAGAAACTTCTCTCGCGTGACTGCTTTCCTGATCACGACGTGTTCCGCGATATCGACGCCATGAAGCTGCATCACGTTCTTCGCCAGATCAACGCCTACACGGACAATCCTGTTCATGACGTTCTCCTTGCTCGATTGATCGGACCTGCGCCACCATCGTGGCATATCCCGGCGCTCGCGTGAGGGAGGTCCTTATCAATTCGTGCGCCTCGATCCGGGCGCGCAGGCGCGCGCGACAAGCTCCCGGTCAATACGAGTCCTGGTTTAGCAGGAAGGGGGGTGCCCGGCACCCGTGTCTGCGATCGGACTGGCGGGCCGGAGCCTGTCAGCCCCGGACACAGCATACCTGCCCGTTACCAACCAACGTAGTTCAGCAAAAGCTTCGCGATCAGCTTGCGACGAACAAGGTCCAGCCCCGACAGGTCGGCGAAGCCCCTGATGCCTGCTTTCTCCCACAGAAGAACGCTATCGTCCGAGTTGTAGAACGAATACAGCGCGGCAAGAAAAGTGCGCTCGCCGCTGCTGAGAACACCGAAGGCGTCGAGAATGACCGCCCCATTGGGCGCGAGCGCCCACTTGTCTTTCGCGTTCTCAACAGCCTCTCTGGTGCCATCGCCGAAATAGACTGGACCGGCCAGCATGGCAGCCTGTTTCCATGCGTCAAAAAACCGTCCAGCCGCGACAGTGAAGTGGGCGTCGCTTTCCTCCTGCTCGCGGCGAAACTGTTCGAGCATTTCGGGGGGAAACTTCGATTCGTCGGTCATAGCGGCAATTCCTGTTGATAAAGGGCAGTGGTCACGGCTTCCACCTGCTCGGCAGACAGCAAAGACACGTCGATGGCCGTCGCGTGCGTGTAGATCATCTCGCCATAGACATCAGCAAGGTGACGCGCTTTCGGGCACAGCGCCGCGTCTTCTCCTGACGCCTGGCGGTTTCGCCACACGTTGATCGCCTGTTCAATCTCGGCAATTGTAAAGGTTGGCATGTCAGACTCCGAAGCCCGCGCGTGTATACGCGGGCGGTTCAGGTTATTGGGCGAACAACACTTCGTAGAGACCGCCCCGGTCGATCGACATATCGGCGTCCGGCAACTTCGCCACGCCGCAGATGAAGTCGAACGGGCCGCTGTACGGCAGCATTTCAAGAATCGTCTGATTGCCGAACCATGTGCGCAGCACATCGCCACGCTTCAATTCGCAACCCAGTTTCAGTTCTGTCGTCATGTGGCACGCTCGCGAGTGCGGCGGACTGCTTCGTGAACCGCTACCAGCGGCGCGCGGGGCGGTACGCGGTCAAACTCCGAAAGCGCGGCACGCGCGATAGCGCGAAGCTCTTCGCGGTGCATGTCGATCGCATGACCATCCCGGTCGAGCATGTTGGCGATGCGGTGCAGCGCGTCGGCGGTCTTCGACGCCGCATCCGCCGACAGCGCCATACGGAAAAGTTCAGCACGCACGATTTCACGGTCCCCGTACTGGTAGACGGCCAGCAAAGGCAGAAGTGCGGTCAGCCAGGTTGGGCGAATTTGCGTCATGTCCATTTCTTCCTCACTGATTTTCAGATAGGGCGAAAGACCCCAGCCCGCAGGCCGGGGCTGGTTGATTAGTCGATAGCGCGGAGAATGTTCGCGGCCTCTACGTGCTGCGTCGCGTAGGCGCGCAGTTCGTGGTAGTGCTCGATAATGCTGTCATCGCCGCACTTTTCCGCCAGATGGCACAGGGCAAACAGCGTGACAACGATGCCGAAGGCGTCCGCGCCCATCATGTCGCTGTAGCCGTTCATATGCCACCGCACATGCATCCGTCCGCAGTTCGAAGGGGCCATATAGAAGCCGCCGTTCGACAACTGGAAGAAGTCCCACGAACCGCCGTTGTAGGCACTCGAAAGGCGCGCGGCCCAGTCGTACACCAACCCCTCGCCCTGGAGGTATTGCGCGCCCAGGTAGTGAGGAAGGAAATTCAGGCGCAACTCGTCAACAACAACGTTTGACGAGATTCTGGTTTCATTATCAATCACGGTTATCTCCGGTTATGGCCATCGCTACATGCGAGGCACAACTTAATTATAGTGACATTTTGTCCTAACATGAGATTATTTTAATTTTCATTTTAAATCACTTTTATTATTCAATTAAAAATTCCAAATAACATCCACTCATATAATCTTTACTTAGGGCATTTTGTCCGTATAATGGTTGTGTGCCTCGCATGTAGCGATGGCCATAACCGGAGATAACCGTGGATCAAATCGTTGAAAATCGTGCAACCGAAACCGTTGTCGAAAGCCGTTTCGGCAACGACACCCAGATCGAGTACGTGCCGCTCGGTCTGCTATGCAAGTCGCCGCACAACGTGCGCCGCAAGGCGCCTACCGGCATCGAGGCGCTGGCCGGGAACATCGCCGCAGCGGGCGTGATGCAAAACCTCGTCACCCACGAGATGAAGGCGCGCTGCAAGCAGCGCAAGCTGGGCGTATGTGCGGGCCAGCGTCGCCTGCTCGCACTGGAACTGCTGCGCACGACTGGCAGGATCGATGACAGCTACCCCGTACCGGTCAAGGTTGTGAGCGAAGCCGATGCCGTCGCCGTGTCGCTGATCGAGAACCAGCAGCGCGAGCCGATGCATCCGGCGGACGCCTGCGAAGCATTCCGCCTGCTGGTCAATGAAGGCCGTACGGTGGACTACATTGCGGCTCTTTTCTCGCTGTCTGAAATCCAGGTGCAAAGGCACCTGAAACTTGCGAACGTGTCGCCCCGCCTGATCGACGTCTTTCGCGATGACGGCATGACGCTGGAACAGATCCGCACGCTTGCACTGACGGACGATCACGAACTGCAGGAACGCGTGTTATGCCGACGTCGG
>NZ_JALPRH010000055.1:0-11178 GCF_030464795.1 Paraburkholderia sp. SECH2
GCGGCAAAGAAAAGTAGGTGCCCCCCCGCACAGGGGGAACGCTAATAAACCACTAGCAAATCAAGGAAAGGCCAAAGCCCCAGGAACACAGACAATAAGCGCCGCGAAGGCAAAAAAACCAAACCTTCATTCAATCCCCAACCGAGCCCGAATAGCCGGCAACATATACTCAACCGCCGCGCGCCCCTCCTCCATCGCGGGCCCGGCCCGGTGAAAATCAAAAATCCCCATCCCGCCCAGCCGTGGCTGAATCAAAATATCCGCCGGCTCACCGGCAAGGCGACTCCTCGAAATCCGCACCTGCATGATGTCAATACTCTGCGCGATCGAACTCAGCATCGACGGCACACGCGCACTCGGCGCCGGCGCCACCCGCACATCATCGGAAGCGCGCCCTTCGGCAGGTGCAAGCCAGCGCGGCCAAGGCTTGCCATTACGCCGCAGCGCGACCGGCGGCGGCGCATCCGGATCCAGCGCCGGCGTATCGACCGCCGCTCCACCAAAATCGCGCCCATTCAGAATGTCGTTGTTCAGATCCACCGCGATCACGCAGTCCGCCCGCATGCCGCGCGCCACCGAGACCGGCACCGGATTACTCAAGCCGCCATCCACCAGCCACACACCGTTGTGATACACCGGCGTGAAAATCCCCGGAATCGCAATCGAAGCGCGCACCGCGTCCACCACGCTGCCGTCCTGTAACCAGCTCTCGCGGCCCGAATCGAGTTCGGTGGCCACCGCCGCGAACGGCATGTTCAATTGCGCGATCGAGCGGCCGGCGAATTTGTCCGCGAATATCTGGATCACCTTGCGCCCGCCCAGCAAGCCGCCCGAAAAACGTAGATCGAGCAGCCTCACCACGGTTTGCCAGGTAAGCTTCGACACCCATTCTTCAAGCCAGTCGAGATCGCCGTTGGCATACACGGCGCCCACCAGCGCGCCAATCGACGTGCCGCACACCACATCCGGCTTGATGCCCGCATCGTGCAACGCGCGAATCGCACCGATATGCGCCCAGCCACGTGCTGCGCCGCCCCCCAACACCAGCCCGATCCGGCTGTATCGACGTCGATGTATCATGTGTTCCCCGCCTTTTATCGGCTAGCGCCCGCGTATCACGTCCGAGCGCGATGTCGTGTACACCTTCTGATATTGGTCGAAGTGCACGTTGAAAATGCCTTCTTCTGTCACCCCGCCCTCGCGCCATTTCCAGCTCCACACGGTTTCCGGCTTCAGCGGAAACACGGCGATCTGGCCTGGCTTGCCGAGCAGGCGGCGTACTTCGTCTTCCGTCATGCCGATGCGAATCTTCCCGAAGTTGTCGGCGGTCAGCACCTGCGTGATGGATTGCAATTTGCCGTCGCGGTCGATGTCGACCATGTACGTGTTCAGTCCTTGCGGGCCGCGCGGATATTCGAAACGCTTCGAACCGTCGGTAAACGTGCGCTCGGTTTCCGGCTTGCCCATCTGATCGCGGATCTGCGCCTCGGTGGTAATACCCGGCGTCATATTCTTGAGTAGCAACGCGTCCGGCTTGACGGCGTTGAAGAATTCCTTGAGTTTTTGCACGGCACGGTCGCTCTGTTGGTCGTCGCAACCGGTCAGTGCAACGCACGCGGCCAGCATCGCGACAGTAAGCAGTTTGAGGCTCACAGCGAGTTTCCTGTACGGACACGAAGCGGCAATCCGCCCGCATCCCGTTGTGTAGGGTGTACTACAGGATAACCGCGTGCGCGAAAAACCGCGAGCGACGCAGGCAATGCGGCGAAGGGCCGCCGTGGGGCATCGTTTGCAGCGGAATGCGGGAAACCGTCTCCACAAACAAAAAGGCGACGCTGTGCAAAGCGTCGCCAAGTCGGTCGATACGGTCAAACCGGAAACCAAACAGCGGCTGAACAGCCGCTTGAAACGCAGCATCGCGGACGACGCGCAGCGGTCCGGTCCCGGGCGAAGCGGTGAGAGACCTTGGCCTCTAACCTTGCGCCGTCGCCGGAATGGCGGACCGCTGCTTGTTTGGCCGCCCTGGTCCCTCGATAAGCCCCTCAAGTGCAGCTAATCTAAACGGATTGCCGGATTTAAACGAGAGCGCGTTTACACCGAATTGGCAGAGGATTTGCCGTGGGCTGCGCAGGCGCAGCCCACGGTTTGCACGGCGGTCGCGCAGTTCTCCCTACGCGCGGACAAACGCAGCGAAACCCGCGCGCCCTGCCCCCTGCAGCACCGAATCGTTCTGTGGCGTATGAATTCGCGCGCACAGCACGTCGCGATAGTGACGCTCGAGCGCATTGTCGCGACTCAGACCGGGATTGCCGCTTGCCTCGACGGCCAGTTGCACCGCCTCAATGGCCTGGTTAGTCACCGTGTATTTGACGAGCGGCGCTTCATCGAGTGTCACGCGTTCGGTGTGCGCGCTCGCGTCGAGCAGCACGCGATTGCTGAACAGCAGCGCGTCGATGCGGCCGAGCGTCTGCTGAAACGCGGGCAGGTTTGCGAGCGGCGCGCCGAGATTGCCGGGTGTGCGTTCAGCGGCCCATTGCGCGAACCAGTCGCGCGCCGCCCGCGCGACGCCGTCATACACCGCCGACAACAGCACGCTCATCCACGCGAAGCCGAGTGCATCGAGTCCTGCACCCGGCTCGCCAGGCGGATGGACGTCAACCGCGTGAGCAGCCGGTACGAACACGTTCTCGAACACGAGCTCGTGACTGCCCGTGGCGCGCATGCCGAGATGATTCCACTCGCTGCCGACTCGCACGCCCGGGGTGTCCCGATGCACCAGCCACACGCCAACGCGCGGCGGCGTCTCGTCGCTGCGCGCCCATACCGCAAGCCAGGCGAGACCCGGGCTGCCGGTCGAGTACAGCTTGCTGCCGTCGATGATCCAGCCATCGGCGCTGCGCTTCGCAATCGTCGACGGCAAACCGCCGCGTGCCGGCGTGCCCAGCTCGGGCTCGACGCGCAGCGAGTTGATCAAGGCGCCATCGCGTACCGCTTCACGCGCCACACGTTCACGCAGTTCAACAGGCCAATGCGGGTTGCCCTGCAAGCGATGATGAAACAGGTATTGCATCACCAGCACCAGTGCCGTGGAAGGCTCGCCGCGCGCCACCGCGCGCACCACCTTCAAAGCCTGCGGCAAGCTCGCACCCGCACCGCCAAGCGATGCGGGCACCGTTAACGAGAGCAGATCGAATTCATGCAAGCGCGCCAGATTGGCGTGCGGAAATTCCGCCGTGCGGTCGTAGTGAGCCGCACCGGCAGCGAACTCGCTCGTGAGCTTCGCGAGCAGCGCGTCGAACGCAGCACTATCGAGCGGTGGATGACGGCGCGTCACGGCGCTATTGGCAATCGGGGCATTCATGCGAGGACTCCGGCAGGCCGCGTCAAGGCAACGGGAAACTGCGATCGAAGCTCGTACGCACGTCGAGATGCGCACGAATCACATTGGCGGCTTCGTAGGTATCGGCGGTGCGCTGCTGCGCGCTGACGACGCTGTCGTCGATCGCCACCGGATGCACCTGGCCGCGCTGATAGACGGTTTTCAGCACATCGGTCGGCAGACCGGTGACCTTCGATTGCATCGTCGCCACCTCGTCGGGATGCGAAAGCGCCCAACGCTGGCCGATCGCCACGCGTCGCAGGAAGTCGGCGAGTTGCGCGCGCTTCTCCGCGATCGCGCGTTCGGTCGCAACCTGATAGCTGAGCCCTTCGGACAGGCCGACGCCGTTGGCGATGATGCGATCGTGATCGCGCGCTTCGCCGAGCGCGGTGTACGGGTCCCACACCGACCATGCATCGACGCTGCCCGACGCAAGCGCCGCCTTCGCATCGGCGGGTGCGAGGAACACGAACGTGACGTCGCTGACCGGCACGTTGGCCTTCTTCAATGCGGCGAGCGCGAGATAATGGCCGATCGAACCGCGCGTCGTGGCGATGCGTTTGCCCTTCAGGCTCGCTGCATCGTTCAACGGCGATTGCGCGCCGACGACGATCGCCAGATCCAGCGGATTCGACCGGGTAGCCGCGACCGCGCGGATCCGCGCACCGGCTGCGAGCGCGAACACGAGCGGCGCATCGCCCAGTCCGCCGACATCCACCGCGCCGGCGTTTAGCGCTTCGCCAAGCGGTTGCGCGGCAGGAAAGTTGAACCACTCGATCTTGTACGGCAGGTCTTGGAGTTGTCCGGATGCTTCGAGAATGCCGCGGGTTTGCAAGGACTGGTCGCCGACTTTGAGCACGGGTAGATCCGCCGCAAAAGACTGCGTTGCGCAAAGCGTCGCGCACAGTGCGAGCACTGCCGCGCCGAGTGGTTTGAGCAACGCACGTTGCAAGACGGATGAGGCGGAGAACGAAGAACTAGGAGTCGGCATGGCGGCGGTTACGTCGTGGCATTCAGATAATGTGCTATCGACGATAAGGCACGCATCTGTATAAGACAAACGCATTATTCTGCTAAGCAAATATGCGAATTTTCTTGGCCGGTGAGGCGTGCGCGCACATCGATACAGGTATCATCGAACGCACGAATCTTGCGCCTCGTAGCGCACTCATCAAGTCACCGCTCATCATGAAGATCGACGAAATCGACGCATACGTCACCGTCATTCGCTGTCAGTCGCTGCAACAGGCGGCGCTCTCACTCGGCCTCACGCAGCCCGCGATCACGCGCCGCCTGCAGAATTTCGAAGAGGCGCTCGGCGTCGAATTGCTCGACCGCAATACGCGTCCGCTCAAAGCGACGGCAACGGGCCGCATCGTCTACGAACAATGCCGCGTGATCCAGCGTGAGCTCGACGTGCTGCGCGAGATCGTCGCCACCGACACGCCGCCGGTGGGCATGCTGCGCCTCGGCGTCGCGCAGACCATTGCCGATATCGCGCTGACCGATGCGATGCGCGGCCTCAAGTCGGCCTATCCGGACCTGCAGGCGCGAGCGTCAACCGGTTGGGGCAGCCAGCTTCTGCAACGCGTCGAACAGGGTGAACTCGACGCAGCCGCCATCCTGCTGCCGAGCAACAAGACCTTCGACGAGATCCTGTCGGCCCGCTCGCTTGGCCGCATCAAACTGGCGGTAGTCGCGCAAAAAGGCATGTTGAAGAAACGCACGCACACGCTGGCGGAATGCCAGTCGATCGGGTGGGTGTTGAATCCGGACGGATGCGGCTTTCGCGACGGCCTGCAGCGCACGCTGACGGGTCTTGGGCTCGCGCTCAAGCTCAATCTGGAAACGCTCGGCACCGAGCTGCAATTGCAACTGGTCGCCGACGGCAACGGTCTCGGCCTCGTGCCTTTACCGCTGCTGCACGCCAGCGCTCACGCGGACGCACTCGATATCGTGTCGATCAGCGACTTCAAGCCTCTCATCGATATCTGGCTCGTGCATCCGCGCGTGCTGGGTAAATTGCAACAGCCGGTCGAGCGCTTGGGCGCGGCGATCGAGCGGCAATTCAAGGAGGCGCGAGCGCAGCGCGCGGCCTGAACCACGCGCCGCTGTCCCATCAGATCACGCGAAAGCCGTGCGTTCCATCCCGCCCAAGCTGGGCAACGAGGCCATACTCCCACTCCAGATACGCGTTCATCGCTTCGCGCGCGTTATCGGTTCCCTCATACGGACGACGATAGCGATCGATGCGCGGCGACGCCAGCCGCGTCTCACCGCTCTCCACCGCAAAACCCGCTTCGACCCACGCGTTCGTGCCGCCGGCCAGCACCTGCACCGGCTTGCCCGTCAGCGCCGCCAACTCAGGCGCGGCAAAACGCGCAAGCAGACTGCTGCCGCAGGTCACCACATAACGCTGCGCATCCGGCAGCTTGCGCAACGCTTCGGCGAGTTGGCCACGAATCGCGAACCATGCGCCGGGAATATGGCGCTTCACATAGTTCGCGCTGGTCGTGAAATCCAGCACGACGGTACCCGGTGATTGCAGCAGCGTCACCAGCCCGGCCGGCGTGATCTCTTCAACAGCAGGCGGCGTGGGCGCAAAGCGCGCGGCGGGCGCGGCGCCCTTTTCGCTGAAGTCCGCGTTGCCGAGACCGTCCACCACATACACCTCGACGTTCATCTGCGCGAGCCACGACGCGCTCATGTTCGCGCGCACGCCGTCGTTGTCGGCGAGGATCACGCGCGCGCCGCGCACCGGCGCGAACATGTCGGTCTCCTGCACGAGTTGACCGCCCGGCGCATTGCGAAAGCCGGGCACGTGGCCCGCTTCGTATTCTTCCGGCGTACGCACGTCGAAACGATAAACGGTGCGCACCGCTTCATCGGCCCAGCGACGCGCTTCGTCGCGCGAAGTGCGGCCTACCTTGGCGCGATCCGCTACCCCGCGCGCAGAATCGGCGGCGGCGAGGCGAAGTGTGTCGTCGACAATCGGCTCGAAGCGCCGCGAGCTGCCGTGCGCGAGCGCCTGACCGGCAAGCGTCCAGCCGATGGTGCCATTGCGAAGCGCCGCAACCGGATTCGGCACGCCCGCATTGATCAGCGATTGCGCGCCGATGATGCTGCGCGTGCGCCCCGCGCAATTGACGATGATCCGCGTGGCGGGATTCGGCGCGAGCTGCCGCGCACGCAATACCAGTTCCGCGCCCGGCACGCTGATGCTGCCGGGAATATTCATGGTCTGGTATTCGTCGAAGCGGCGTGCGTCTAGCACCACCACATCGGCTTCATGATCGAGCAGCGCGAGCACCTGCGGCGCGCCGAGCGACGGCGTATGGCGCTCGCTTTCGACCAGTTCGCCGAATGCCTTGCTCGGCACGTTGACGTCCTGGAACAGCTCACCGCCCGCCTCGCGCCAGCCTTGCAAACCGCCATCGAGCAGCGCGACATTGGTATAGCCCAGCTCGTTCAAGCGGCGTGCGGCGCGTTCGGCAAGTCCTTCGCCGTCGTCGAACGCCACGATCGGCACGTCGCGGCGCGGCAGGCGCACCGGCGCTTCCAGTTCGAGTCGCGAGAGCGGCAGGTTGGCCGCGAACAGCGGATGACTGCGTGCGTGCGGATCCTCCTCACGCACGTCGACGAGCGCGATTTCCTCGCGCTCGAGCAGTGCGCGGCGCACGTCTTTGAATGATCGGGTACGGAATTCTGTAGCGAAACTCATGAGATCAGGGACTCCTTCGAAACATTCCAGATATTCGGCAACACATCGTTCGAGTAGCCGGAGATAAAGGTTTTACGGCCTCCGCCGGCTGAATAGACGGAACGCGTCACCGCGCCAATATTTCCACCGTACACGTGAATGCTGATCGACGTACGATCGTCAAAAGCATTACTGACACGATGGATATCGCCGATGCGCGGCGACACGGCATCCACCGCGCCGGCATCGAGGCGCTTTGCTGCCCCCTCTTCTTCCAGCGCGCCGTCTGACGTGATGCGATATCCCTGAGCAATTTCCGCACCACGCAACACACCGATCAAACCCCATACGGTGTGGTCATGCACCGGGGTCGACTGGCCCGGTCCCCATACAAAACTTACGATTGAAAAACGTTGCTGCGAATCCGAGTGCAACAGGAATTGTTGATAGCGCTCGGGGTCGGGCTGCGCGAAGGCGTCGGGCAACCAGTCGTCGTGGGCGATCAGTTCGCGCAGCGCGGCGCCGCCGGCTTCGAGCAGATGCGCTTCGGGCGCGCGTTCGTCGACAAGCGACGCAATCCGTCCGACGAACGCGCGCAGCCGGTCCGGTCTCAAAGCTTGAGTCATCGAATGTTCAGAATGTGGGTTGACTTGAATTTGTCACGCACCGCGGGCGAGCGCGGCGTTGAAGGTGTCGGTCCATAACGGTGCGACGTCGACATGCCGGTCGATGACCGCGGCGCGCGCGAACGTATCGGCAACCTGCTGCTCGCTGGCGATGTCCGCCGCCGTGACGCCGGTCACGCGGCGCGCCTGGCTCTGGTTGCGATACAAGGAACGGATCGCCTCCTCGGGCACCCGCAACTCCGCGGACAACACCTTCGCGTACGCATCCTGATGCTGGCCGAACCATGTGCAGGCGCGTTGCAACCGCACCAGCAGATCCGCGGACGCGGCCCGCCGTTGCGGATCGGCGAGTACCGACGGATGACCGTAGTACAGGTAATTGCCGGACAAATAGCCGTTGGCGTTTTTCAGCACGCGTGCCCCCGCTTGAGAGATCGCAAGCGGCACGTTGTAGCCGTAGATCGCCCAGGCATCGAGCGAACCGGCGTTGAAAGCGGCGAAACCGTCGCGCGGCGCAAGCGAGGTAGCCTGAATATCGCTGAACGATAGCCCCGCCTCTTCGAGCATGCGCAGCAGGTAGTAATGCGTCGTGGTGGCGCGCAGATAGCCGACGCGTTTGCCCTTCAGATCGGCGATCGAACGGATCGTCGAGCCCTTCGGGACCAGCACCACCTGGTTGTTGACGTCGTCCTTGTAGACGGCGATCACGCGCACCTGAGCGTTCTGCAGTCGCGCGAAGATCGGCGGGATTTCGCTGCCGGAGGCGATATCGAGCGAGCCGCCGTTCATCGCCTCGACCATCGCGTTGCCGGACTGGAATTCGGACCAGTCGATGGCGTAGGGCGTATCCGCGAGGCCAGCGGTTTTTAGCAGCGTAGCGTCGCCGCCTTTGTAGGTTGCAACACGCAAACGGACTTTGCTGAGGTCGACAGACGGATCGGTTTTCTCGCTTGCCGCCGGCGTGGCTGCTGCGGCGGCTGTCGAAATCAAACCTGTACCTGCCGCGCCAAGGAATGAGGCTGACAGCGCGACCGGCAGCGCGGACACGAGCCGGCGGCGCCGGAGCGAAACCGGCGAATCGAAACGTTGGGTCATCTTATGGGGTGCTCAGGTAAGGACGTCAGGCTCGGCTTCGACCAGCCCTTCCAGCAGGCTCTGGAACGCAAACAGCGCACCACCGGGGCGGCCGACCTGCTCGTGCGTGAGCGTGGCGACGTCGTGCGGGATGGCTTGCGGCGTGCCCGCGGCTTCGGCGAGCAATTGCGCATGGCAGGCGTTATCGAGCGCGATATACCACCACGCCGCCGCCTCGACGCTTGGACCCGCCGTCAGGATGCCGTGATTCTTCAGGATCACCGCCTTGCGTGCGCCCAGCGCCGTGGCGATGCGCGCACCTTCATCGGTATCGAGCACCACGCCGCGGAAGTCGTCGAACAAGGCGTGGTCCTGATAGAAGGCGCACGAGTCCTGCGTCAACGGATCGAGCGTGCGGCCGAGCGTGGACCATGCCTTGCCGTAGAGCGAATGCGTGTGCGCGGCGGCAATCACATCCGGACGCGCCTCGTGAATCGCCGCGTGAATCGCGAAGGCCGCCTGATTCACCGGCCCTTCGCCGACCACGATCTCCCCTTCCGCATTCACCAGCAGCAGATCCGACACGCGGATGCGGCTGAAGTGCTTGCCGAACGGATTGACCCAGAAGTGATCGGGCCACTCGGGATCGCGCGCGGTGATATGGCCGGCGAGACCCTGATCGAAACCGTAGCGGGCGAACAGGCGAAACGCCACGGCGAGCCGTTCCTGCCGATAGCGCCGCTCGGCCGCGATGCTGGCGCGCGGCGGGACGTCGTCGAACCAGAATTTGCGCAGCGGCGCGTGACGCTGGAGTGGCGGTGTATCTGCGGTGTTTTGCAGCGTGGGAGTGCTTTGCGGCTCCGGGGTGCCTTGCGGCGCGTGGGCACCTTGTGGCGCTGCGATGTCTTGCAACGCGCGGGTACTTTGCGGCGCCGACGTGTCTTGCAGTGCGCCGGTACTTTGCGACTCCGGGGTGTTTTGCAACGCGGCGGACAGATCGGTCATCGTGACTCCGTTCAGGCGGCCACGCGCTCGACGCGCGCAATCCGTTCGCGGGTGGCCGGAATCAGTTCACGGCCGTAGTCGACGGCGTCTTCGAGCGGATCGAAGCCGCGTACGAGGAAGGTCGACACACCGAGCGCGTAGTACTCCGCGAGCGTTTCGGCGACCTGTTCCGGCGTGCCGACCAGCGCGGTCGAATTCGAGCGTCCGCCGATTTCCTTGGCGACGCCGGTCCACAGACGTTCATCGACGCGATCCGATTCACCTGATGCCGCGAGCAGCCGCCGCGCGCCTTCACTTTGCGCCGGACCGCCGACGCCGAGCCCTTGCGCCGCGCGCAGCCGCCGGGTTTCTTCGAGGATGTGTTCCGCGCGTTCCCACGCGGCGGCTTCGGTAGCCGCGAGGATAGGCCGGAACGACACGGAAAAGCGCACGTTACGGCCGTGTTTCGCGGCTTCGGCACGCACGCGGGTAACTTGTTCGCGCACTTGCGCCTTCGATTCGCCCCAAAGCGCGTAAACATCGGCATGACGTCCGGCAATTTCGAGCGCGGGCGCCGACGCGCCGCCGAAATACACGGGGATATGCGGTTGCTGCACCGGCTTCACTTCGGAGAAGCCTTGTTCGAAACGATAGTACTGACCGTTGTGATCGAAGGGTTTCGCTTCGGTCCAGATGCGGCGCAGGATGTGCAGGTATTCGTCGGTGCGGGCGTAGCGTTCGTCGTGCGACAGGTAGTCGCCGTCGCGGCGTTGTTCGGCGTCGTCGCCACCGGAGATGATATGGACGGCGAGACGGCCGCCGGAATAGTGATCGAGGGTGGCCAGTTGGCGCGCGGCGAGCGTGGGCGAGACGAAGCCCGGGCGATGGGCGAGCATGAAATGCACTTTGCTCGTGACGCTGGCCGCGTGGGCGACGGTGAGGAGCGCATCAGGGCTCGTCGAATGATGCGGCACGAGGATGCGGTCGAAGCCCGCGGCTTCGTGAGCGCGGGCGAATTGCTCCACGTAATCGATATCGATGGTGGGCCCTTGCGGGGCGTGGGTCTCGGACACCTTGCGGGTCTGGATCATGCCGATGAATTCGATGGACACGGTGGTGTCTCCCAAGGGTGGTTTTTTGCCCGGCGGGGCGGTGGCTTTCTTGAATGGGTGTGGTGCTCTGTTCGAGGGGATTAAGGTAGCAGCGCTACATGCGGATGTTAAATATTGATCGGACATATCTATATCGGGATTGCATGTAAAAGGGGGTGGCGGCGCTGGGCTTGGTCTTGTTTTTTTGCCTGCGGCGGTGGGGTTTTCTTGAGTTGGTGGCCTGCTGGGCGCTTGTTTGTCCGTGTTCCTGGGGCTTTGGCCTTTCCTTGATTTGTTAGTGGTCTATTAGCGTTGCCCCTGTGC
>NZ_JALPRH010000056.1:0-10028 GCF_030464795.1 Paraburkholderia sp. SECH2
TAACACGATCGAGGGCGTGGGCGTGAACGTGGGCGCAAAGATCCTGTTCTGACGGTGTTTGGGGCACGCCGTGTGGGGGGCGGCAGAAACTTGGACTGATTGGATGGAGGTAGTCCATGTACTCGTACGAAGACCGCATGCGAGCGTTAAGCTCTACATGAAACTCGGAAAACGCATCGCAGCCACCATTCGTCAGCTAGGTTACCCGGCAAAGAATGCTCTCAAAAGTTGGCATCGGGAATACGAACAATGCCATGATCTTCCCTCTGACTATGTGCGTTCGGGGGCGAAGTACTCGGCCGAACAGGAGAAGGCGGCCGTCGAGCACTATCTGAGCCATGGTCACTGTGCTGCTGTCACGCTGAGGGCACTGGGATATCCGAGGCGCGGTGCACTCGCGGCTTGGCTTGATGAACTGCGCCCTGAAACCAGGAAGCGCATTGGCGGCAACGCTGGCGGCGTATCTCAGCCTCGAGAGCTGATGCAGGCGGCAGTCATCGAGCTGTGCACTCGAGAGGAAAGTGCGCAAGCGGTGGCTCAACGGATAGGCGTGAGCAGGCCGACGTTATACAACTCGAAAAACAAGCTACCTGGTAAGCGTCATCTCAAGGCCGCATGTACAGGCAGCTGGATAGTGTCCAAAGTAGTCCCCACCAAATAAGTGATGGGGACTACTTTGTCTAAAGATGAGATGCAGATTTCGAATCGCAAGGGCCGACCGAACTACGATCCGGGCTACAAACGACAGGTCGCGATCGCGGCCTGTGAATCCAATGTTTCCGTGGCTAAACTTGCTCAGGCCCATGGACTCAATCCAAATATGGTTTTCAAATGGCGCCGCGAATACCGCGCCGGGTTGCTTAGCAACGGCGGCGCTGGAGCGACAGTGCTACTCCCTGTGACCTTGCCAACGGAGGTAAAAGCGGAGGCCTCCACGGCTCCGGCGGTAGCTGCAAATCCTGAGGGGCCTGCGCGTGATGCAGCAAGCATCGAGATCGAGCTCAATGGCGCGTGCGTTCGGCTCACTGGCAGGGTCGACCCCGTTCAATTGCGTTTAGTGCTGCGTTGTCTGATGCCCGTATGATCGCACCTCCTTCCGGTACCCGTATTTGGCTGGCCGCTGGCATTACGGACATGCGTCGCGGCATGGATGGCCTCGCTACTCTTGTTCAATCCACTCTGGAACTTGATCCGTTTTCTGGTCACGTCTTCGCCTTTCGTGGACGGCGTGGCGACATCATTAAGATTTTGTGGTGGAGCGGCGACGGCATGAATCTTTATGCGAAGCGTCTTGAGCGCGGCCGTTTTATCTGGCCCCAGGCCGAATCAGGCAGCATTCATCTCTCCGCAGTGCAGCTTTCGATGCTCCTGGAGGGCATCGATTGGCGACGACCCGAACGGACCTGGCAGCCTACTCGAGCAGCGTAAAAAAGCCTCTGCACAAGCGTTCAGAAACGGCGGGCATGTTTTAAAATAACAGACATGCTCGCTAGTTCCCTTCCTGACGACATCGCCACACTCAAGCGTATGCTGGCCACGCGCGATGAGACGATTGCCCAGTTGGTGGCCGAGATTGCACGTCTTAAACGCTGGCAGTACGGTCGTTCATCGGAGCGTATGACTGAGCTGATGGATCAGCTCGAACTGGCGCTTGGAGATTTGCCCGTACAGCAGGTGCCGAGCGTTCCAACTACAGACTTGCCCGTCGAAGGCGAAACGGTCGATTCGAAGGAAACAGACAAGGCCGCCGCTCGTCGCCGCAAACCACGCACGTTTCCCGACCACCTCCCACGTGAGACCCTGGTTCATGCGCCCGCGACTTGTGACTGTCCCGAATGCGGAACCCATATGCGTGCGCTCGGCGAAGACGTTTCAGAGATGCTCGATTATGTGCCGGGTTACTTCAAGGTGACTCGGCACGTGCGTTCCAAACTAGCGTGTGGTCGCTGTTCCAAAGTCGTGCAGGTTGCTGCTCCTTCCCGCCCAATCGCAAGGGGTATGGCCGGGGCGGGTCTTCTGGCTCAAGTAGTGGTTTCCAAATACGCTGACCATACCCCGCTGTATCGACAAGCAAGCATCTATCGCCGTGCAGGCATCGAACTTGATCGCGCAACGCTGGCTTCTTGGGTGCGCGAAGCGGGTCGCCTCCTTGAACCCCTGGCCGACGCCATAGGCCAGTATGTCCTGCAGGCGCAAAAGATCCATACCGACGATACGCCGGTGCCAGTGTTAGATCCGGGTCGCGGAAAGACACGCACGGCGCGACTATGGACGTATGTGAGAGACGATAGGCCAGCAGGCAACCAGGCGCCGCCAGCGGTCTGGTACCAGTACTCGCCTGACCGCAAAGGCGAAAGGCCCAGAGCACATCTCGACGGCTATTGCGGAATCCTGCAAGCGGATGCCTATAGCGGGTATTCCGCGCCATATCGCGATGGCCAGATTATCGAAGCCGCTTGCTGGGCCCATTGAACTGATATGACTTTCCGTGTCAATCGGGACCGGTTTTCGCTTTTCTCTGGTAGGCACATGAATTTCCTGGAGGCGGCGTAGCAGTAAGTCTCGACGGTGGATCGCACTGATATCCGCGGGTTGGTTACCGCATTACAGAGGTCCGCCCCTTGAGCCTGCCGCTATCTAAAGCCGCAAATCGAATGATGTCCGTTGCATAGTCCAACCGCGGGTTGCTCGGGTGCCGGGCTACGCCGCCTTCAGGAAACTCGTCGAATCTGTGTAGCAAAGCTCAGCGCTACGCCGGCCGCTCGTTTCGCGTTACGGCGAGCGACATTGCGAGCTTGCTGATGTCCCAGATGAACCCCGCAAGTTCGCGTGCGACGGTGTCAAACGCAATCTCAAGTTGATACAGCTTCGAACGCAAACGCAATATAAATTTGATACACCCGCGCATACGGTCTTTAGCT
The DNA here is from genome assembly GCF_030464795.1 of Paraburkholderia sp. SECH2. Lineage (NCBI taxonomy): Bacteria > Pseudomonadati > Pseudomonadota > Betaproteobacteria > Burkholderiales > Burkholderiaceae > Paraburkholderia > Paraburkholderia sp. SECH2. The sequence goes on from NZ_JALPRH010000056.1 coordinate 2,922, forward strand.
GAGTGCTGCCTCCTTCGAATTGCGTTTGCGTTTGACGTCGTCCGCTTCGTTTAGGTGCGGCGGTGGGATGCGGTTGATCATGCCGGCCTGACGTTTTTCCTTCAGCCTGTACGAGTCGCCGGAGATCGGCACGACGTGTGCGTGATGAAGCAACCGGTCGAGGAGCGCCGCCGTGAGCGTTGCATCGTCAGCGAAGGTCTGGTCCCATTGGCCGAACGGCAGATTGCTGGTCAGGATGAGACTGCCGGTTTCGTACCGCTTGGCGACCACCTGGAAGAGCAGGTTCGCCTGCTCCCGGTCCATGGGCAGGTATCCCATCTCGTCAACGATGAGAAGCCTGTAGGGCTTCGTGATCCGCTTGATGGTTTCCTCCAGCTGATTGCGGCGCAACGCTGTCGTCAATTGCATCAGCAGATCGGCGGCAGTGATGAAACGGGTGCGAAACCCGGCCTGCGTTGCACGATATCCAAGCGCGACAGCAAGATGGGTTTTACCAACGCCACTGGGTCCGAGGAGCACGACATTCTCGGCACGCTCCACAAAGGCAAGACTGCCTAGTTCGAGAACCAGAGCTTTCGGCACGCCGAGCGCGAATTCGAAGTCGAATTCATCAAGCGTCTTGATTGCCGGGAAGCCAGCCAGACGCGTCAGCATCCGGCGCATTCGCTCCGCGCGTGCCATCGCTTCATCCTTCAAGGCCTGTTCGAGGAAGTCGAGATAGCCGAGCTCGCGTTTCGCGGCCATCTGGCCGAGGTGCGCAATCTGTGTCGGCAAGTGCAGCAGATTGAGCTGCTTGCACAACACAGTCAGTCGTTCGAGCTGTGGCGTCATGCGCTTACCTCCTGTGCGCGGCTGAACGCGTCGTAGATCGACAACGGGTGCTGCAACGGTTTGTTCCACTCCGAGCTCGCGTACCGTGATGCCGGTTTCGGCTGCTGATGCGGCGTCGCGCCCGTTCTAACCGATCGTCCCACGTAGGGTGCCGGCAGTGGAAGAAGATGCGGCCGCTCCTCGAGCAACACCTCGGCCGGAACCCGTTTGGTAGTGCCGTGCACACGGACGTTGGCGACGTCGCGCAACCACAGCCTGACGCGCTCATTGCACACGCCGCAGTCGGCTGTGAGCCCTGCCTGTTTGAGCATTGAAACCAACGGGACCCAGAAGCTATACCGCAGATATCCGTTCATACGCTCGACCTTGCCCTTCGTCTTCGCGCGGTATGGTTTGCAGACGCGAGGCACGAACCCATGGTGTTTGGCGAAGTCAGCGAACCCCGGATGATATCGATGCTGTTTCTTGCCATACGCATCGCGTTTCAGGATCACCGTCTTCATGTTGTCGTACACGATCTCTCGGGTGACGCCGCCAAATGCTTCGAATGCCCGCACATGGCAAGCCAGCAGCGTTTCGATACGCATGTCGGTGACAAACTCCGCGTAGCTGACGCGGCTGTAGCCCAACGTCGCAACGAACGCCGCGAGCATGCCGAGTTTGTGCCCCGGCTTACGAAACTCAATCCAGTCCATCTGCATCTGATGTCCCGGCTCTGTCTCGAATCTGACCACCGGGTCGGGGCGTGCAGCGGGTCGAAGCTTCTGCAGATACTCCTGCACCCGGCGTAGGCCGCCCGTGTAGCCGCGCTCCTCAATCTCCCGCTTGAGCACCGTCGCCGGAATCCAGTCCGGCTTCGCTTCGACGCGGCCCTGCAGATAGGCCTTGAAGGGTGCAAGCTTGCCGACGACTGGTTGCCGGGCCTTACGCTGCGGCGGACCCGATTCCAGATACTTCCTGACTGTGTTGACTGCCATGCCGGTCTCGACAGCGATGTCCCGGAGGCTGTTTCCCTGGCGACGCAGAATCTCGATTTCCATGTACTCCTCGTAGCTGATCACGGGCCGCCCAAAAGGAGCAACCCTACAACGAGGTGTATCAATTCCTAACTGCGTTGCTGTATCAATTTACAACTGCGCGCGACAACGGCGACGACAGCGATGTTCACATTCTTGCCGCGCGCGGCCAACTTGCGATATCGGCGGCAGAGTCGAACCTGTGCGTCCCAGGCACGGTCAAGGATGCGTTTTGGAATGCCTTCATGTCGGCGCTGAATTTCCGGACTCACGCGTGCGGGGTATCTGTAGCTCCAGGCGGCCTCGACGAGCAGCTTCCTTGCATAGCTGTTGCCGTTCTTCGTGATGCTGCCCTGACGCCGCCGCTCGCCCGAAGAATGCTCTGAGGGCGTCACGCCCAGCCAGGCCATCAGTTGGCGCGGGTGCTCGAAGCGGGAGAGGTCCCCCAATTCGGAGAGCATGCCCACGGCGGTGATGAACTGTATGCCGCGCATGGTCTGCAGACCCAGTATGGCCGGATAGAATCGCCAGCCGACGACAGCTTCGCGCAAGGTCGCCTCGAGGCGCTCACATTGCGCAAACCTGTCTTCAATCGTGCGACGGCATTCATCGAAAGCCAGTTGCTGCCAGTGGTTGGGGAATGCAAGTACGCTTATCCATCGCCGGTGCGCGGGACCCCAGTTGGCGTTACCTGAATAGCGGACTCCATGCGATAGGAGGAAGGACTTCAGCCGCTGGCGGGCTTGTCTAAGATCTGCTTTCGCTGCAGCCCACGCGCGAGCCAGGTCCCGGAACGCCTCGTCTTCAACATCTGGTACGTGTACCGCTGACAGGTCGCCAGCGCGCAGTGCGCGTACGAGCTTGACCGCGTCGCGCCGGTCCGTCTTGACGCGCTCGCCTGGTTTCTTCGGGATCAGGGAGGGCGCGCATACCATGCAGTCGAATCGTCTTTCGACGAGTTCCCTGTAGAGCCCGTAGCCGCAGGGGCCGGCTTCATAGACAACGCGGACCTGGTGCGCCTTGGACTGAACGCGCTTGCACAATCGATCGATATCCGCCTTCAGCGTCCCGATCTTGCCCAGCAGTTCCACGTCGCCCATATCGATCGCGTACGCCACCGTGATCGACTCCTTGTCGGGTAGCAGCGACGCATCACTGCGCCGCCGCCCCCTGAGAACCGGACGTGCGGGTCGCCCCGCATCCGGCTCAAGCCATTCCTTCAGCACCATTGGGTGGCACCGGGCAGGCCGACGGAACGTTTCGCGGTTCGACGGCGGGCAAAGTAGCTGGTCCATGCCGGATCAAACGGATTGGCCAGTCCCCGGATTCTGACGTGCCGCTGAATCGCAACCGTCGTTGCGCGGAAGAGTTGCAGGCCGCAGGTATCACCCTCGGTTGAACCCTCTGTCGCAAAATCCCAGAACCGGTATCCGTTACGCCGGAAGTACCGTTGCCTGACCCACCGGGCTCCTTTCATGGGGTGCCGACGCTTCGCCCATTTCCAGAGCCGTTGCCAGATGTGCGAGTCGATTGAGGAGAAGGTCGCTTTCGACACGACGTGACGGTGATACTGGGCCCATCCCCGGATCACCGGGTTAAGCTGGCGTATCAACGTCTCCTGCGTGGCGCTCGCGTTGCCTCTGATGATTTCCCGGGTCTTATCAAGCAGCGATTTGATGCTCTTGTTCGCTGGCTTGATCAGCAGCTTGCCGTCGTACTTGCGTACGTTCTGACCGAGGAAATCGAAACCCGCCGCTATGTTCGTGATCCGGGTTTTTTCTTCCGAGAGCTCCAGACCCCGAGCCTCCATGAACTGCCTGACTGCCGGAAGCACCTTGGATTCCAGCACATCTTTCGATACGCCAGTCACCACAAAGTCATCGGCATAGCGGACGACGTTGAGCTGAGCCTTTCTGCGGGCAAGTGTGGATGTTCCCACACTTGCATCAACTGCTGCTTCAAGCCCGTCCAACGCCATATTCGCGATCACGGGCGAGATGACACCCCCTTGGGGTGTACCCGCCTGCGACTCGAACAGGGTTCCCTCATCGATGTATCCGGCTCGAAGCCATTTGCACAGAACCCCCTTATCCATCGGTATGTGCTCCAGAAACCAGGCGTGACTGAAGTTGTCGAAACAGCCTCGAATGTCACCTTCCGGAATCCATTCTGGTGAAGCACGCTTGGCCAGAATGTTGAAACACTGTTCGATAGCGTCGGCGGTCGAGCGCTCGGGCCGAAAGCCGTAGGAATTGGCATCCGCCAGGGTCTCCGCGACGGGTTCCAGAGCGAGCTTCCATAAAGCCTGCATCGACCGGCACCGCATACACGGGATTCCTAACGGACGCATTTGTCCATTACTCTTGGGAATATAAATGCGACGCAGCGGCATCGCACGATAGCCTCGATGACGCAGCGACAACATTCCGTTCCACCTGGCCGCCGGGGATGCCCATATCCTGCCGTCCACCCCTGGCGTTCTCTTACCGCGATTTTCCGTCACACGCTTGACGGCAAGCATCTTGCCGCCATGCGAGCGAGTCAGCAGACGTTGCAACGCTTTCACCTTGCCCCATCGGCCATCCCGGGTCGCCTTGGCGATACGCACCTGAAGTCGTTTCACCTCTGCCTCCATGTGTGACCAGTCCGCCTGATCCCACATCTGTGCAGCGTGCGAGGACGCACCAGCCCCGCTCGCTTTCGCGCCGGTTACCGTCATCTGCCTTTCCTCGTATAACGATTGGTCAAGGCTCTCTCGCCATGAATGACCGAGCGGAAGTCTGCCCGCTTTCGCGTCGGGCAATGTTTCAGCCCGTATCCCGTCCATTACAGGCGGGCGTTCGCTTTCTCCGCTTTCCTTTACCCACAGCGCCAACAGCGTTCCTTGCGGTTCGCCTGCCGTGACCGGCAGCACTATGGGCTTACCCTGTTCCACTTCAGTTTCCGAGCGGGGCGGACCCTTCCTATTCGCCGGCGGCTTGTCGTCCATGGTGGCCCAGTTCACGAAGGCCACTCCATACCGCGTACCGTTTTGGTTCAAGCCTGTCAGCACGTTTGGCTTGCTACTGGTGACGACGTTTATCAGAAGTTCACATATGTTGGTCGTATCCGCTCATCCCTTGCTCCTCTCCGCCTTCGTGCTGGCAGATTCCGCTTGGCCTCGCGGCTCGGCGTACCGGTTATCCGGCGGCTACGTTATCCCCAGAGCTTCACACCGAGCTGTTGCCGGCTCGGCATGTCCGGGTAGGGAACGGTTGATGGAACAACCGGTTTCATCAGGCCATACATTCTCCAGTGAAACAGAAACTCAAGCGACTTTCAGGTCGCACATGAACATCCAGACCGACAAACACCGTGCTATCGTGGTTCACGCTGGCCTCCGCGCTGGAAATCGCCGGGGTGTGCCCTGTGTGCGTAATTCGTGGAAGCTGGACACGCGTTTCGCGTGAAGGTGGACAGCGGTTTCGCGCGAAGCTGGACGTTCGGAGCGCAGCGACGCGGGGGTTTCGATATTTACTCTGACTGCTGGTTTTCGGTCAAACTCTTTTTGCGTTTTCGCATCGAATCACCGCTGAGATTGATGCGATAGGCGTTGTGCACTAGCCGGTCGAGAATGGCATCGGCGAGCGTCGGATCGCCGAGCGCGGCATGCCAGCTATCTACTGGAATCTGGCTGGTTACCAGGGTTGAGCGGTGGCCGTGGCGATCATCGAGGATCTCAAGCAGATCACGCCGTGTGCTGTCAGTCATCGGCGCCATCGCGAGATCGTCCATGAGCAACACGTCGGTCTTGGCCCACTGCGCCAGCAGCCGGGCATAGTGACCACTACCGTGTGCGATGGCGAGCTCCTCGTTCAGTTTGGGAACTCTCAGGTATAGCGCGGAGTAACCAAGACGACACGCCTGGTTTGCCAGCGCACACGCCAGCCAGGTCTTGCCCAGGCCCGTGGCGCCGACGATCACGGCGTCGTTGCGCTCACGAATCCAGGTGCCGGTGAGAAGCTGGCTGACGAGTCCACGATCCAGCCCGCGTGCCGATCGGTAGTCGATGTCTTCGGGCACCGCGTCGGAGAACTTGAGTTTCGCCCGGCGCAACCGCGCCGCAGTCTGCCGGGATTCGCGCACGCTGACCTCCCGTTCGACGAGAAGCCCCAGCCTCTCTTCGAAACTAAACGCCTCGACGTCGGCGAGTCCCTGCTGCTCGGTAAGCGCGTCAGCCATGCCGTTCAGGCGCAGCTCGTGCAGTTTGTTAATGGTTGGGTGTTTCAGCATAGTGCTTCCTCAGTGGTAGTAATCGGGCCCGCGCACATTGGCGTGCGCAAGCGGCAGGTCGGGCTGTACCGCAACCGGCGATGGCTGCTGGTCCAGTCCATTCTTCAGCGTCGAGTCGATGAAGCGGTAACTCGGCGCTTTCAGATCGATGGCGCGGCTGCAGGCGGCTTCCAGCCGCTGGTTGCCGTAGTCTTTGGCCAGTCGTAGTACGCCCAGGCATGTGCGATAGGCTTGCTGCGGATGCTGACGGCCGCCGAGCAGATGCTGGATGACGGCATCTGTGTGCGGGCCGATCGTGGCGGCCCAGTTGCGCAGGCGCTGCGGGTCCCAGCCGGTGACGGCCTGATGATTGGCCGGCATGTGCTCGGTCAGCGTGGTGTGAGCGCCGCGGCGATCGCTCTTTGCGTGCGCGGCGATGCGCGTGCCGCGATGGAAGACTTCGACGGTGGCTGTGGTGTAGCGGACGTCAACCTGTTCACGCGCGAAGCGGTGAGGGACCGAGTAGTAATGGCCGACGAGTTCGATGTGATAGTCAATGCCGACACGGGCGACCTTCCAGTCGGCGTATTGATAAGGGTGCGCCGGTAACGGCTTGAGTGCTGCGCGCTCGAATTCTTCAAAGGCGGTTCGCCGCGAACCGGGTAGTTTCTTGAATGCCTTGTCGTTCAGGCTCACAAGCAGCGCGGCGATCGCCCGGTTGGCTTCGGCAAGACTGAAGAAGCGTTGTTTGCGCAACCGGGCGAGAATCCATCGTTGTACGAGGAGCACTCCCTGCTCGACCTTGGCCTTGTCCCGGGGCTTTTTACTGCGGGCGGGGATGACTGCCACGGAGTAATGCGAAGCCATCGCGCCGTAGGTGCGATTTACGATCGGGTCATAGAAGCTCGGTTTGTGCACGCCCGACTTGAGGTTGTCGGGCACGACAATTTCTGTTAATCAGCAGGTTCAGCTAATGCGAAGGAACGCGGCGGAATCCGCGCCGTTGCTG
>NZ_JALPRH010000057.1:0-9226 GCF_030464795.1 Paraburkholderia sp. SECH2
CCGCACAGGGGCAACGCTAATAGACCACTAACAATTCAAGGAAAGGCCAAAGCCCTCAGAACACGGCCAAATGCCGCCGCAAAAGGCAAAAACCAACCATTACCCTTCTCGCAAATACCCCACAAGCACCTTATGCGCAACCATATCCACAGCAGGCTTAATCAACCCATTCTTGTCGGTCCAAACCTTCGGCGTCAACGCACCACTCAACGCAACGCTATCCGCGTCACCCAGCGCAAGCAATGCAGTCTGCACCTCATCATCAAACGCAATCACGTTAACGAAAATCGTATCGCCATCATTGGTGGTCGCCCGGACCTTGCAGGTCACAAAGCGCTTACCATTCTGCCCCGTGCGGATCTGCGCCTCGCCGTATAAGCGCCCGCCCACCAGTCCATCGATCATCGTCCTGCTCCTGTTATTCCGTACCGTGCAAAAAGCAATATCGCCCAGCACTGCACGTATGATCCCACGATACGCAGCGCGGCTTACGCAAAAGCACGAACTGCTCGCGCCATATGACAATCGCCGCGCGCCTGCGCTGAACTCACACGCTTACCGTGAACCCGTCTGCGCACCCGCCGCCTCGAAAATATCCCGCAGCCATTGCGCAAACACCCGCACCCGCGACGACAACTGGCGATTCTGCGGATACAGCACCGAAACCGGCATCGGCGGCGGCGGGAATTCCGCGAGAATGATCTTCAGCCGCCCTGACGCGAGTTCACTCATCACGCGGTATTGCGGCACTTGCACGATGCCAAGCCCGGCCACCGCCGAACCTGTGTAGAGATCGGCACCCGTCACAGATATCGTCGACGGCAGGTACGTGGCCGTATCGCGCCCGTCAATTCTGAATTCGAGCGGCACCGGCTTGCCCGTCGCGCTGGATAGATAATTCACCGCGCGATGCGTGGACAAAGCCGACGGATCGGCCGGCTCGCCGTACGCTTCCAGATAAGCCGGACTCGCCACCGTCACTTGCGGCAATTGCGCCACGCGTCGCCCCACCATCGACGAATCCTGCAGATTGCCCGCCCGCAACACGCAATCGATCCCCTCCCGCACCAAGTCGACCAGCCGGTCGTCCTCGCCGATCGTCAGTTCGATGTCGGGAAATCGCTCGAGAAACGCCGGCAGCGCCGGCACGACAAAGTGCCGGGCCAGCGTGCCCTGCAAATTCACACGCAACAGGCCCTTCGGCGCGATGTTGGAAAACGAACCCTCCGCCTCCTCCATATCGGCGATCAGCCGCACGCAGCGGCGGTAATACGCCTCGCCGTCGTGCGTGAGGCGGACGGAGCGCGTGGTGCGCTCGAGAAGCCGCGCGCCGAGCCGCTGCTCCATGCGCTTCATCAGGTTGGTGACGGTGGCGCGCGGAATCTGCAGATCATCCGAAGCACGCGTGAAGCTTTGCCGCTCGGCGATCCGGATGAACACCCGCATTTCCTCGAAACGATCCATGGTTGATGCCTTTGCCGGACTGGAGATCCGGCTGCCCGTCGGCCAATTATTAAAGCAAATGGAATGATGATGGCAAGTCTAACCCGATTATCTCAGCGACGAAAGCGACCATGATTCACCTCACCAACCCACCAGACAGAAGGAAACGAATCATGAACACGATCAAAAACGCTCAAGTCGCCATCGTTACTGGCGCATCCCGCGGCATCGGCGCAGCAGTTGCGCAACGCCTCGCCAAGGACGGCTTTGCAGTTGCCGTGAACTACGCATCGAGCTCGACGGAAGCCGATGCGCTGGTCGCGGAACTCACAGCGGCAGGCACCAAAGCCATCGCCGTGAAGGCCGACGTTGCGAACGCCGACGACGTGCGTCGCATGTTCGAAATCACCGAACAACAACTCGGCAAAGTGGACGTGCTGGTCAACAACGCCGGCGTGCTGAAGACGCTGCCGCTCGCCGACACCAGCGACGCGCTGTACGACCAGACCTTCGGCATCAACGTGCGCGGCACCTTCAACACGCTGCGCGAAGCGGCCGCACGGATGAACAACGGCGGACGCATCGTCAACTTCTCGAGCACGACGCTGGCGCTGAACATGCCGGGCTACGCGATCTACAACGGCACCAAGGCCGCCGTCGAAGCCTTCACGCATGTGTTCGCCAAGGAATTGCGCGGCCGCGACATCACCGTCAACGCGGTGGCGCCGGGCCCGATCGCGACCTCGCTGTTCCTCGACGGCAAGACCGAAGAACAGATCCAGACCTTCGCCAAAATGCCGCCGCTGCAACGCCTCGGCCAGCCGGACGACATCGCCTCGGTCGTGTCTTTCCTCGTCGGTCCGGATGCAGGTTGGGTCAATGGCCAGATCCTGCGCGCCAACGGCGGCGTGGCTTAACCGAGCTTGAAAACACGCAAAGAGCCTCTCTCACGGCACCTTTAAAAGTCATATCACTTTCACGACTCGGAGCAGAAAAATGCAGAAGAACGTCATTTTGGTTACGGGCGCGGGTACGGGCATCGGCAAGCTCACCGCGCAATCCCTGGCCGAAGCCGGCCATATCGTCTACGCGACGATGCGCGATATCGAAGGACGCAACAAGCCGCGCGCCGATGAAATTCGAGTGCTCGCCCAGGCGAAGGACATCCAGTTGCATCCGCTCGAACTCGATGTGTTGTCGCAAGAATCCGCCGATGCCGCCGCCGCGACGATCATTCGCGAGCAAGGACGGCTCGACGTGGTGATGCAGAACGCGGGCCATCTGGTGGTCGGTCCGACCGAAGCGTTCACACCCGAAGAAATGGTGAAGGTGTTCGACACCAACCTGTTCGGCGCGCAGCGTGTCAACCGTGCAGTGCTGCCGTATCTGCGCCAGCAGGAAGCGGGCTTGATGTTGTGGATCAGCAGCACGACGACCAAGGGCGGTTTCCCTCCCTTCCTCGGACCCTACGGCGCCGCAAAGGCAGCGATGGATTCTTTGGCAGTCACCCTCGCCTACGAAATCGCGCGCTTCGGTATCGAGACCTCGATCGTGGTGCCGGGCGCGTTCACTCGCGGCACCGCACACTTTCCGAGCGCCGGCAAACCTGCCGATGCAGAGCGCGCCGCCGCGTATGCACGCTATGACGGCGTGATGGATCAGATCGGCGAGCGCCTGTCCGAACTCACACCGGACGACGCCGATCCGCAAGCCGTAGCCGATGAAATCGTGCGGATCGTCGCGTTGCCTTCGGGCGAGCGGCCGATGCGCTCGGTGATCGACTTCGTCGGCGACGGCGCGCGTGAAGTGCTCGAAGTCTCAGAGCGCGTGCGCATCGAGTTCGCCAAACGCATCGGTATGGGCGATCTGCTTGAAGCGAAGATCAAGCGGTAATCAGCGCATGACCGTGAGGGACGCCGAGGGTGATTGATAAACCTTTGCGTCCCACCGTTCCTTTTCCGCTTTGAACACACCGCTCATGAAACCCTCAATCCTGCTCGCCTGCGCCGTGCTGCTGCCATTTCTGATCGCCGCTTGCGATGCGCGACAACAAGCTCAGTCGCCGGACGCATCCGTCACCACGCGGAGTACAGCCATGAAACCCTCAGTGACTTATCTTCATCTGTTGAAGCACACGCCCTTCTTTACGAGCCTCACAACCGAACAATTGCGTTCGGTGATCGGCCATTCGCATGAATGGGAAGCGCAGCCCGGTACCGTGGTCGCGCAATGCGACGGCAGCGCGCACGACGGCGCTGCGAACGATCAAGGCATGTGGATTCTTCTGGACGGCGGCTGGCGTATCGAATATGGTCAACAGTCGTATCCGGCCGGTCATGCGAGTGCGGGCAAATGGTTTAGCGCGACTGTGACCGATCGGCCATGCAGCCTTGTCACGACCGAACACAGCTATGTGATGAAAATCGAACGCGCCGATTTTGACGTGATGCTCAAACAAGGTTTCGCGTTCGATCAACATCTCGATGCAGGGCGCCGCTATTACAGCGAACTGTTCGCCGCTCCGGCGAACTCGTCAAATAGCAGTCGAGCCGGAGCGGGTGATTACGCTGTGCAAACGCCGAGGAAGCGCGCTTAAACCGCCTTCGGATTGCGCTCCGTAAATCCTTCCTGGTGCCAGTACGGATACGCGGGACGTACAGCGCTCGCAGCGTCGAGTTTCGCCACCTGTTCGGGCGTCAGATTCCAACCCACCGCGCCGAGGTTCTGGCGCAACTGCTCTTCGTTACGCGCACCGATCAGCACCGTCGATACAGTCGGCCGCTGCAGTAGCCAGTTCAGCGCGATTTGCGGCACGGTCTTGCCGGTTTCGGCCGCAACCTCGTCGATTGCATCCAGCACGCGGAACAGGTACTCGTCCGGCACCGGCGGCCCCATGTCAGAGGTTTTATGCAGCCGGCTCGTTTCCGGCAACGGCTGGCCGCGCTTGATCTTGCCGGTGAGACGTCCCCAGCCGAGCGGACTCCACACCACCGCACCCACACCCTGATCGACGCCGAGCGGCATCAATTCCCACTCGTAATCGCGGCCGATCAGCGAGTAGTAAGTCTGATTCGCGACATAGCGCGGATAGCCGTAACGATCCGCGGTGTCCTGCGATTTCATCAGATGCCAGCCGGAGAAATTCGACACGCCGGTGTAGCGGATCTTGCCGGCGCGCACGAGATCGTCGAGCGTCGACATGACTTCGGCGACAGGCGTCTTCGCGTCGAAACCGTGTAACTGGAACAGGTCGATGTAGTCGGTTTGCAGACGCTTGAGCGCTGCGTCCACCGCCTGAATCAAATGAAAGCGCGACGAGCCGACATTGTTCGGACCGTCGTCGAAACGGAAAGTCGCTTTGGTCGAAATAATCGCTTTGTCGCGCTTGCCCTTGAGCGCTTCGCCGAGCACCGACTCGGAAGCGCCGCTCGAATAAATGTCGGCGCTGTCGAACATCGTAACGCCCGCATCGAAACAGATGTCGATCAGACGACGCGCTTCGGCGACGTCCGTGGCGCCCCACGCCTGGAAAAACTCACCCTTGCCGCCGAATGTGCCCGTACCGAAACTCAGTACCGGCACCTTTAAACCAGATGCACCCAAATGCCTGTATTCCATTGACGATTCTCCGTGTCGTAGCCATCGATAAACGGACGTTTAGTCTACGCGCGTCTCGGCAAACGTGCCGGCGAGCGCGGCCAGTGCATCACGCGCGTTTCGAATCACGCTGTCCCAATCGCCCAATGCCGGCTGCCGGAACAATTTCGCTTGCGCATACCAGGGCGTATCTGAGCGCTCCAGCATCCAGCGCCAGCAAGTGTCGAAACGATTCAGAATCCATACCGGCTTGTCTAGCGCGCCAGCCAGATGCGCGGTGGATGTGTCTACGGATATCACCAGGTCGAGGTTTGCCACCAGCGCGGCAGTGTCGGCAAAGTCATCGAGTTCTTCGGTGTAGTCAATGACGTTAGGGTGCGAATCGCTGTGTGGTAACTGAAGCGCAGACGGCCCCTTTTGCAAACTGAAGAACTGCACGTTCGGCACATCGAGAATCGGTGCTAGCCGCTCGAACGCAATCGAACGGCGTGCGTCGTTCTTGCGGAGTTCGGCGACATGCGGCCGGTTTCCGCCGGCCCACACGAGTCCGACTTTCAGGCGCCCTTCTGCTTGTGCAGCGATACGCTCGTGCCATTCACGCGTTGCTTGCGAGTCGGCGAACAGATAAGGCGTCTTTGACGGAATGCTCGCGAGATCGGTCTTGAATGCGAGCGGCAGACTCAGTAGTGGGCAGTGGCAATCGAACGGCGGCAGTGTCTGCCCCGCTTCGATCAATTGATCCACACCCTCAAGCGTGGACACTAGCCGCATCAACTCACCCGGCACTTCCAACACGACTTTTGCGCCGAGCTTCGACACCATGTCGGCATACCGGCAAAACTGCAGCGTGTCGCCGAGACCCTGCTCCGCGTGAAGCAAAATCGTTTTGCCGTCGATAGAAAAATCGCCCAGCCAAAGCGGTTGCGCAAAAGTGCGCGTGCCTGTTTTGATCCGACTACGCTCCCAACGCCATTCGTACTCTTTCCATCCCGCTTCTAGCTGCCCCAGTTGCAGCAGACACAACGACTGGTTCCAATGCGTCTCCGCAGCGGCGGGATTGACGGCCAATGCGCGTTCATAGCTCTGCAACGCTTGCGCGTGCTCACCGAGATCGACCTGAGTCAGACCAAGGTTGTTCCAGGCATCGGCAAATGCAGGTGCGAGTTCGAGCGCGCGCTGATAGCTTTGCTGCGCGTCGTCCGCCCGATTCATATCGCTGAGCGCATTGCCGCGATTGCTCCACGCGTCGGGATAGGTCGGCTGCAATGCGAGTGCGTGATCGCAGCTTGCGAGGGCATCGGCGGGACGGCCCAGATCGCGCAGCACGCAGGCGCGATTGTTCCAGGCTTGCGCGAAATCCGGTGTCAAGGCGATTGCGCGATCAAAGCTGCTGAGCGCTTCGAGCGGCAAGTTCAGGCCGGCTTGCGCGTTGCCGCGATTGTTCAGTGCGTCCGGGAATTTCGATTGCAATGCGAGCGCGCGGTTGGCGCTCGCGAGTGCTTCGTCGAAACGTTGCAGGGCATTGAGCGCATAGGCGAGATTCGAATGGATGGGCGCCTGTTTCGCATTGATGGCGAGCGCCTTTCTGAGGAGCTCGATGCCTTCCTGGAGGCGACCCGCCTGCAGCGCAAGTGAGCCCAACAATTGCAGCGCCTCGAAATGGCGTGGCTTGAGTTCGAGAATCTCACGATAGAGTTCTTCGGCCTCGGCGAATGCGCCGTTCTGCTGAAGCGCGACGGCTTGCCGAAGCATATGGTCCAACTGTTGCGGGAGATTGGCAGGCTTGCTCATGAGGTGAGCTTGAATTGAACGCGTGTGGAATCGGGAAACCGCTTTCAAGCTTCCTGAGTCGCGGTGGAAGCCACGCGAGTCAGGCCTGAAAGAACGAAGCCGATTATCGCCGAAAAGAACGCGTTTGGTCTGCTGTGTGCAAGCGGCTTTGAATGTGCGCGAGCGGGAGGGAGAACTGCTTGTTTTGGGGGCGGGTTTTTCAGGCGTCTCTTTTAGACGTGTTTTTAAGCGGCTTTCTATGCCGCGTTGCGGCGCGCGTCACGTCGCTACGTGACGCGCGCCTTGATGCCTGGACTGTGGCTGGTGTGACTGATGTGTCCGATGTCCGGCTTACTGGGCAGTCAGATGCTTACGCTTGGCGAGATCCTGAGCCATTGCGTAGTGCTCCTGGATGGTCGGCAGTGCCTTTTTCGCCGCGTCCTTCAACTGTTCGTCGCGGCCCGAAGCGATTTCCGCCTGGAAGGCCGACAGCGCTTTCTGTTCGCCGGCGAGCGCGACCTGCTCGATGTAGGTCTTGTCGAAGTCGGCGCCGCGCAGGTTATTGATGCTCGCGAGCACCGCCGGGTCCGGATCGTTCTTCGGCACGTCGACGCCACGCGGGCTAGCGGCGCGCAGCGCGTCGGATATTTTCGCGTTGTCGTTCGACACGCGCTCAGCGAATGCCTTCACGTCCCGGTCGGTTGAGCGCGAAGTGGCGATGCGTGCGGCGTCGCGTTGCGTGGCGACAGCCTTGGTGGCGTCGGTGATAAAGGTCTGGTCGGCGGCATGAATGCGAACTGCATCCGGCGCGGCCGCAGTCTGGGCACTGGCCGAGGTAGCGATAACCATAAGGCTGGCCATGCAGGCACTGGTGATGGCGGCGAGAGGCAAGCGGATCATACGTTCTCCTTGGAGTGGAAGCGAAACGACGGAGATGCGAGTGCGCCTTGGCCATGGCACGCGATTGCACTGAACCTTGCAAGTCGCTTTCGACTGGCTAACGGCGCCGCGCTCTTATCGCTGTGCATTCTAGGAGGCGCACTACCCAGCATGTGAAACCATGCTGTCGCTTCTGTAACGTTAGGTAACCTTCATACGAAATACCTGTTTTTGCTGTACAGCCATCGGCCTCTTCCTGCCCTGAATAGTGGCTTGGTGTAAACCAGAAAGCAGCGGCAAACCGCCTGAATTCACTGAACTTTCCTGCTGTTGCGCCGATAACAGAAAGGTAGGGCACGCGCCAGGGCCGAACGGACGGTATGCATGGCGCACCACTCGCACCGCAATCCCTGGAGAGATTCGATGGCAGTAGATCACCGCGCGAACGACGAACGCAGCAACCTGACGAGTTCCAATAAATTCGAGCTGTTGCTGTATCGGCTGGGTTCGGTCCCCGGCAGCGATGCGCATGAGCTTTACGGCATCAACGTTTTCAAGGTGCGTGAAATCTCGACGATGCCGCCGGTGACGCCGATTGCGGGTTCTTCGCCGTTCGTGATGGGCGCGGTGGACATTCGCGGCCAGATTATTCCCGTGATCGACTTGCCGCGCCTGATGGGCTGCGAGCCGACGCGCGGTTTGAACATTCTGCTGGTGACGGAATTCGCGCGTTCGACGCAGGCTTTTGCAGTCGAGGAAGTGGACGACATCGTGCGGCTCGAATGGAACCAGGTGCTCTCCGCGGAAGGCGCGGCCGGCGGTAATCTGGTGACGAGCATTGCACGTATCGACGGCAACACGGGCGATTCGCGGCTTGCCCAGGTGATCGACGTGGAGCAGGTGTTGCGCGACGTGTTTCCGTCACAGCATCCGAGCGTCGACCCGACCTCGGTGGGTGACGCGCTTGGCATCCGCCCTGGCGCGAAGATTCTCGCCGCTGACGATTCCGGGTTTGCGCGCAAGCTGATCGAGCAGGCGTTGAGCGCGATCGGCGCAGACTACGTGATGACCAAGACTGGCGAAGAGGCGTGGAATACGTTGCAGCAGATTGCGCGTGAAGCGCAGGCTAACGGCACGCGGGTGAAGGACAGTATTGCGCTGGTGTTGACTGATCTCGAGATGCCGGAGATGGACGGGTTCATGTTGACCCGTCAGATCAAGGCTGATGAGCGGACCCGGGATATTCCGGTGATTATTCATTCTTCTTTGACGGGTGCAGCCAACGAGGCGCATGTGAAGAATGCTGGGGCGAATGGGTATGTGGCTAAGTTTGCAGCCGGTGAACTGGCTAATGCTATTCGTAATGCGTTGGGGGCGCCTGCGGCGGAAGGGGTTGTTGTTTGAAGGTTTTCGGTTTTTTTGCCTTCGCGGCGCTTGTTGTTCGTGTTCTTAGGGCGTTGGCCTTTCCTTGTTCTGGCTTTCGTGCCTTTCCTTGCATTGTTAGTGGTCTATTAGCGTTGCCCCTGTGCGGGGCGGC
>NZ_JALPRH010000058.1:0-9140 GCF_030464795.1 Paraburkholderia sp. SECH2
CCACTCCGCACTGCGTGCGTCGCGGACGGGTCTGCATGGGAAACCACGGGCTTCGCTTTTGCGCAGCGGGAACCATCGGCTTCGCCTCGGCGGCGCGGCGCGCGCCGAGGCGGTACTTCAGTATCGTTTCTTCTGTTGCGGTGCTGCGCTGTTTTATAGCCTGAACTTTCCAACCATCTGCTTCAGGCCGCGGGCCTGGTCGTCCAGGGATCGGGCGGCTGCCGTGGCTTGTTCTACTAGTGCCGCGTTTTGTTGTGTGCCGGAATCCATCTGTGTTACCGCAAGATTGATCTCTTCAATTCCCGCGCTCTGTTCCGATGATGCCGCCGAAATCTCGCCCATGATGTCGGTTACGCGTTTCACCGCCTTTACCACTTCGTCCATCGTTTGTCCGGCATCCTGCGCCAGCGTCGAGCCGTTGCTCACTCGCTCCACCGATGTGCTGATCAAACCCTTGATCTCCTTGGCGGCAGCCGCGCTGCGTTGAGCCAAGTTGCGCACTTCGGCGGCGACTACCGAGAATCCTCGGCCTTCTTCGCCGGCGCGTGCTGCTTCCACCGCCGCGTTCAACGCGAGAATGTTGGTCTGGAATGCAATTCCCTCAATCACGCCAATGATGTCGCCAATGCTCCGCGCACTGTCGTTGATCTCGTTCATCGTCGCCACCACGCGGCTTACTACGTCGCCGCCCTTCTCTGCAATTTCCGACGCGTTGTTGGCGAGCGTGCTTGCCTGCTTCGCGTTATCGGCGTTCTGACGAACCGTCGAGGTCAGTTGTTCCATACTGCTCGCGGTTCGCTCGAGCGCCATCGCCTGTTGCTCTGTACGCTGCGACAGGTCGAGGTTGCCCATCGAGATTTCACCCGATGCGGTTGCGATCGCGTCCGCGCTGGAAGCGATGTCGGACACCGTCGTCGCGAGGCCGCTTTGCATGTCGTGCAACGCGTAGAGCATGCTCGACTTGTCCTTGCGGCCCAATGCGATCTGGTTCGATAGGTCGCCCGCGGCAATCCGGCTCGCGATTTCCTTTGCGTATGCCGGCTCGCCGCCGAGTTGGCCGGCGAGGCGTCGGATTACCCACTCGCTAATGCCGAACGCCAGTACGATCAGCGCGACTGTCATCGCCGCGAGCATCACGAACGATGAGTGGAAGATAAATCCCGATGCTTCGATGGTCGCCTTGGCGGCTGTGCCGCGCTGGGCTACGAGTTCGTCGACCAGTTTTTCGAGCTTGCCGGTCTCGACCAGTAAGGAAACGTCCTGGGTGCCGACCTGCCAGTTCATCTGCGAAAGATCGAGCGGTTGCGCTTTTACGAGGGTCACGAAGTCGCGCAAGTGGCCACTCCATACCGCGACGGCTGCGGCGAATTTTTTCTGCTGGTCGACGGCCTTGGCGTCGGATGTATCGACGTACTGTTGCAGCGTGCCGAGCTCCTTGGCGAGGCCGCTCAAGCCCTTGTCGATGTCGGCGCCGAGTTCGTCGCGTTCCTTGGCGGTGGTCGCGGTCAGCAGCATCTTTTGCGCGCGGCTTGCGCGCAGCATGTGGCCACGCGCCTCTTCGGCGGCGCGGCTCGCGACGTGGCCCTGGTCGTAGATCGATTGTGCGGAAGCATTCAGGCGGCTGATCTGGGTCAGCGAAAACACGCCGATCGCGAGTGTGCCGATCAGCAGCACGGCAAACGCCAGCCGCAACGTCGCCTTCACCGACAAGCCCTTGAGCCGCACGGCCCGCGAGCGGTTGCCCTGGCCACGCGATGGCGACGGCTTGCCCGCCGCTTCTCCTTCCGGTACGAACCCCGCGCCCGTCTGGCCACCCAGCGAAACTGCTTTCATATTCCTCGTCCCCACGTTTCGAACTGCCGGAAAGGTCGGTTCCGGCATTAATACTTATCTCTCCGGGTCTACGGCACAAACGTCTGCGATCTTTAACGCCGCTCGTCTCATGCCGATTGTCGCGCCCGGTCCTCGACGCGTCGCCTTGTAAGCTTCGCGCCCGCGACCGTTTTATACATGGCCAAAAATCCACGAATCGCATTTATCAGACGACGTGCCGCCCACACGTCGCCCTGCGCAACACACTTGACACAGGCACCACCACAGTGCACCGCGTTTGGGTTTCGGCACATCCATGACGCATGGGAAGCGTAATACGTGTCCGATTCTCGACAAAACTTGTCCTTACAATTCGTGCGAGCCACATTAAACTTCGACAGATAGCTGACAAGGCCCGGCGCCGCGTCGAAATGCCGCGGCAACCCGGCAGGTCACGCACAGGCATGCGAACGCCTGAGATCGCGACGCGCCGGCAGCCTGAAATCATGACCGCACACCCTTTCTCCTCTCTCATCTAGCGTATGGAAACGAGCCTCGATAAAAGCACCCTCGCCGGCGCTTCAGCCTCCCCCGCTGGCGCGCAGCCGGCTGCCAAGGTCCAGCGCACGGTCTATTCCGTGCTGGGTGCGATCAGCTTTTCGCACCTGCTCAACGACATGATCCAGTCATTGATCCTGGCGATCTACCCGATGCTGAAAGACAACTTTTCGCTGTCGTTCGGGCAAATCGGGTTGATTACGCTGACTTACCAGATCACCGCGTCGCTGCTGCAGCCGCTGGTCGGCAGCTATACCGACAAGCATCCGAAGCCGTATTCGCTGCCCGTCGGCATGGGCTTTACGCTCGCCGGCCTGCTGCTGATGTCGGTCGCGCCGAGTTTCGGCGTGTTGCTGGTCGCGGCAGCGCTGGTCGGCTGCGGCTCGTCGGTGTTCCATCCGGAGTCGTCGCGGGTGGCGCGCATGGCCTCGGGCGGCCGTCACGGTCTGGCGCAGTCGCTGTTCCAGGTGGGCGGCAATGCGGGTTCGTCGCTCGGGCCGCTGCTCGCCGCGTTGATCGTGATTCCGCACGGCCAGCGCAGCATCGCGTGGTTCTCGGTGGCGGCGCTGGTCGCAATCGTCGTGCTCACGCAGATCGGCCGCTGGTACAAGCAGCATCCGGCCGTGAAGAAGGCGCGCAGCCAGACCGGTCACGCAACCCTGTCGCGCAACCAGGTCATGTTCGCAATGGGCGTACTGATGCTGCTGGTGTTTTCGAAGTACTTCTACCTCGCCAGCATCAACAGCTACTTCACGTTCTATCTGATCGACAAGTTCCATCTGCCGGTGCAGGCCGCCCAGGTCCACCTGTTCGTGTTCCTCGCGGCAGTTGCGGCGGGCACGGTGATCGGTGGTCCGATCGGCGACCGGATCGGCCGCAAGTACGTGATCTGGGTGTCGATCCTCGGCGTCGCGCCGTTCACGCTGCTGCTGCCGTATGCCAATCTGTTCTGGACCGGCGTGCTGACGGTGATCATCGGTATCGTGCTGGCTTCCGCGTTCTCGGCGATCCTCGTCTATGCGCAGGAACTGGTCCCCGGCAAGGTGGGGATGATCGCGGGCCTCTTCTTCGGTCTCGCGTTCGGCATGGGCGGGATCGGCGCTGCCGTGCTCGGGCAGTTGGCCGACGCCACCAGCATCACCTATGTGTATAAGGTCTGCTCGTTCCTGCCGCTGATCGGCCTGTTGACGGTGTTTCTGCCGGATGTCGAAGGCAAGCGCGCAAAAGCGTGATGGGATCTCTTCTGGTTGCTTGAAGAAAAAGGCGCTACGGCGCCTTTTTCCGTTGGGCCGCCCCCTCATGGTGAACCCGCGTTGTCCGCAAGGTAACGCCTGCTCTATGCTTGTGCGGATGTACGCACTGCTGCCCTCTCGCCGCGCCCGGCAGCCGCCCCGAGCCGTACGACTCGACATCCGTTCACTCACGCAGCAGAAGGATCGCCGCCGATGACCACCTACCGCGACTTCCACCGCCGTTCGATCGAGCAGCCCGAGGAATTCTGGCGTGACGAGGCGCAGCGGATTCATTGGCAAACGCCGTTCGATACGGTGCTCGACCGTTCGAATCCGCCGTTCGCGCGCTGGTTCGTCGGCGGCCGCACGAACCTGTGTCATAACGCGGTGGACCGGCACATGGCCGAGCGCCCGCAGCAGAACGCACTGGTGTACGTGTCGACGGAAACCGGCATCGAGCGGCGCTACACCTACGCCGAGCTGTACGCCGAAATCAATCGCATGGCCGCGGTGATGCGCTCGCTGGGTGTGAAGCGAGGCGACGTCGTGCTGCTTTATCTGCCGATGATCCCCGAAGCGCTGTTCGCGATGCTCGCGTGCGCGCGGCTCGGCGCGATCCACTCGGTGGTGTTCGGCGGCTTCGCGGCCCCCAATCTGGCGGCCCGCATCGACGATGCGAAACCTGTGCTGATCGTCACCGCCGACGCCGGCGCGCGTGGCGGCAAAGTGATCGACTACACGCCGCTGGTGGACGAAGCACTGGCGCGCGCGACCCACAAGACACCGCACGTGCTGTTGATCGACCGGCAACTCGCGCCCGAGCGCCTCAACGCGAGCTACCTCGTCGCCTACGAGCCGCTGCGCGAGAAATTTTTCGACGCCCATGTGCCGTGCGAATGGCTCGAATCGAACGAACCCTCGTATGTGCTGTACACGTCGGGCACCACCGGCAAGCCGAAAGGCGTGCAACGCGATGTCGGCGGCTATGCGGTGGCGCTGGCGGCATCGATGGAACACATCTTTCAGGGCAAGCCCGGCGACACGATGTTCACCGCGTCGGACGTGGGCTGGGTGGTCGGCCATAGCTACATCGTCTATGCGCCGCTGATCGCGGGCCTTACCACGGTGATGTACGAAGGCACGCCGATTCGTCCGGATGGCGGCATCTGGTGGCGCCTCGTCGAACAGCACAAGATCAATCTGATGTTCACTGCGCCGACTGCGTTACGCGTGCTGAAAAAGCAGGACCCGGCGCTGCTGAAAAAATCCGATCTATCGAGCCTGCGCGCGCTGTTCCTCGCCGGCGAGCCGCTCGACGAACCGACCGCCGCATGGATCGCCGACGCGCTCGGCAAGCCCGTGATCGACAACTACTGGCAGACCGAAACCGGCTGGCCAATGCTGGCGATTCCGCGCGGCGTCGAAGCCCTGCCCACCAAGCTCGGCTCGCCGGGCGTGCCGTCGGCCGGCTTCAATCTGACCTTGCGTAACGAACTGACGGGCGAGCCCTGCCCGCCCGGCGAAAAAGGCGTGCTCACGCTGGGCTATCCGCTGCCGCCGGGCTGCATGTCGACGGTATGGGGCGACGACAAGCGCTTTGTCAGCACCTACTGGTCGAGCATTCCGAACCAGCAGGCCTACTCGACCTTCGACTGGGGCATTCAGGATGAAGACGGATATGTGACGATCCTCGGCCGCACCGACGACGTGATCAACGTGGCCGGCCATCGGCTCGGCACGCGCGAGATCGAGGAAGCGTTGTCGAGCCACGCGGCGGTCGCGGAAGTGGCGGTGGTCGGCGTGACGGATGCGCTGAAGGGTCAGACGGCGATGGCCTTCGTGGTGCTGCGCGACGCGCAAGCCTACGCGAGCGAGAAGGCGCGGGCGAAGCTGGAAGCCGAACTCACCGCGACGGTCGACCGCCAGCTAGGCGCGATTGCGCGGCCGGCGCGTGTGGTAATGGTGTCGATGCTGCCGAAGACACGCTCGGGTAAGCTGCTGCGCCGCGCGATTGCGGCGCTGGCCGAGGGACGCGAACCCGGTGATCTGCCGACGATCGAGGATCCGGCGGCTTTGCAGCAGGTGCGGGAGGCGCTGGGGGATTCAACGAAGCACTAGCGAGCGGCGAGGCTGATCGTGCGGTGAAAGGGCGACGCAGTCATGCGCCGCTCATTCGTGTGACTGCCGGCTGATCAGCGCCCTGCGCGCCCCAACGGCGAACATGTCACGCCACCCGACGCGCCTCCAGAAACCGCTTCAAAATCGCATTCGAATACGTCCCCGCGATCTCCGTGAGAAACGACACGAACGATTGCGGCGCGTGATCGTCGGCGGTGTCGGAGATGGTGCGCACCACCGCGCACGGCACGCCGTACTCGTAACAGACCTGCGCGATCGCCGCGCCTTCCATCTCCACTGCAAGCGCATCCGGCAGCGCATCGAGCAAGGCTTTGACGCCCGTTGCACTCGCGACGAACTGGTCCCCGCTGATAATCAAGCCACGATGTACGCGCGGTTCGCGCGTGCCGAAGCGCGCCGCCGCAGCAGCGCCCTCCTCAGCAACAAAACGCTCGCACGCGGCGGCCAGTTGATCGGCAAGCGCCGCATCGGCTGCAAAGCGCGACACGCCGAGCAACGGCACTTCGAAGCGTGGAAACAACGGGGACGCGTCCAGATCGTGCTGCATCAGCACGTTGGCGACGACGATGTCGCCGACCCGCACTTCAGTCCCCACGCCACCCGCCACGCCGGTGAACACAACCGCTTCGACATCGAACGCATGGATCAAGGCGCTGACCGTGGCTGCCGCCGCGACCTTGCCGACGCGCGCCAGCGTCACGACGCAAGGCGCGCCATGTACGGTGCCGAGGTGATAGTCACGCTGACCGTGAGTGATGGTGCGCACGCCGGATTCGGCGCGCATCGCTTCGATCAGATCGCCGAGTTCCTGCGGCAAGGCCGCCAGAATGCCTAGCGGACGATGCGAAACCGGCGCACCGCCGCGGTTTGGATCGATGCCGCCCGCGCTCATTCGACCGCCTGCAATTTAGCGACCGCAAGCGCCAGCCACTTCTCGCCGTGCCGCTTGAATTTGACCTGGGCCTTGGCATCCGTGCCACCGCCTTCCAGTGCGGTGATCGTGCCTTCCCCGAACTTGGTGTGGAACACCTGCTGGCCGACGCGGAAACCCGTTTCAGCCGCGCGCTGTTCGTTCGCAAAGGCCGGCAACGGCGCCGGCGTCGACGACACCGCGCCCGTATAACCCGGCCGCGCGAACCAGTCGCGACCATAACCGGCGTTGTCCGAACGCCCGCCCCAGCGCGCGCCCGCCTCGACCTTCGGCGTGAGCCACTTGAGCGTTTCCTGCGGCAGTTCGTCGAAGAAGCGCGAGCGGATGTTGTAGCGCGTCTGGCCGTGCAGCATCCGGCTCTGCGCGAACGACAGATACAAACGCTCCTTGGCTCGCGTGATCGCCACATACATCAGACGACGCTCTTCTTCCAGGCCGTCCGATTCCATCGCACTGTTTTCATGCGGGAACAGCCCTTCTTCGAGCCCGGTGATGAACACCGCCGTGAACTCGAGACCCTTGGCCGCGTGCACTGTCATCAACTGCACGGCTTCCTGACCGGCTTGCGCCTGGTTGTCGCCTGCTTCCAGCGATGCGTGCGACAGGAAACCGGCGAGCGGCGTCATCGTGTCCGGGTTTTGCGCCGGATCGGCGATACCGGGCGCGTCCAGCACGACGGTATTCGGATCATCCGTGGCGACGGCCAACTCAGGCGCCGTGGTCGCGCCTGGACGCAGCGGAATCGAGCGCGCCGGCGTATCCATGCCGTAGCCTTCTTCGCTGACGAAAGCAGCGGCCGCGTTGACCAGTTCCTGCAAGTTCTCCAGCCGGTCCTGGCCTTCACGTTCGTTCTGATAGAACTCAGTGAGACCGCTCGTGCGGACCACGTATTCGACGGTTTCCGGCAGACTCATTTGTT
This sequence comes from Paraburkholderia sp. SECH2, assembly GCF_030464795.1. Taxonomy (NCBI): domain Bacteria; kingdom Pseudomonadati; phylum Pseudomonadota; class Betaproteobacteria; order Burkholderiales; family Burkholderiaceae; genus Paraburkholderia; species Paraburkholderia sp. SECH2. The sequence goes on from NZ_JALPRH010000058.1 coordinate 7,592, forward strand.
GCGTTTCGGCGCGCATCTTGCCGATCAGGTTTGCGAAACTCGCGAGGCTCGACCCCGCCTTACCCGCGACATACGGAATCGCCGCAGCCATCGAGCAGTTGTATAGACGCGCCGCGTCGGCAAGCTGTTCGATCGAGCGCGCGCCGATGCCACGGGTGGGGAAATTGACGACGCGGGCGAACGCGGTGTCGTCGTTCGGATTGTCGATCAGGCGCAGATAGGCGAGCGCGTGCTTGACTTCCTGACGCTCGAAAAAGCGCAGACCGCCGTACACGCGGTACGCGATGCCCGCATTGACCAGCGTGTGTTCGATCGTGCGCGACTGCGCGTTGCTGCGATACAGGATGGCGATTTCGCTGCGCGAGGTGCCGGTGCTGATCAGCGCCTTGATTTCCTCGACGATCCAGCCGGCTTCCTGGGTATCGGTGGCGGACTCGTAGACGCGCACCGGTTCGCCGTGACCCGCGTCGGTGCGCAGATTCTTGCCCAGACGCCGCGAGTTATTGGCGATCAGCTGATTGGCCGCATCGAGAATATGGCCGTGCGAGCGGTAGTTCTGCTCGAGCTTGATCATGTGCCGGACATTGAACTCGTGCTCGAAGTCGCGCATGTTGCCGACGTTCGCGCCGCGGAAGGCGTAGATCGACTGATCGTCGTCGCCGACCGCGAAGATTGAGTTGGTCTGCCCGGCCAGCATTTTCAGCCACGCGTATTGCAGCTTGTTGGTGTCCTGGAACTCGTCGACGAGGATGTGCCTGAAGCGCGCCTGATAGTGGGCGCGCAGCGGCGGATTGTGCGCGAGCAGTTCAAAGCAGCGCAACAGCAGCTCCGGAAAGTCGACGACACCTTCGCGCTGGCATTGCTGATCGTAGGCTTCGTAGAGTTCGACGAATTTGCGGTTGAAGTTGTCGGTGGCGTCGACGTCTTTCGGGCGCAGGCCTTGTTCTTTGGAATTGTTGATGAAGTACTGGAGATTTTTCGCCGGGTACTTTTCATCGTCGATGTTGAGGCCCTTCATCAGACGCTTGATCGCGGAGAGCTGGTCCGCGGTATCGAGGATCTGGAAGGTGGCCGGCAGGCCCGCGTCGCGATGATGCGCGCGGAGCATGCGGTTACAGAGGCCGTGGAAGGTGCCGATCCACATGCCACGGGTGTCGATCGGCAGGAGGGCCGAAAGACGCGACATCATTTCGCGGGCGGCCTTATTGGTGAAGGTCACCGCCAGGATGGTGGCGGGCGACGCCAGACCGTGCTGGATGAGCCACGCGATGCGCGTGATGAGGACGCGGGTTTTGCCGCTGCCTGCACCTGCGAGGATGAGTGCTGGCTCGTTGGGGAGCGTGACGGCGGCGTGTTGTTCGGGGTTTAGATTGGCTAGCAGATCGGGCATTTTTTGGGAGGACGGCGAGGGCGTTCGACATTATATGCCCCTCCGGGGGTTGGGTTTTTTTGAGGGTTTTTTGCCTTCGCGGCGCTTTTTTCCGTGTTCTTAGCGCTTTGGCCTTTCCTTGCATTGTTAGTGGTCTATTAGCGTTGCCCCTGTGCGGGG
>NZ_JALPRH010000059.1:0-8412 GCF_030464795.1 Paraburkholderia sp. SECH2
CGGCGCGGATTCCGCTGCGTTCCTTCGCATTACCAGAACCTGCTGATTAGTTCAGAAATCACCAGCTGGTGATTTCTGCGGACAGCCGCCAATGAATTCGAACGTGCGCACATGCGAACCGATCCAGTCTGGCAACTGCTGCGTCCAGGTCGCTTCGGCGTACGTGTAATTCGACGCGCCGAGAACAGCAACGAACAGCTCGGCGTCGCGGATCTCGCCGGTCTGCGCGTCGATGATGGCGATCCTGTCGCCGGAGTAGTCGACGAACAGCTTCTCGCCGGGCGCGTGCGTCTGGCGCAAGGTCAGCGGCAATGCGCTCGCCCACCGGTTGTAGTGGGTGCAGAACCACGTGTACGCGTAGCCGTCGGGGTGTTCGGCCTTGTACTCGTTCCACAGCAGGTCAAGCGTGACGCCCTTGCGCGACAGCTCGCGTCGCACAGTAGGCCAGTCGGGTTCGGGGCGTTGCCCTTCAACCCGGGGCGGCGGTGGGTACAGCAGCGCTTCGAGTTCGTCGTCAGAGAGAGTCGTGGGCAGCGGATAGCTGAGTCCGGCGCGTTGCATGCGCCGAACGTACTGTCCGACTGTGGTCGGCGACGCGCCAAGAGCTCGGGCGATCTCCCGATGGTTGAAGCCGCTTTCGAAATGCAGGCGCAGCACTTCACGAATTTTACGCATGGTCAACTTTGGGTATGCCATGTGGCTCCCGACAAAGTGTCGAGCGTGCCACGGTTGACCCGCGTCGCTACCTCATGCGGCTACTGTCCAGCTTCGCGTGAAATCGCTGTCCAGCTTGCCGTGAAATCCGTGTCCACCTTCGCGTGAAATGCCTGTCCAGCTTGGCGCGAAATCGCTGTCCAGCTTGGTGCGAAATACGCACCCTGTGCACATCGTGCGGCTCTGGCAGCGATGCTAACCCGCGTTTGGTTCCTCACGGCGGGCCAGCCGCTGACTCACGGAAAGTCATACTGCCTAAACCGCTGACGCGGTAGTGGGAGGGAAGCGGAGGTCAGTGCCTGGCGTTCGGTCAGGACGGTTGTCGGAGGCCGGACCACGGGGAAGGGACGAGCAGGCGGCCAGGAGCAGCATGGAGGTGCCCGACCGGGCATGCCATCCACTGTTTCCAGGAGGCTCGCCATGACACTGCTCCGCCAACGCATGCTGCACGACATGCTGATCCGGAACCTGGCAGAGAACACCCAGAAGTCGTATCTGCTGCAGGTTTCGAGTTTCGCCCGCCACTTCCGCCGTTCGCCTGAACTGCTCGGCCCCGAGGAGATCCGGGCCTGGCTCGTCTATCTTCGCGAGGAGCGCAAGCTGGCCCCCGGCAGCCTCGGTCCAACGATCGGCGCACTGCGCTTCCTCTACCGCGTGACGCTCAAGCGACCCTGGAGCGACGAGGACTTTCCGTTGCCGAAGAAGCCGTTCAGACTGCCGGTCATCCTGAGCCTCGAGGAGATCAACCATTTCTTCGAATCGGTCCGCAGCCTCAAGCATCGCACCATCCTCATGACCGCGTACGCAGCCGGGCTGCGGGTGTCCGAAGTCGTGCACCTGAAGGTCACCGATATTGATAGCCAGCGCATGGTCATCCGTGTGAACCAGGGTAAAAACCGTAAGGATCGCTATGCAATGCTCTCGCCGCGGCTGCTCGAGATCCTGCGACTGTACTGGCACGACGCTCATCATTCGCCGCTTCCTGCTGCATGTGCCGCCCGACGGCTTCAAGCGCATTCGCAGTTACGGGTGGCTCGCCAATCGCCACCGGACCGCCAGGCTCGCCACCTGCCGCCGGCTGCTCGGCGTCGTGGCGCCCGCAGACGAAATACCCGACCCGATGGAAGACTACCGCGACCGTTACCAGCGACTCACCGGCAAGTCCCTGCGCGATTGCCCCGTCTGCGGCAAGGGGCACATGGTCTGCATCGAAACCTTCCGCCCCGGTGCACTGCCGCGTGCGCCGCCACCCGCCCACCATGTTCACTGATCCCCGTTCGCACCACCACCGGTCACGTTCCCATGCATTCCTGATGGCGACGCGCCCGGCCTTGCGTCACCGGGTCCTTGCCGCAGGGGAACGCGCCACCACCGGCACCCCTGAGCTCGCCAACCCAACGCTCGCACCAACCTCACGTACTCATCCACTCCGCTTCATCGTCGTCCCGTGCCCGGCTATCATGCATGGCGCACGCCCCATGACCTTCGCGACCATTCAATGCCCATAGAGGCGACCGCCTGCGGAGCGGTTCAGCACAAACGGATTTTTAGTTACCGATTGCGGTCCGACTTATATGGACTCGCTCATAGGTTCGTAGCCGCAATCGCTAACCAAAAATCCCTCTGCCTTACGCGGTGCACCGCGTAAGCGGTTGGACGTGACTACAACGCTGCGATGCAGTTTGTAGCGTTGATGGATCAGCGTTTGCAGCAGTGCGCCGGCGGCCTCGGGGACCTTCGCTATCGAACATGTGCTGGCACAGCGCCTTTGTTTGTCGTCCGATGTCGCCGGCGCTCGCGAGCAGGAAGGCGCTCTGGCGGGACGGATTGAGCGGGCGTTCGTCTTCGGGCAATTCAAGCGAACCGGCCTGCAGGGCGCGAGGATGGGTGCGCAACAACGCCTGCGTACGGCGATCGCGAATCTCGATGGTGGAATCGTAAATGCGCACTGAAACGAGACTCCCGATCGGTGCAGGTCGTGCCGCATAGTTGCTGCGATCGATGTTGACAGTGGTGTCATTCCAGACGGTACGCACGACCTCCGTGAAGTAGCGAAAGCCGGTGGTCGGCAACCGCCGCAGATGCGGCCTCTCCTCCTGGAACATGGCCTCGACCTGTCGCCGGGTGCTGCCATGGATGCGTTTGGCCGCCCAGTTTACCCCATAGAAATGGCCAGATCCGTCGTCCGCCACAGCGCCATCGTCTTGCAGTTATCGTGATGACCTTCGTTAATCAGGTACTGCGGCGGCGGAAACGAAAACGGCGGAAGCAGAAAATTTAGCGGCCGAAACTGGAAATTCACGCCTGCCTGCGTTCGCTCCAGGTCTACGTTCTCGAACTGGTTGCCTGCATACCGCGCCAGCGAGTTATCGTGCGTCAGCATCACGTATCCAATTCCGCTTGCCTGGATGTTCTCCAGTGTCGCCTGGATTAGCTCGAACGAGAAATGAATCAGGCAGTCCCGACAAAACAGCATATCCACCTTTGGCAGGGGATCGGACACCAGGTCGAGCCCGATGAATTCCCGATTCGACTGGCCATACGCGCGCAGGTTTGTTTCTACCAGCGCTGGCACGATGTCGCCGCCGATGTAATGGATATCGCCAAGCTCAACGTCGCGCATCCAGCAGTAGTCGCCGCAGGGCGCATCCAGCATCGAGCGCACTCCAAAATACCGCAGCACGGACGGCAGTTCCTGACGCAGTGTCGCCACAGCCCACGGTTCCGAGCCCTGCCCGGAGCGGCTTTCCTGGCTGTTCCACAGGTTATGTTTATAGACTTCTTCAAAGAATTCCTTGCGGGTTGGCATGACGCGGTCTCCAGATGGTTGACCAGACGTTGGCGAGAAATAACTGCCACCTGTGAGGTGCGATCGCCCTCAGTGAAGGTCCGGTCAAGCTCGATTCCGTCGAGCTGGCACACGGCGTTCTGCTCGATGGTGCTGCCCCTGCCCTTCCTCATGAAGTTATGGTCTGCGTTCCCGTTTTAGATTGTAGAGAAAGAACTAGCCGCGAGCACCAGACCGGGAAAGTCAGTAGATAAAACCTTTCACGGTGAATGATGGTATCGGAAGTTCATTCAGCGCGCGCCCTGAATTTTGTTTCACCATGCTCGTTCGCGTTGATACCGCTTTGGAGGGCGCCTGCCCCGGCATGTTGGGTATATGCCGTTAGGCAGGATGTCCTGTGAGCTTCGCGCTGGGCGTGCCTCAGTGCCAGGCGTTGTCGAACTCGGCGACGTGGTTCAGTCGCCTGTGTGCGCGAGAGGCGGAACACGAACGCAACATGCTGTGCCGCGAACGATTTCGGGTTTTCAGCGCCGCCGTGCGCATCGAGTCGCAGACCCAGCTCGGGACTGCAAGCCCCGAGCCGGCGCAGACTGGACCGCGCTCGCACTGCAGCTCCGTTGGTTGAGCTCAGGGATGCGTCTAGCAGGCGATGGGAGCTTCGTCAAGCGGCGTCTGGCTCAATAGGAACACGCGTAGGTTGTTGGTCGGCAAAACCGCAAGCCTTTTCATACCGGTCTCGTTCTACCAAATCTCTCATACCACCTCGTGCAGCCATCCCTCAAAGTTGATCTTTGACACTGGCGCGTCGAACTCACACTGAGCAACGCAGCATATTTTATCTGCCCAGAGAGCCGCAGTTCTCTCCGCAAAGTCGACGCATTTAGGTCGGTGTTGTACAGACCCGTTTAGGTTTGTTGCTTGCGGTGCGCATCACGCCGGCCAACGAGCAGGAGCGCGCACAGGTACCCGCGCGCCCATAAGAAATCAGCCATGCAGTAGTTTTGTAGAGGGTTCAGGTCAGCCCGGCAGACGACTGGATCACGCATGGGAACACGGTAGACTTGCAGCACCGAGAGGTGCGCGACGCGTTGCGTTGCCGGCAACCCGTCCAGTTCGTTGCTTCGACGCAGATCTTCAACCCTGAAGTCCTGCGCGATGGATTCGCAGACGTTGCCATCGATGACGGGCTGACTGAGCAGTTCGCCGTTCTATGTGAGCGACGCCTTGCGGAAAAGGGGCCGGCGCTCGTGAAACAAACCAACCCGACACGTCCTGACCCGTGTTGCTCACTCGTCGCACGCCCCAATCAGTTTGTTGCGAGGGCCTGAGCTAAAAGTACGTCGTGGGGTGAACCAACCACGCGCCCGGTGTTCCGGAAGAGGTGACCCGCCTCGTGGAATGCCGGCGTATCGCGATATTCCGTCGATTGACGAACACATCGACGACATCTACCGGAATTTTCTCGGCCGGACTGACAGGACTATCCATGCCGATCTGCAGCGTCAGTCTTAGTAGCTACTCGAGGGAAGACGGGTGGCTTCGGTCGATCCCGGGTTGCGCCCGCCATCATTCGCTTTCGAACTTGCCTGCATGGTCACATTGTCGCTTCAACACTGAAATCCGCTCGCTTGCTTTAACGATCAGGCGTTCCGGGCCGAGTTGCATCGTTCACCGCTTCTGACGGAGCGGTCGTCCGAGCAGGTGGCCACGGGCACGCTTCTCGCGTTGACGGCCCCGGTTCACTGGAGGTGCTGCCCCCCGTTAATGGCGATATTCGCTCCAGTCAGAAAGGCCGCCTCGCGCGAACACAGGTACAGTACAAGTGCGGCGATCTCTTCCGGTTGTCCAAGACGTCCGACGGGTATCTGGGGGATGATCTTCGTTTCGAGAACATCTTGCGGCACTGCCGTCACCATCCGGGTCGCAATGAATCCGGGGGAGATCGTGTTGACCGTCACTCCCTTTCTTGCCACTTCGAGTGCTAACGATTTCGTGAAGCCGTGCATGCCTGCCTTGGCCGCCGCATAGTTCGTTTGTCCGAACCCGCCTTTGGAGCCGATGATGGACGATATGTTGACGATGCGGCCCCAGCCACGCTCGACCATCCCATCGCATACAGGCTTGGTCATATTGAACACTGAATCAAGGTTGGTGCGGATCACCTCATCCCAATTGACCTTGTCCAGCTTCTTGAAGCTTGCGTCCCGGGTAATACCTGCGTTGTTCACCAGAATGTCTACGGGATCCACCTCGGCCACGATGCTCGCGACGCACCTTGCACACCATTCATAGTCGGCTACGTCAACGGGACAGGCATGGAATTTCCGCCCCCCGGTTTCCATGCGCGCAAGCCACGTGTCGATTCCAGCATTGTGCGGCGAGTACGTGACGATGACCCGATAGCCCGCGTCGTGCAGCTTTATGCTGATGGCTTCCCCGAGTCCTCCGGTTCCGCCCGTGACAAGCGCGATCTGCTTTGTCATGCTCACTCTCTGATCAAGGAACTGAATGGGGCCGCGACGTCGGTATGACCAGCGGCCTTTCCGGTGCAGCTACGTCGCGGAAGCCTCTGTTTCGCGATGTAGCCGGATGACCATGCACCGCCACAGCGGTTACTTCGATGTGGACCGCGTACCTTGCTCGACTGCCCGCCGTGTGGTTTTCGACACCGCACTGCTCGCCGCCTCGGCGTTGCTTTCGGCGACCTGGATCGCCTGCTGGACCGCTTTGCGTGTCGTCTCGTACCAGTTGCCCGTGGCGGAAATCGCGGATTTGAAGGCGGTAATAGCGGTTTCCGAAGTGGCCGGTGCATGCTGTGCTGCATCGTCGATCAGGCTTTGCAATTTGCTCTGCTGAGTCGCGAATTGCTCGCTGGCGACGTTCGCAAATTCCAATTGAGCATCCGATGCAATGGCGAACAGCTGGCCGTAGTACGACTGAACCCGGTCAGGAATCAGGTTCGCCACGCCGCCCTGCAGGGTGACCCATTCCTGCGGACTTTTTCCCGATAGTGCGTTGAGGGCTATCTCTTCGGATTCGGCGATGCCCGACTTGACGGCTTGCAGATTCAGCTTGACCATTTTTTGAAAACTCTCGAACACTTGGTTTGCCGTCGCAAACGACGCCTCCGCAGTCGCTCGTTGTGCCGCAGCGTGTCGTTCCGGATTCCACTGATTCATTACCTGCTCCAAAAAAATGCCCTAACCGAGGCGATATCGAGGAAGTCCCTCGTTCATTAATGCTGTCCTGCAATGCTCCAAAGCTGGAACACTTTCAGTCTGATAAGTCGGTGTTTGAGCGTACGCCTCCATGCGATCGGGTCGCGTTCTCTGGACGCGGCAGGGCATTGTCGAGGTTCGTCCGCGCGATGTACCTGTCGCTGGCGGATGCAACGACGGCGAACGGAGAGGATTGAAGCGAGTCCGCGAAAGCAGCGGGCAGTGCCGTCGAAAAGCGGCTCATGCATGCATTGCGTTGTACGCCCCTCACCGCAATGTTGCGCGGTGCCGTAAGGTCAACTTTACAGATTCAAGACAGAGCAGGTAGCTATCAAATCCGATAGGTATCGGTAGCGCATAGAAAAACAGCCATCAGGTACGGTACGGAGGCTTCGCTAATTCTCGCCAGTTGAGCGGCTATCCGCGCATGCTTCGGCTACACACATCCAAAACTGCTTCTCGTAGGGTGCTCCATCAAAAAAGTTGGGGGTCTTTGCCCATAGCCTAGCATTGACCTCTCCCGCGACAGGATCCTGACAATCCTTGACGGCGCTTGCAATAGACTGCATTGCGTCCTATAGGCAATGACTGTAACCAGGCGAGCATAGCGTGTTTGCCTCATCCTCACATGCGGCAAATATTGAGGTGCTATTTAGTAGCAGCGCTGTGGCGCCCACGCATGCGAATAATCGTCCAAGCTTGGGTATATGGTTGAGACGGACACGATCAGCAACATACAAATGCGAATGCATAATGATCCCCCATAAATTAACGTTAAATAGTACTATATAGTTCAATAACGTCGGTGAATCGCACGCGTGATGATATGAACCGGATGCGCCTCTCCGATAGCACTCGTTAGTAGATCCTTCGCCCCACGGGGTTGTGCTGTGTTGTGCGCCAGCAACGTCACATTTCAACAGGCGGAAGAGTGCGCAAAATGTTTAGCATTGCTATCATCCAGATGAGTTTTTTCAGATTTGAGCGTCTCGGTCCGTGATGCGGTCCAAACGCGTTCGACGGTTGCCGCGCTGCGTGCCCGGAACCATCGCGCCCGCATGCGTCTCTCCGGCGAAGCGTGGCCATGCGTTGATCTCAGGCGTGAGAAAGGCTCGGAACACGAGCGCCCTGAAACTATTGCTAGGTGTCTAATGCGATCGAATCAGGCATCGTATATACCCATGATGGATGTGGAATCTTGGAATCGTTAGTTTTGTCATGCGCCCGCGTGTCGCCTCATCGTTCTGGTCCTGCACTGACTGACGACGGAATGATAAAACCAATTCGAGACCGGCCGCGAAGCAAGCGGGACATCGATGTCTTCCCCATACTCAGCAATAGTAGTGTCAGACAATGCTTTCGGCTGAGACAGGTCAAAACAAGGAGCGAACGTGCTAAGCCCCCATGAATTTTCAACCTTGATGCTTATCAAGGATGCGCCCGATCAGGTTGATCTGAGGCGTGCCGAACTTAACGTACTGCTGGAGCGTCAGCTCGTATTCCTGAAAAATCCGGCGACCGGGCATCCATGTCCTCATATCACCGATAGTGGTGACTCCGTCCTTAAGGCGATTCAACGGATGTAGTCAGCAAGGTCGGGATAGGTGCACAGTCTGGTTCTGTCGCATTAGCGATGCCGCGGTAAAGTTCGTGCGGCGCTAACTTTGCCTAGGCTCACGATGGAGAAGACCG